>JAZSIM010000081.1:0-153935 GCA_045533835.1 Acutalibacteraceae bacterium
GAGCCTCAAACTCCCTCTCCCGCCTTTGAAAAGGAAGATCATTTTTTGCGGTCATTCTAAAAAGGATATCATTGGCGTTAACATGGAACATCATTTTTGAGCGCATCATTCCGAAAAGATGGTCATAGTCATACCGAAAAAGATGGATAGTGTGCAAACTCATATCTTTAACGAGATCCATTTTCTGCCGGCTGTTTGATGTTCAATTGGTATTATTCCGAAATGTTATCCTTTGAACATCAAACAGCCGGAACACGCCAACGGCGTGCAAATATAAATCAATAATAAATCTAATGGGAATCATCTGTATATGTATATCATCTTAAATCCGTTCCGAAATTATTTATCATTTTTCATTCCGAAACGGGCGCAAGGCATAGTTCACCCATTGGCAGTTTTATCGGTTTTACCTGCCGTTACTCCCATTTTCTTTTTCAAGGTTTCCGGAATGCCTTGCGAACAGGGGCTTTTTATTCGCCACCGGGCTCAGTTTCTATTTCCCTGCGAGAAATAGAAACTGAGCCAATGATGGTCATAAGTCATTCCGATTCGCAAATCATTTTCATTCCGAAGAGAGAATCATATTAAATTATTCCCGTTAAAGTTGGTCAGTACTATGGGGCGTAAACGCCCCAACGCACGCCTGCCGCTTGACAGGTGTCCTTACGGGCTGCGCCTACACCACACACTAGCTATTAGATAGTCTACCGCTGAACTTGGCAGGGTGGCGGGGTTTCGATCTTCCATTGAAAGCCCATAACGTTGTCTGCTCAAAGGTAGATAAGCGGCTCTTCGCAGATGAGATAATTCAGTACGACAAGCTTCGTACAGTTTTCAGCTCAATAAGTCAGTTTATTATCTCAACGCCCCGTTGTCTTCCGCACGGGTGGCTGTCAGCAAATGGCGCAATATACGTACAAAACCGTTGCACATCCATACGCTCTTCCACTTACCTACGTCGGTCACACCAGCCGTCTGTGACCGTACCTCTTTTGCTCATTTACAAACCAAATTTCTTTTACAACATTTCTATTCCTCCTGTCTTTATAGCAAAAATCTCCTTTTATATATTACAAGATTACGCTTGAAATATATAAAAGGAGATTTTGGTTAGCAAGTAAAATACAGAAAACAAGAATGATGGTATAAACTGCTATGGATTACTTTCTTTTACAAAAACATCACCATAATATGTGTCGCCTAACATATCATTCATAAACAATAAACGGTCTTTGCCTTTTACCTCAAAAATAATCTTATCAGCGCCATCATATGCATTTAATGTTAAAACAACACCGTCAAATGTATATGTTCCATTTATCATATACATACCACTAAAATTGTTGATTTCAAATGTAAACGTATTGTTGTTTAACAAAGTAAAATTGGGACAATATTCTTCCATTCCATGATAATTTTCGATTTTATACTTCCCTAATATGTCATCTGCATTAATTGTGGGTTTTGATGGTTCTTCGTCAATATGTGTGATTTGGTTCCCAATTGAAATTCTTAAAATTTGAGTTTCATCGGAGTATTCACTTAAATAATACAAAATGGAGTTGTCATTATTAACAAGAAAATTCTTACATGCCCCTTCCGTAAGATTCTGAACATTGTTTGATGAAATATCCACACGCTTGAGCTGATGAGAATCGTCCTTGTCAATATAATATACCCAATTATCGCAGACTATAATGTTCTCGATTTCACCATCAATAAGTTTTTTTGCACTGCCTTCATTAACTGGAATATACTGCAAATCAATAACCCCTTCCGAGTTTGTACCCGTAGAGAAAAAGATCCTATCATTTGTAATGCTTACAATATTAGCTGATCCTTTATAGAGTGTTTTGTAAGAACCTCCATTAATATGTACTGTATATATTCCATCCTCATTCAAATTTATTCCGTCAAAATACAGATTGCTTTTATATACAGTCAGGTTTGTAACAGGAAAAATATAATCACACAACATTTTAACATTACCCGTCGAATCGTATCTGTAAATATAGTAATATGAATTACCACTATACCATGCTCCATTATAATAATAATCGTCACAAACATATGAATTGCTATTGATTATTTTACTACCTTTAACAGATATTCCGTTGTTTACCGCAATAACATCCTCCGGTTCTGCTTTTTCTGATATTTCAATTCGCCTGAATGACTGTTTATACATCAAGTCCGTTGATTTTGTATAATATAGATAACCATTATCTAATTGTAAATCATCTGATACAATATTTTCGTCAACGAGTCTTACTTCTCTGTTATCTAAGTTCAAACAATAAAGATCGTTATAGTTTGATTCACTAGTTTGGACAAAATAAATATATGAGCCACTTGTATGAACCAATTTGATATTTTTGTTATTTTCTAAAACGATATCATCATCATACAGAATATCTGCGGGAATCTTATCTCTCATGCAACCATACTCATCAGAATACATATTTTCAAAACTATCAAGAATAAGCAATCTATCGAATGTTTCACTTTCACTCAATTCGATTATTTTTGCGTAGTTCCATAGTATATCTTGCTCAATTTCTTTTGCCTCATCACTATTCACCCATGAAGAATCGTTATTTCTTACAGTATTCAAATAGTAAATAAAAACCTTGTTTCTCAAATTGGTGCGAAGTGCTAACATAATAGTGTTTCTAAGTTCTGTTAATTCCTCTAATGTACTTCCACCGTTTACTGAATTCATGCGCATTGTTACAATGTCTCTAGACATCTCTGTAAAAGCAACATGCTCAATTCTTATGAGCCATTCAACCATATTAGATAACTCTAAAGCATCAAATGAAGTAGCAAAATTTTCATCAAGTAATTTAGCTACGCTCAAACCGGTAGTGATAATACTCGTAAGTGTTCCTGCGGGGGTTAGATCAACAAGTTTTTCGCCTAATACCTTTAATGTTTCTTCAACACACGCATCTGTGGTAGCAGAAAATGTATCCGCGTGTTCTTCTAAAAGAGATGTGGATGCCTTTTTTATATAGTTCACCATAGATTTGTTATATCCTGTTTCATCAAAATCGGTCAACAATTCTATTTGAACTAAAAAATCTTCATTCCACGACTTTGATCGAGTTGCAATTTCGTTAACATTAACAATAGCGTTAGCAATTGTCAATATATCAGAGACACCTTGCAGTTCTTTAGAGATAGCACCTATTTCAGCCGGAGTAAAATCGGCTAAATTATTATACTCCGAAAACATCTTCGTGCCATTTTTTGTATCCTTAATCCAAAGATATGTTTGGTTAACATAATCTGTAGCACTTAATATGTTTTCAGGTAAATCGGCTACTGATTGGGCATCATCCCATATAGATTTGATCTCTGAAAAAGAGGATTTGTCAAGCAAATCGTCTAAATTCTTCTGGCCATACTCATCAATAAATTCCAACTCATCTTTTGCTAATTGAAGCATTGCATTTTGATAGTCTTCTACTGTAAGGGTAATTACACCCCATATAGGCACAAAAACTCTCACATCAAAATCATTAAAAATTGCAGCAAATGAAGATTTAGCTGCATTGCTTAGTTCGCTTTCTCCGTTCATTAGCAGTTCTGTTTGGGTAATATTGTTATCCAATATTTCCATGCAGTATGCGTCAATAAAATCTAGAATGGTGTTATCAGTCAACTGAACATACACGATATTATTTTCAACACACCATTGTGCATTTGCTAAATACAGCATTTTTTCTAATGGAAAATAATATGTCTCATCGACGTTGTGTACAGTAGCCTTATATGTAATACCTAGTGTCCAGATACTACCATCAAAACAAACATCTATAGATCTGTTCGCATAATAGTTGCTATAAAATACGCTTTCCTCACAAATTGTTGCTTCCATATTTATAATTTTAGCAACATCATCCGAAGAAACAAAAAGCTCGCCATTCACATCAATAGCCTCATAACTTATGCGTTCATTATTGCTAATGTTGTAAATTGTAATATACCCCTTTGTGTAGGAGGTTTCAGCAGATGCAATAATGCAATTTGAAATAATAAAAACCAAAACCAAAAGAAAAGAAACTGTTTTATTGAGATATTTACTCATTATCTGAAACCTCCTGACTTGCTGTTAGCTCAGCGAGATATTCATTATAACCACCTAACAAGGCGTTCGACAGAGTGTCCGTCATAATAATCTTATACCCATCATTGTCGACCAAGATGATTTCACATTCGAATGTCTTTTGTGTACAGTTGCTTTCTGTAATTTTCAGTTCCAATGCTTCTAATATTTCTTCCTGCGTAGCATTAGTTGATAACTGATTAACGACATCATTGAAAACCTTTTTTAAATCAACATTGGTTATTTCTGTAGCGACTATGATTTGATTTTCCTTCTGTTTCACATCTTTAATAGTGAATTCTATTTGCTCCGCTAGTAACCCTTGGAAGCCTTCGAAATTCATGCCACTATCATTAACAGAATACTGTAAATATTTTATAGTGTTAGGTTGCTTGGATTTATACGACTCTAAAAAATCCGATACAACCGTTTTAGCCTCTGTGTAATCAATCTTGTCGTCATTTCGTTGAGAGAAATATATAATTCCAATAATTACACAAGCCAATAAAACCACTAGGATACATAATAACCCAATAGTTTTCGCTTTCGATTTCCTTTTCTTTTCATTCATAGTAACACTCTCCATCATATTGGTTATTCAAAACAAAAAAGTGCGTGACCGAAGCCACGCACCGAAAAACGATGCTTGACTTCTGCTGCGACACAGTTCATTCCGGGTAGGATATGACAATCAAGGCATACGTTTTTACCAAAAGTATGCCTACCCGAACGAATATTAAACTGTGTCGCAACAGTAGTATACCACAACATCAAATAAAAATAAAGAGCTTTTGGAAAAGTTATGAAAAATGTCGTATATGAGTGTTCTTATTAAGATTCGCTTTTTACTTGCCAAATATAACCTTGTTTTTTATATTAACTCCGCATTCTTAAAAACAGAAAGGTGGAGTTTATGGCAGGCAAAAGAAAAAGGCAACAACGCAAGCACTTCAATATGAATTCTGCGTTAGACAGGACAAAAACAAATGAAAGGGCGTGATAAAACTATGTTACAAAAGAAAACTGAATATCGGCAGGAGGTGAGCAGCAAATGACGGCGGTGATTTACGCAAGATATTCCTCGGATAGTCAGCGTGAGGAAAGTATTGACGGTCAGCTCCGTGAGTGTATGGCATTTGCGGAAAGACAAGGTATCTCCGTAATTGATACCTACATTGACAGAGCGTTATCTGCCAAAACAGATAATCGACCGCAATTCCAGAAAATGATTAAGGACAGTTCCAAGAAAAAGTTTGACGTAATCATTGTTTGGAAGTTAGACCGTTTTGCAAGAAACCGCTATGACTCAGCACGTTACAAAAACGCATTGAAAAAGAACGATGTCAAAGTGATCTCAGCTACCGAAAATATATCTGCTGGTTCGGAGGGTATATTGCTTGAATCTGTACTGGAAGGTATGGCGGAATACTACTCAGCTGAGCTTGCTGAAAAGGTTACAAGAGGGTTGACAGAGAATGCTTTGAAATGCAAATTCAATGGTGGTACGGTTCCTATTGGATATGTCATTAACAAGGAGCAGATATTTGAGGTTGTTCCGTTAAAAGCTCCCTGGGTACTTGAAGCGTTTAAGTTATACGACAAAGGCAAAACCATTAAAGAGATCGTAACCTTATTGAACGCAAAGGGTCTGACAACTTCTCTCGGCACAAAAATATCCATCAACATTGTAACGGCCATGCTAAAAAATAGGCGTTACATCGGTGAATATAAGTTTCAAGAGATTGTTCACGAAAACGGTATACCGCAGATCGTTCCAACTGATTTGTTCAACAAGGTGCAGGAGCAGTTACAGAAGAATAAAAAAGCCGCCGCAAGGCACAAGGCCGAGGACGACTACCTGCTGACCACCAAGCTGTTTTGTGGCAAATGCGGTGTTTATATGACAGGAGAAAGTGGTACGGGCAGGAACGGTACGGTGCACCGCTACTATAAGTGCAACAACGCTAAGTACAAGCACTCCTGCGATAAAAAGACTGTCAAGAAAGAGTGGATCGAAGATATTGTTGTTCGCTACACCAAGGAGATGCTGTTACAGGATGATGTGATTGAGGATATCGACAACATCGTACTCCGTGTAGCCAGCACTGAAAACACATCTATTATCCTTCTGAAACAGCACTTGAGCGAAATTGAAAGAGCAATAGCAAATCTGATGAACGCTATCGAACAAGGAATCATTACAACTACTACCAAACAGCGTATGATTGAACTTGAGACCACCAAGGAAGAATTGGAATTAAAGATTATTAAAGAAGAACTGAAACGCCCTCCTCTTACCAAAGAGGGACTGATCTTCTGGCTGCAGAGATTCCGCAGCTTAGATACAACGAAAAAAGAACACAAGCAGAGACTTATTGACAGCTTTGTGAATGCAGTGTAAGTATATGACGATAAGCTGGTTCTGACCTTTAACTACAACGAAGCAAATACTACCGTTACTCTTGATGAGGTAAATGGTTCGATTATAGAATGCTCTGGCGCACCAGAAAAGACCCCATATTTGTCTGTGACAAGTGTAGGGTCTTTTCAATGAAATAAATCCCTTTCGGGATTTGTGAAATAACGCTTGCGTTATGAAATAGCTGACGCTATGAAATACGCTGCGGCGTATGAGGGATTTGTTTCATTTCACATTTTGCCGCTAAGGTAAAATATTTCATAATCCGAAGGATTATTTCATATTGCGCAGCAATATTTCATTCAATATGATATATTATTTGCAGGGGTGAGTATTATGAAAGAAAATAAACTTGTCGATTTATCCATGGATTTTGCTATTAAGATAAATAAGCTCTGCGAAACCATCAAGGGACATTATTCCCTTGTGAATCAATTGGAGCGCAGCTCTACCTCAATCGGTGCCAACATTCATGAGGCGAATTATGCGCATGGTAAACCGGATTTTATTGCTAAATTACAAATTGCCTTAAAAGAGTGCTATGAAACGGAGTATTGGCTGGAATTGTTTGTTAAATCCGATATTTTGAGCAGAGAAACTGCCGTCGAACTTTACAATCAATGCGGAACAATCCGCCGTATTCTGATAGCTTCTATTAACACAGCGAAGGAGAATAATAAATAATGAAATATTCTATTGAAAGTACAAACTTTGATGTTTGCCTGCAGCTAAAAGTTTTCGAAGCAGATATTAAATATTCATCCAACACAATTCTTACCATTTCCGTTAGTAGTGATGGTTTTTGCGCCAACACAGATATGGATATAGATATAAAGGAGTTTGTCTCTTTTGTTGACGCCTTATCTTCTCTTTACACAACATTAAACGGCATAGCAATCATTCAAGAACCATACGGTGAACGGCAATTCATTGAATTTAGTGCAGATCGATCCGGACATATCGGTATCAGAGGCAAGTTAAGTTCAAACGGACGCGGAGGATTTGTTCAGGAGTTATCCTTTGAAAACAGTATCGATCAAACATACTTACCTGATTTTATCAATAATCTGTCATTACTTTGCACAAAATATCGGTAATACTGTTTTTGCTTACTTTTACTTCAATTCTGCTCCGTTTTGTTGTTTTTCAATGATATCCGTTACTTGCAGAACGGGTGATATATCATTTTTTGTCAGACTTCTGATTTATACACAAAACTGCCGAAAATATCTTTTTTTCAGCTGATAGCCAAAAGTCCGTTCCGGCAATTTGCCGGTACGGGCTTTTTTTGGAAAACATATTGACAGAACTGATATGTTGTGTTAATATAGCAACGAAAACAAACTGCGTTTTGTTTTGAAAAGTGAATTGCGGACGGAGTTGATAATTTGTCGCATATAAGAAGTGAAGAGGCAACCGCTGAGTTGCACAGAAAAATCCTTACGGCTTCAACGGCACTTTTTTTGCAGAAGGGCTTTGAGCGCACCACCTTTACAGATATAGCAAACCTGGCAGAGGTTCCGAAAAGCAAGATTCTTTATGAATTCAGCAGTAAAGAGGAAATTTTAGGCTTACTTGTGACAAGATTTCTTGACGGTGTCACGGCGGCATCTGATGCCGTTTCAAAAAAGCTGACTGACGACAAGGTGCTTACCTTCATTGCCAATGAGGTTTTGCAACTGTATATGGCAGAAATGAATGAGGATATGAGAAACCTTTATCTTGCGGGCTATTCAATGCCGAAGACCAGCGAAGAGGTCCTAAAACGCAGAACCAATATAATGTATGAATCATTCCGAGAAGTGTTCCCGGAATTTGAAATCAAGGATTTTTATGAGACAGAAATTGCTTCAATGGGAATAATGAGAGCATATATGACCATTTCCTGCGATATGTATTTTACTATAGAGGCAAAAGCAAAAAGACTCGTAACAATGCTTCTGCGTATTTATGAGGCAGATAATAAAAAAATCACCGAGGCACTCGAATTTATCGGAAAAATCGACTTTGAAGCTGTAGCGAAAGCGGCTGTGCAAAGCGTTTTTGATGAACTCAATATAAAAACTTATAAATAATCCCCGAAAGGAGTAAAACTACATGAAAAAACTTTTATCAATTATTCTTGCAATCTTAATGATTGTGACAACAATTCCTTTTGCCTTAGCGGCAGACGGTGATACTGTTATCCTTTACACAAATGATATTCATTGTGCTGTTGATGATTATGCAGTACTTTCCGCTTACAAGGCCCAGCTTGAAACTGAAGGCAGTTCAGTTGTTCTCGTTGATGCAGGCGATGCTATTCAGGGCGAAATTATCGGTTTGCTTACTGAAGGAGCAGCAATTGTTGACATTATGAACGCTGTGGGCTATGACTATGCTGTGCCCGGCAATCACGAATTCGACTACGGAATGAACGAGTTCCTTGATCTTGCTCAGAACAAGGCTCAGTATGAATACATAAGCTCTAATTTTTATGATCTTACGTCAGTAAGTCCTGTTTTGGTTCCTTATGCAATAGAAGACTTCGGTGCATATCAGGTTGCTTTTGTGGGTATTTCAACTCCCGAAACCATTACCAAATCAACCCCCGAATTCTTTATGGGTGAAGGTGGCAATTATATTTACGGATTCCCTGTATACCCCGGCGGTATGACAAATGAAGACCTTTATGACAGTGTTCAGGAAAGCGTTGACGACGCAATTGAAAACGGTGCAGATATTGTTGTTGCTGTCGGTCACACAGGCGAGCTTGAAACAACCGATGGCTGGAAAACCTCTGATATCATCGCAAACACAAGCGGTATTGACTATTATATTGATGCTCACTCACACGAAACAGTTGCGGAAGAAGTTTATTTGAATGTAAACGGCGAAGACGTCATCCGCACATCAACGGGCACAAAGCTTGCAAATTTCGGTGTGCTCACAATAAGTGGCGGTACTGCAGATTTTGAGCTTGTAAATCCCGACGGCGTTGATGTTGAAGCAATGTCAGAAGAAGCAAAGGCAGCTTATAATACCGTTAAAGCAAAGGTTGACGGCTACAATAAAGAAATTGCACAGCTTCTTGAAAAAATCGGAACATCCGAAGTAAAGCTCGTTACTTATGATGAGGATAACAGCTGGGCTGTACGCAAAAGAGAAACCAACGCAGGTGACTTTGTAGCTGATGCTTACCGTGCCGTAACAGGAGCTGACGTTGCTGTTGCCAATGGCGGTGGTGTAAGAGGCGAAATCGAAATCGGTGATGTTTCAAGAAAAATGCTTATGGATATGAATCCTTTCGGTAACTATATGTGCATTATCGAGGTAACCGGTCAGCAGCTTATTGATGTGCTTGAGCACGGCGCACGGAATTGTCCCGAAGCTCTCGGCGGATTTTTCCAGGTTTCGGGTGTAACATTTGAAATACACACCTACAATGAATCTCCCGTCAGCTGTGATCAGCTCGGTAACTTTATCGATATTGACGATACAATGCCCCGCAGAGTTCAGAATGCATATGTGGGGGATGAGCCTGTTGACCTTAATAAAACATACACACTTGCAGGCAGTCAGTATGTGCTCACTCAGGGCGGTGACGGACTTACAATGCTTGACGGTGCAAAGGTTGTGCAGGATGATGGTTTGCTTCGCGATTACGAAATGATTATCAAATATTTTTCGGAAACTCTTGAAGGTATAATCACCGAAGAACAGTACGGAAATCCCGACGGAGACGGAAGAATCAGTATTATTGATGAACCTCAGAATGCCTCCGATTATGATTATGAAATAGAATACGGCGATACTCTGACAATTACAACAGAATCCCCCGACGGCGTTTTTGTTAAGTTTATCCCCGAAAAATCAGGCAAATACATTTTCAGAACCGAATCCGACGGCATCGACACCGCAGCTTACCTATATGATTCAAACGGTGAAGAGCTTTTCGGTGATTATAAAGATGACACCGAAGAAAGCTATGATTTCATACTTGAATATGAGTTTGAAGCAGGCAAAGTATATTATCTGAATGTTTTTGTTTATAACGGAGAAAGTGCATCTTTCGACCTTGTCAGCGAATGCGGTCATAATTTTGAGGACGGCAGCTGCCTTGTGTGCGGTAAAATCTGCACTCACGATGAAATTGGTTTTCTCGGTTACTGTCCTTGCGGAGAGGTCTTTTTAGGCACAGACATTAAAGACGGTGATGAATTTGATATTGAAAATGAAGATGCTTTTGAAATTTTCTGGTTCAGATACATTCCCGAAATAAGCGGTTTTGCATCCTTTAAATCTGTTTCTGAAAATGCTGATCCCGATTGCAATCTTTATGATTCAGAGGGTGAATGGCTTACCGACAGCATTGATGAAAACGATCTGGATTTTGACCTTGTTTATTATTTTGAAGCAGGAGAAACATATTATTTTAGTACGTTTAACTGGTATCCGCAGAGTGCTTTCAGTGTTACTCTTAACCGTTTGAGTCATACCTCGGATGAGGGCATCGAGCATGAGCTTGAATTCGTGGAAGGCACATATCCAAACTGCACGGAGCACGGATACACCGACGGACTTTACTGTAATGAATGTAAAGAATTCGTCTACGGACATAAAGAATTACCGCTTGATGCAGAATATCATATTGACGATAACTCTGATGAAATCTGCGACCTTTGCGGCAAAAAAACCACCGGGGATGAAGAGGAATGTTCTCACATCTGCCACAGCGACAATTGGTTCTTGAACATTATCTGGAAAATGGTTCGGTTTTTTACAAGCATTTTCAGAATTAAACCCTACTGCGAGTGCGGAGCGGCTCATTATTAAAATCAGTCTGATTCGGTTTTTTTAAGGGTATAAATAAAAACCCCTCGGAATGAAGAAATTACAAAAAACAGAGTCTTGTATTAAATATGCGGGAAGCCTCTTTTGTCAGTTTCGGCAAGAGAGGTTTCTTGCTGCTTCAAAAGTAATGATTTGACAAGAATATGATTATAAAGTAAAATAAAGACAGTGAAAATTTCGGAGGTCGGCAAAATGAAAAAATCATCAGCTGCGGCTTTAACGGCGCTCGGTGCCGTGGTGTCGGGCATTGTTATAACGGAAAACGTATTCCTTGCAAAAATTATCAGCGAAGCGAAGAAGGATTACTCTGAAGAGCTTGACTATCTTTTTGTTCTCGGCGGTCATATTGTCGGTGCCGAAACGCCGAGTGAGCACCTTATGAAAAGAATAGAAAAGGCGGCGGAATATCTCAGGGCTCACAAAAAAACAATTGCCGTGACCTGCGGCGGCTGCTTCCGTGAGGGACAGAAAAAGAGTGAAGCTCAGATAATTAAGGAGCATCTTGTTGTAATGGGTATAAGTGAGGACAGAATTCTTCTTGAGGATAAATCCACAACCACCAACGAAAATTTCAAATTCGGAAAAGCTATTGTTGAAAAGCATTCCGGAAAGGAATATTTCGAGCTGAATACGGGCTTTCTCTCAAGTGATTACCATCTTTTCAGAGCAGGGCTTATTGCAAGGATAAACGGACTTCCCGGTCTTCGGAAAATCGGTGCAAGAAGCTCCGTCAAGGATTTTGTGAGAGGAGCCGCACGAGAGCTGCTTGTTGCCCCCGATCTTATAAATAACTATTTTTCCAATAAATAAAAATTGACCTTGAGCAGTAATTTGCTCAAGGTCAGCTTTTATTTTGCTAATGGGAACTTATCGTCTTCCGTCAGATCAAGAATCGTAATGATTCTTTCGAAGTTTTCTTTTGCATGGGATAAGGCATCTGTTTTATGAGAGTCACTTCCCAGATAGAATTTACAGCCGCAGTCCTTTGCGATGTAATACGGACGCATAAGAATTTCTTTTTCCTCTTCGGAGTTGAATATTGTTTTTGTGTTAAGCTCAATTCCTATGCCCTTTGCGGCGCAATCTGAAAATACCTCGTATAAATCTTCGTTTTTCAGAAGACTTATAACCTCGGGGGTTCTTTCCTTCATTATGTGTCCCGTTGTCATATGGGCAATGCCCGTCTTGTGAAAGGGCAGCGGCATGGAAAGCAGGTTTTTTATTTTTGAAAGCCATATTTCTGCCGCTTCTCCGGGGTTTGTGAGCTTTTCCCTTACTGTGTTGCCTGCAAGGTGCATATGAGTTGTTGCAATTGTCACAAAATCGAGCTCGTCAAGAGTTTCGCTGCTGATTCCGAGAATACCGTTATAGTCCATGTCAAGCTCTGCACCGAACAGGAAGTCGATTCCGTCGGCTTCGGGCAAGGGGAGAACGGAAGTAAGATATTTATAGCCGTGCTCCTCAATCCATTCGGCTTCACTTTCTGTCTTTTCATCCCAGAAGTGATTGGTAAGGCATATTTTCCTGAAATTATTTTCCTTTGCATACTCAAGAATTCTCTCGGGATTCTGCAAAGGATCCTTACAGCAGCGTGAAACAGTTGAATGAATATGAAAATCGTGGTCAACAATGTATCTCATAATCTTACAGCTTTATTTTCTTTTCGTCGAGGGGCATATTCTTTCTGAAATTGGGGATTTCCATAGTTCTGCCGCCGTTTGTAACGGAAAGATTTGAAAGAAGACCTACGGCCGTCCATTCACAGGCCTTGTAAACGTCAAGCTCGGGCTGTGTGTTTGTTCTGACAGCATCTATGAAGTCCTCAACGATAAAGAAGTCGCCGCCGCCGTGACCTGCAGCAATCTGCTCGGGTGTTGCATTTCTGTATTTGTCGGGGAGTAAATCCTTGTACTTGTCAATGTCCTCCCAATCCATTTCGCCCTTTTCGTTTCTGTTGCTTGAAAGGGATACTCTGTCGACGTCACCGGCTAAATTGCCCTTGCCGTACTGTGCGGACTGGAAAATACCCTCTGTACCCTGAAGGAGATAGTTATCCATACAATGGGGACGGGGTGACATACAGTCTGTTCTTATTTCAAGAAGGCTGCCCTTATCTGTACGGCACATTGTGGTAGTGCCGCTGTCCTGCTTTACACCGTAGCTGTGGCGGGGACCTGCGGAGAAGCAGGAGATTTCCGTGATTCTTTCATCAGGGAACCACTGCATAACGGGGCCTATACTGTGAGTGGGATAGAAATTGCCTCTTGTTCCGCACTGCCAGAAGCTTCTCCATGAGGTTTTTCCGTCGGGGTAGGTAAGTAAATCGCCTATGTTGTGAAGGTACATTCCCTCTGCATAGTAGGGCTTTCCGAACATTCCCTGCTTAACCATTTCCTTTACAAGCTGAACGGTGGGGGTGTAAATATAGTTTTCTGCGTACATATAAATCTTATTGTACTTTTCAACTGTTTCGCAGAGCCAGAAAAGCTCGTCCATAGAAACACCGGCAGTAACCTCACTCATAACGTGCTTGCCTGCCTCCATTGCAGTAATTGCCTGAGGCACGTGGCACTGCATGGGTGTTGAAATAATAACCGCATCAATGTCGCTTTCAAGCATATCTTCATATATGCGGAATGTCTTTATGTCACCGTCTCCGATTCTGTCGACAGCTTTCTTGAGGTTATCCTCATTAAGGTCGCACATTGCGGTGATCTGCACATCATCAATAGCCTGAAGACCTTTAAGGGTTGAAAGTCCTCTGGTACCGACAATACCGATTTTTATCATAATATCAGCTCCTAGATTAGATTTGTAAACAGATTATATACCCGACTGTATATTTTTGCAATATAAGAAAGGATTTTTTTCTTGTTTTTCTGTCCGCGGAACGATAAAAAAAAGACCGATTGATTGCTCAACCGGTCTGCTTGTTAAGTTTTCTCAGATGCCGAAAAGTCTTTCTCCGAGCTCCTCAATAAGTCTTTCAAAGAGGTGTCTTATTCTGTTGAAGAAATCCTTTATCTCGTTAAAGAATGATGTGATGGCATTTTCTCTGTAAACCTCAATTTCTGCACTTGCAAGAACCTCACCGTTAAGGATGTAGCTTACGGTTGTTGTACCGGTCTTATCCTTTGATGTGAATTTTGTTCCGTTGATTGTTCCCAGAGACTCATCAGCGATTTCAAGATATCCGCCCTCGGGGAAGTCTGTTTTATAGCCGTTTTTGTCAACTGCATATACATCAATATTCATTGACTTTTTAACATTGCTGTAGAAAACGGGTTCGTTGAAGGTAATGTGGTCAAATTCGCCGATTTTTTCAGCGTTTGTTATAACGTGAAGAGTTACGGCAACCTTTCTCTCGTAGCCGTTGCTGGGCTGATTTCTCAGTTCAATATCCTCTGTGCCTTCACGCTGTGTAAGGAAGGTGGAGGATGCACCGCCGTCAAGGTTCATAGCTGTTTTACAGCCGAGTGCATACATAACATTTGCCATTTCATAAATGTCGAAGCCGTATGAATAGGGATCCTGTCTGCCGTCGTTTACGCAGATAACAAGAGTACCGTCATCACGGAGTCCTATTGCTGTACGGGGAGCAAGCTTTCCCTCTTCAACTTTAATCCAGTTGCCGTTTGACACAAGCAAATGGTTACCGCCGACTGCACTTACAAGGTCATCCTTTTTACCGCCTGCGGCTCTGATAACATAGTCACCGTTTTTAGTTACACCGAAGAAATAGGGGCGGGTTGATGCATCGGTATAGGTCTGACCCTCCATTATAAAAAGACCTGTAGGCTGACCTGAGCCTGTGTTGTAGAAGCTTGCATTTACAGAAGCTACAATCTCAATATCACGGGTGTCTTCAAGTGCGTGAGCCTGATCTCTTACTGTGTTCATTGCCCATTCGTCCGCATCGCCGTCATTGTAGCCGGTAACAACCGTTGCTGAGCTGTCGGGTGCAATTTCTAAAACGAAAATGTACTGCTGATAGCTGCCGGATGCATTGTTGAGAACGATTTCTCTTTCCGTTACACCGCCGACAAGAGAGTAAACCTTTTCAGAGGTTACGTGGTATCTTTCGAGCTTTGACTGGTCAATTGCAGAATCTGTTGCTGCTGATACTGACATTACAAAGGTCAGTAAAATCATCAGCACGGAAAGAACAACTGCAAGAGACTTTCTTAAAACAATTTTCATAAATAACGTCCTTTCATTCTTGATTATTTTTATTATACATAATTTTCCACACATAAGTCAATGTGTGATTGAAAAATTTTATATGTTTTTGACAATTACTTGATTATTTTCCTTTTTTGTGATAATATGTTTTTGTATAAAATTTACCTTGAAGGAGAATTCTTATGAAAAATCTGAAAAAGCTTGCGGTCGTTTTTGCCGCTGCAGTTCTTTCAATGCTTTTCGTTTTTACAGCTTCTGCTGACGAAACGGGCATCAGTGCACTTTCCGTGTCGTTCGATGCAGCTTCAGAGAATGTAAGTGTAAATTGGTGGCAGGGAGAGGGACAGTATTATATTTTCCTTCCTGCTGATGCAGATACAGATGCGCTGAAGCTTGAATTTACAGCCTCCGCCGACGTAATTCTTGACGGCTCAGCGGTTGAAAACGGTGCCGAGGTTAAACTTGATGCAAATAAGGTCTATACATTTGCCTGCGACGGTGCGGAATATAAGGTTTGTGTGCTTAAGTCTGAAAATATTCCTTCTCTTCACGTAACCACGGAATCAGGCTCAATGGATGCAGTGCATGCAGATAAATCCCATAAAGAGCCGGCAGCAATAACAATCATCTCTGACGGTGAGTCCGTGATAGCTGATGAAGAGCTTGAATACATCAAGGGCAGAGGCAATTCCACCTGGGCACTCAAAAAAAAGCCCTATAATATAAAGTTTGAGGAAAAGATCGATCTGTTCGGTATGGGTAAGGCTAAAAAGTGGTCGCTTCTTGCAAACTATACAGATAAGACGGATATAAGAAATATAGTAGCCTTTGATATTGCCGATAAGGCAGGTATAGATTTCGTGTCGAAGGGCGTATCCGTTGATCTTTTTATTGACGGTGATTATTACGGTAACTATCTTCTTTGCGAAAGCGTTGAGGTAGGCAAGACCCGTGTGAATATAAATGACCTTGAGGGCGACACGGAGGACATAAACGATAAGGACCTTGACGAGTATGCTCTCGGCGGTGCTCAGGAAAGCGATTACAAGAAGCTTAAGGCAGGCACTCAGAAATGGGCGAAGATTCCCAATAATCCCGAAAATATAACGGGCGGCTATCTTCTTGAATTTGAGCTTCCCAATCGTTACGTTGAGGAAGCAAGCGGTTTTATAACAAATCGTAATCAGACCATTGTTGTAAAGGCTCCCGAATATGCAAGTGAAGCTCAGGTAAAGTATATCAGCGCATTCTATCAGGATTTTGAGGATGCGGTATTCTCACCCGACGGATATAATTCAAAGGGTAAGCATTATACCGAGTATATTGATGTTGAATCCTTTGTGACAATGTACGTTTTCCAGGAATATGTAAAGAATCTTGATGCAGGTACCACCAGCTTCTATATTTATAAGGACAAGGACAGTGATGTTTTCACTGCCGCACCTGCATGGGACTTTGACTATGCACTCGGCAACAGCTACGGTGCTTATGATTCAAACATATCCGTGGCTGCCGAATGGTGGGCATCAGGTTTATACTACAAGACAGGCAACGATGCAAAATTCCTTCCCACGATTCTTTCGGCACTTTTCAAGCAGGATGATTTTTATGCACTTGCTGCTGATGAATGGAACGGCAAGTTCTCGCCTATGCTTAACAGTTCCTATTTTGCAGGCGTAAAGGCAAGTGCTGAGGAAATTTCCTCTTCTGCAGTTATGAATGCAATGCGCTGGAATACCTATAAAACAACCGATACGGCAGAAGCCGGAACTCAGTATATGAATCAGGTTGACGGTGTTCTTATTAAGTTCATGAAGGACAGAAAGGCATTCCTTGACAAGGGCTTCTCGGCAAATGCGGTCAGAGTTCTCTTTGACGGAAACGGCGGCACAGGCAATATGTTCAACCGTAAGGCCGTAATGGTAGGGGACAGGTACACGCTTCCCGAACCCGATTACACCAATCTTCCTATGGTTTTTGCCGGCTGGAGCACAACTCCCGACGGCTCCGGTGAGATATACGATGCCGGTGCAACGGTTATTCTTGAGAGCAAAACGGTTACCTTCTATGCTCAGTGGAAGGAAGTGCAGATTCTTTCGGGCTTCCAGAAATTCATTCAGGCAATCAAGGATTTCTTTAATATGATAAGAGATTTCTTTATAAACTTATTCAAATAAAACAGAGGGGATGTAAAGGCTGTAGTTTTTTACATCCCCGTTATCCTCTGTTGATAAATCGGCTGTAATATGATTTGTTTTGATACACAGACGGGGAGTGACACTTTACGGATAAGCAAGGTACCAATAATACGAAGAAAAAAATTGAAGATGCGTTTATTCAGCTTATAGAAGAAAAGAATCTTGATGAAATTGCTGTTTCGGATATTACAAAAACAGCAGGTATCGGAAAAAGCACCTTTTACAGACACTATCGAGATATATATGAGATTTTTGATAATCTGACAGACGGCTTTGCCAACAGAGTGCTTAATGTGATGCTCAAGCTTGTGTTTTCTGATGCAGTCAGCGAATATAACGGCTGTGAGGATATAATAGCATTCGGTACAGCAATAAGTCTTTTCGGACTTGAAAAATCTGACAAAGTAATAGTTGATTATCTCTTCAGAACAAGAGATATGAAAACCTTTCATATGGTTGTGGAAAGATTCCGTGAGGTTGTAAGAAGCTTTGCGGAGAATACATCTCTTGACGTCGCACAGGCTGACTATTACACAAAATTTGTTATGAACGGACTGTTATACAGCTCACTTGATGAGTATAAGGATAAGGGTACTTTCAATATGAAGCTTGTCAATCTGCTCCGAAGCTTTGATATAGGCAATTCTGCATTAAGGAGTGTCAGTTATGGAGTATAAGTTTGATGACGGTCTCAGAGCTCACAGAAGACTTATGAAGGCATATACCTCTTTGCTGTCATCGGAAAGCTATAAATCTGTTTCCGTAAAAAAGCTTACTGATACTGCCGAAATGTCCAGAGCTGCTTTTTATCTGCATTTTGACAGTATGGAGGATTTCAGCTATCAGTGCAGTCAATATCTTATAAGAAAAATCTCAAAACAGATGATTCATTGGCTGTCACAGGGCCCCGGAATGATTGAATATACCTGCAAGAAGCGAAATCTTTTGATAGACGAAACTGACAGGGAGCTTTTCCGGCAGTATGTCCGTCAGGAAATATATTTTCCTGGGTACAGCTCCTTTGAAACCTTATCCGGAATGTATTATGAGTTTGTTACCGAACGCTTTTCCGTTTCCGTTGAGGAATGTAAAAACAACAGCAATCTTAACTTTTTTATAAGAGCCTTTTCAGCCAGCATAATGGACAGCATTGCCGATTATGACAGCAAAAAAATGTGCAGGGATATGCATTATGTGTTTATGATATGGAACAAGCTCCTGCCGGAATATCAATTGAAATAATGGGACTAAAGTCTGCAAAGTGTCAATTAATTGACATTTTGCAGACTTTGTTTCTTGTAGGGACAGGATATTTTGAATAGAATAATTGTGAACAGTCTGTTAAAAATTGTTGAATAAACATAAGTTGTAGCTTTTGTTCAAAAAATTTTTGCAGACAAAACAGCTTCGGCTGAAACTAAAAGGAGGAAACTCAAATGAAAAAAACGTTGGCAATTATCCTTTCGGCAATTATGATTCTTTGTCTTGTTCCTTTCTCTGCTTTTGCGCAGGAAGCAGCTTATGACAGAGCTTCGGTTGCATCTGATGACAAGGCTTATATTGCTTCTCTCAAGGAAGAGCAGATAGCTTCTGTTGTTCTCGATTGGGTAGACAGACAGATTGCCGCCGTAACAGAAGACTTTGAAAGCTTTGAAGTTGATGTTATGGGTACAACAGTTGCGGTTGACATTCCCGAAATAAAAGGTGTTGACGATATCGTAGCTTATGCAGATTATCTCGCTTATCTTGAGGGAGATTTTGCAAACCTCGATGTAACAAATCTCAAAACTCTTTCCCGTGAAAACGGCGATATGGAATTCATTTACGGCGTGATTCAGTTTATGGCTGACAATTCCGACGTTTTCGGTAAGGTATTTCATTGGGAAGAGGGTAAGGTGTTCGATTACGGCAAGGTAGGCGAATATATCCTTTCTCTTGACACAACAGTTGAAGAGAATAAGAAGATTGTTGATTTCTATAACGATTATCTCATCGGCAATGATATTCAGGAAAAGTTTATCGCTGAAATTGCAAAGGAAATGAACTACACCATTCCTACAGATGAAAACGGTGAAAGAGCAGAAACCTTTGACGAAACAATTTCAAACGGTATTCTCAACTGGTTCTCCGGTCTTTGTGAGGAAGCAGGCGTGCTTTCAGAAGACGGAATTGCAGCTCTTAAGGCTTATGACCTCAGAACAACAGATATCTATACTCTCGTTGAAAATTTTGTAGGTCTTGTACAGAGTGACAACCAGGTAAAGCTTGATACTTATTACAATTATATTCTTGATACAGTTGTAAGAACAATGCTCAAGGCAATGCTCGGTTATACAGCTGAAGTCGGCGCAGAGACAGCTGTTCCTGCAGCTTTCGCAGATACTTATAAGGACCTCGCTCTTCTTGAAACAATTTCCGGCGGAACCGTAAACTTCAAGGATGGCGACAATTACTATCAGATCACCGTAGCAAACGGTGAAGCTTCTGCAAAAGCTCTTACATGGAAGAATACTCTCGAAGTAAACTTTGAGCCTCCCGTTGTCGGTGTTTACACAGGCGGTGAAGAGCTTAAGATTAACGGTTATGACTGTGCTCTTGTTCAGAATTATAATCCTAACCTTGATTATACAATGACAATCTACTCTGCTTATGCAGATGAGATTAACGCACAGCTCGGTGAAATGCCCGAGGGTATGACTGCTACAGTAACAGCTGAAGCTATACCCGAAGCAATCACAGCTCTTATGACTGCTGAAAACGCAAAGGCAATGAAGGACCTTTTTGCAGTAAAGGTTGATATGGGTGAAAAGAATCTTCTTTCTCAGGTTATTACATTCAATCAGATAGCTCAGCTTGCAGAGGAGAAGGCCCTTGAAGCAGCAAATACCTACGCACAGACAATGATAGGCACGGAGCTTCCTTTGGTCGGCAAGGTTACTGAAGTTAACGTAAAGGATATTTCAATTGACCTTTCTTACAACGGCTATGCAACAGAGGATGAATTTATCTGTCAGGTAACATCGGCTGCTGCAGCTTCCATTGAAGCAAAAACAGACAAGGGTATGACAATGCCTCTCGATAATTTCAATGTTTCCTCCTTTATTCAGAATCCCGTTGCAACAATCGTTCTCGATAACCTCAGCGGCTTTGAAGGAATTGAAATTGCAGCACAGCTTCCCGATTTCCTTGATACCGATTTCGTTATTGATGCAGGTCTTCTTGATATTGCAGGCAATTATGATGCATATAACGGTGCAGTAGGTCAGGTAAACAGAATTCTTGTTGATCTTACGGATATGCTTCTTTCCGATGCAGGTGAAGAAAAGCTTGCTCTCACAGAAGGCGGAAATGAATATCTTACAGACAATATGCAGAAAATCTGCGATACCGTGAACGAAATGATGGCAGCTGCCGAAGAGGTTATGAATGATGCCGGTCTTCAGGATATGCTTAAGAACATCGGTGTTGATATGGATTCTCTTCTCAGCGGTATTGATCTCGGTATTCTTTATGAAATTGATTTCTCATCTGTTGAGGCTCTTTATGTTTCCGCAATCAATCTTGTTCTTGATGTGATTGATGACGGAAAGAATGAAATAATAGCAGCTGTTCATACTGCAGTTGACGGACTTAAAAATCTTGATGCTATGGCAGTAGCAGTTACTGATTATGCTCTCGGTGAATGCATTCCTGTTCTCAATGAAAAGCTCGGCTGTGCACTTCAAGTTCCCGGAAAGACTGATGCAAAGGCTGTTGCTGACGGTGAAGCTGAAGACATCATTATGACAAAGCTTGTTGATACCGCTTTTGATGCTGTAACATGGGGTGTTGACGATTTCCTTAACGATACCGCAAACGGCCTTCTTGCAAAGCTTGAATTTGAGCTTCCCGAGGTTAAATTCTCCTTTGGTGTGAATAAGGGAGCAACATGGCAAGAATCACTTGCCGCAATGGTATCCCGTGTATATGAGCTTGCAGACGGTATCATAATCGCTTGTGATAACGATTATACAGATACATTTGATAAGATTTCTGCAGTAGCAAATGCAATGCTTCCTCTCGGCTCCCTTGCATCCAACTGCAAGAGTGATAATTTCGCATTCGATATTGACCTTGTTCTTAATGACTATATTTTTGAGGATGCACTTTCAGGCGACCTTGAGGGCTTCCTTAGACTCTTCGAAACAGCTGAAAAGACAGAAGATGTTGCAGCAGGCGTTCCCGTAACAAAGGCTCTCATCAATGCATCCGAGCATATCGTTGATTCAATATTCCCCGATACGGTAAATGCAGAAGACTATGAAGCAACCGTTACAGTTAAGGAAGACTTCACTTCAGGTGACAACGATGTTGTTATCGCTTCAAACAATATGAAGAGCATCAACAGCAGAAAGGCTGAGCTTGTTCCTGCAGCACTCCGCCTTGTAAGAGAAGCAGGTATTCTTCCCTTCTTTGCAAAGTGTGATAAGGACCATACAGCAGCTGACCTTGAAACTGTTCTTGTACCCGGTACTCCTGCAACATGTACTGAAGCGGGCGTGAAGGATGCATACGCATGCGCAGATTGCGGTTATGTAGTATCCGGCGGCGGTGAAGAAGAAGCTCTCGGTCACGATGAAATAGTTGATGAAGTTGAAGCAACCTGCACAAAGACAGGCACAAAGACAACAACATGCTCAAGATGTGACTATGAAAAGGTTGAAACTCTTCCCAAGAATGATCACAGCTTCGGCAAATGGACTACAGTAAATGAAGCAACATGTGTTGAAGAGGGACTTCAGAAGCGTGCCTGCTCCTGCGGTGCTTATGAAGAAAAGAGCATTCCTGCAAAGGGACACGCAGATGCAGACGGAAATTATGTATGCGATGTATGTGATGCTGAGCTCGAGCAGCCCGAAAAGAGCTTCTTCCGGAAGATTATTGATTTCTTCAACAGAATAATCGAATGGTTCAAGAATCTTTTTGCATAATTGAAATTTCCGCAAAAACTCTGAATAAATAAAATTTCCCGGAAAGGTAAATCCTTTCCGGGAGCTTTTTTATTTCTTGTTATCTGTCATAATAAAAATCAACCTCGGGAGCTGATTTTACGGGAGCATACTGTCCTATCCACATATTTTCCCATTTCTGACCTGCGATTCGTTCAAGACGCTTTTTCTGCTCGTCGGAAATGGTAACGGTGCCGTTTTCGTGCTTTTCCTTGATAACTCTTTGAATTTCCTTGTGGTCATTCTTCGTCATAGAGAAGCTCTTTATGAGAATAAGAGTAAGAATACCGAAAATAATGGGCATTACGGAGAAGTTAAGACGAAGACCGAAAACTGTTTTTGCCGTCTGATACACAGGCTCCTTCTTCGTTACGTCGTAGCCGAAGAACTTAAGAGAGTAGCCGAGAATGCCTGTCATAAAGGAATTGATTGTTTTTGAGGTGAAGGAGCGGAAGGTAGCAATAACACCCTCTCTTCTTCTTCCTGTAATAAGCTCATCAACATCGGTGATGTCGGGCTGGATTGTATCAATTGCAAAGCCGGGGCCTGAGAAGCCGAAATTGTAGAGAATTGCCGCAATATAAAGGAATGCAGCGTGAGTTTTGTGTGAAACGAAGAGGTTGATTGCAAGACCTGCTATCATAACGGGAGTGAGCATAAGTCCCGAGGTTCTCTTGTCGAAATAGCGGTTAAGGAAGTAAATAACGGGGGAGCCCATAAATTCTGCCGTGCCTGCAACCGTGTTAAGAACATTGAAGTGCTTGTACTGGTCTGCAATGCTTACAATGAAATACTGGTCGGAGTATGAATAGAAGCTTGAACGGAAGGAGTTGAAAAGACAGATAAGGAAATACTGTCTGAAGGAGCGGTTCTTTGCAACAAGCAGGTATTCATTGAAAAGATATTTCCAGTTTACGGGCTCGTTTCTTAATGAAAGCGACGAGGGCTCGGGGCAGGTAAAGAAGGAAAGTACGGGGGACCATACAAACCATACTGCAAGCACGATACCGCAAAGCAGATACGTGCCTCTGTGCTCGGGCGACGGATTATCCATATTAAGCCCGCCCAGCATCATACCCATAAACAGGAAGGATGAAACCTGACCGACGCTGTTGAACATGTATTCAACCATTTTGTACTGTGTGCGTCTGAAATAATCAGGCTCAATTGTGGGGAGCATTGCAACGTGGGGAACGCTCATCATCGTGTATGAGGTTGAGTAAATAAAGGCTGTTATAAGGTAATATACAGAGTTGAATGTCATATTACCCATTGACGAGATACCGAAGGAGCACCACTTCATAATGTATGCGAAGAAGAAGGGGATAGCACCTGCAAGCACCCACGGTCTGTGCTTACCGTATTTTGAACGGGTACGGTCGGTGATGATGCCCATAAAAACATCGGAAACGGCGTCAATAAGACCGTTTATCATGCTGATTCTGCCTGTTACGTCCGTGGGCATCTGCTCAACGAAGCTAAGAAATTGCTGATGGTAAAGGTTGATGGGATAGCCTGCACCGCCAAGGGTGATGTTGGCACAGGTGTAGCCTGCCATAGGCTTTATGTACGTGCCGAAATTGCCTTCGATTCCGGCGGCATTTTTAAGCCCGTTTCCTGCAGCAGACAGAGTTTTTCGGATTTTTCCGGGGTTGTCTTTTCTGCCCATAAATTTTCTCCTCTTTTGTGCAAAATATTGTAATGTGAAAGAATTATAACATTAATATAGGCATAATGTCAAACAAATTATCATAATATTTGTTGAAAAATTCTGTTGAAAAAGTCAAAAAGCTTATTGCAATGATTGGACCTTTGTGCTATAATTTTCTTTGTACTCTTTTGGGAATTTGTTGTTTTTCACCATATTCCTCACATTTTTAGGAGGTAACCATTTTGAAACAGTATAACGCTAAAGACATCAGAAACGTCTGCATCGCCGGTCACGGCGGCAGAGGTAAGACCACTCTCGCAGAGGCTATGCTCTACATCGCAGGAGCATCCGACCGTTTCGGTAAGGTCAGTGACGGCAATACCGTAATGGACTTCGACGCTGAAGAAAAGCGCCGTCATAATTCAGTTGCATCAGCTGTATGCCCTCTTGAGTGGCGTGACAGAAAAATAAATATAATTGACACTCCCGGTCTTTTTGACTTCGCAACGGGTGTTTCCGAAGGTATCAGAGCTGCAGAAACAGTTCTTATCGTAACAAAGTCAGGCTCAGGCGTTGGCGTAGGTGCTGAAAAGGCTTACAAGGCTGCATGCTCAAGAAATATGTCCAAGTATATAATCGTTACGGGCTGTGATGCAGAAAATGCTAACTTCTACAAGACTGTTGATGCATTCCAGGAGGCTTTCGGCACTCAGGTTTGTCCCGTTGTTGTTCCTTATGTTGAAGGTGACAAGGTTGTCAGCTATGTTAACTTCCTTCAGAATAAGGCTTTCGCATATAAGGACGGCAAGGCAACGGAAGTTCCCATGCCCTCTACAGAAAGAATCGAACAGCTTCACGCAGCCTTCACAGAGTCAGTTGCTACTGCAGATGATGAGCTTATGATGAAGTTCTTTGACGGTGAAGAATTCACACACGACGAAATCGTTATGGGTCTTTCCAAGGGTGTTCTTGACGGTACGGTAATGCCTATGTACGCTTGCTCAGCTTACACTCTTGAGGCTGTAGACCTTGTTCTTAACGGTATCACAAAGATGGCTCCCTCACCCGTACAGTTTAAGGAAACTGCTACAGATGCTGACGGAAACGAAATTGAGCTTGAATGTGACGAAAACGGACCTCTTGCAGCAATGTGCTTCAAGACAGTTGCCGACCCCTTCGTAGGTAAGATGACCTACGTTAAGGTAGTATCAGGCAAGATTGACGGAAATACTCCCTGCTATACTCCCAGAACAGCAGCTAACCAGAGAATGGGTAAGCTTGTTATCCCCAAGGGCGGCAAGACAGAGGATACTGCAGTTATCGCAGCAGGTGATATCGCTGTTATCACAAAGCTTGACGGTATCAAGACAGGTGACACAATCTGCTCCGAAAAGCAGCCCCTCTCCCTTGCAGCTCCCGTATTCCCCGCTCCCTGTCTTTCAATGGCAGTTATCGTCAAGAAGAAGGGCGAGGAAGAAAAGGTTGCAGCAGGCCTTAAGAAGCTTTCTCACGAGGATCCTGCTATCAAGTATTATACAAACGACGAAACAAGAGAGCAGATTCTCTCCGGTCTTGGTGAGCAGCATCTTGACCTTATCGTAACAAAGCTCAAGACCAAGTTCGGTGTTGAGGTTGATCTCCAGATTCCCAGAGTTGCTTACAGAGAAACAATCTCCAAGAGAGTTGAAATCCACGGCAGACACAAGAAGCAGTCCGGCGGTCACGGTCAGTTCGGTGACGTTTGGATCCGTTTCGAGCCCTGTGATGAGCCTGACCTTGTATTCGGCGAAGAGGTTGTCGGCGGCTCAGTTCCCAAGAACTTCTTCCCCGCAGTTGAAAAGGGTCTTCGCGAAAGCGTTAAGCGCGGTATCGTTGCAGGCTATCCCGTAGTTAACATCAAGGCAACTCTTTATGATGGCTCATATCATCCCGTTGACTCCTCCGAAATGGCTTTCAAGACAGCCGCTTCACTTGCTTTCAAGCAGCTTAAGGACACAGCAGGCCCCGCAATTCTTGAGCCTATCGGCACACTCAACGCTTACGTTCCCGATGATAACCTTGGTGATATCATGGGTGACGTTACAAAGCGCCGCGGCCGTGTTCTCGGTATGGGACCCGCAGAGGAAGCAAAAATGCAGCTTCTTGAGGCAGAGGTTCCCATGGCTGAAATGGGTGACTTTGCAACAACTCTTCGTTCCGTAACAGCAGGCAGAGGCTACTTCTCACTTGAATTTGCAAGATATGAAAGAGCTCCTCAGGACGTTGCAGCAAAGGTTATCGCAGAGTCCGTAATGGAAGACGACGACGAATAAATGCAGTTTTTTCCCGGGTGTGTACGTCGCCTGTTGGTAAGGAAGTTTTTCTTTAGCAAGTGAAAAAATTGCACAATAATGCGTTAAAAACCGCCGATATGCGTCAGCATTATCGGCGGCTTTTGCCTTTTCTTGCACATTTTTTTCGCTTGTTAAAGTGCTTCGCAGTTTCGTAAGAACTGAATATTTCTTGTATTGAAGCCAAAAATGCAGTAAGGCTGGCGCCTTACGAGGCATTCCCGCAAAAATACGGGGAATTTTGTTCGGGAAACAAATACTTCCTTATCAACAGTCGGCGTCCGGTATTTTTTTCAGATATCTTCCTTTTTTCACCATTTGTCGCGGTTTGTTGACACAAATAACTGAAAATGATATAATAATTACGTCAAGGGAAAAGCTTTCTCTTTACTGTTTGCAGAAGGCTTTACCATACAAAACAGGAGGTATGCTTATATGAATAAGACGTTTAAGAGGATTTGCGCCGTTATTATGGCTGCGGTTATAATATTCAGCCTTTCTGCTTTTGCGGGGGCTTCCGTCTGCACCGAGCTGAATTCGTATCACAGTGAGGAAAAGACAGAAGGGATTTATACCTACAGGCTGTCTGATATCGGTGCTACTATTGTCAGAATTGAGGGTGAGCTCAAGGGACATGTGGTAATTCCCGATAAGCTCGGCGGCAGGGATGTTGTGTCGCTCAGTGAGCATCTTTTTGCCGCACAGGAAAAAATGACATCAATAAAGCTGCCGGACACTATTAAACTTATCGGTGCAGGTGCGTTTCTTAACTGCAGATCTCTGGAAAGTATTACTATTCCCCGTAATGTTACCGTAATTGAATCCGGCACCTTTGAGGAATGCCGGAAGCTGACAACGGTAAAGCTTCCCGAAGGGCTGGAAACAATCGGATATGAGGCATTTATGAGTTGTTATAATCTGACTGAAATTAAGTTTCCTTCAACATTAAAAACTATTGATTACCGAGCCTTTTGCGGCTGTCCGCTTAAGAGCATCAGTCTGCCTGATAAAATAGAATCTGTTTCGCCGTTCGCATTTGAAGCAACTTCCTTCTTTGAGCGGGAATCCAACTGGGAAAACGGTATGCTGTATGCCGGACACGTTCTTTTGTATATAGATCAGAATGTATCGGGAAAAGTTGTTGTAAAAAAGGGTACAAAGCTTATTTGCGGAGGCTTCGGCAGTGAGGTCACTGAGGTTGTTCTTCCCGAAGGCCTGGAAAAAATCCCGGACAGTATGTTCAGCGACTGCCCGAAAATTGAGCATATTGATCTGCCTTCAACAATAAAAGAAATCGGCAGTTATGCATTCAGGTCCTGTACAGGTCTTTCTTCTCTGACAATTCCTGACGGAGTCAGCGTAATCAGATACGAAGCATTCCGTGATTGTTCAAATCTTAAGGATATAAGGGTGCCGGAAAGCGTAAAAACAATAGAGGAATATGCTTTTGAGGGAACTGCTTATCTTGAAGAGCAGCTGAGTGATAACGGTGCACTTTACGTCAATGACATTCTTGTAAGGGTTTCTATCGGAGCTGTGGGAGAGGTTATAGTAAAGGACGGTACCGTAAAAATCGCTCCCGGGGCATTTAGTGATTGCTTCAGCGTAAGCTCTGTTGTTCTGCCCGATTCTCTGGAGGAAATTCCTTCTATGGCATTTATTTCCTGCCGTGATATGAAGGAAATAACCATTCCCGATAAGGTGAAAAAGCTTGATCTTCACAGCTTCGCCTCTGAAATTGAGATTATAAATATCGGCAAGGGTGTAGAAGAAATCATCCCATACAGTTTTGACAACCTCATGGAATTGAACGTACATAAGGATAATAAGGCTTATTTGTCGGAAGGCAATGTGCTTTATAATAAGGGCAAAACTGTTCTTGTAAAGAGCTTTGACAGAAATTCTACGGAGTATACGCTTCCTCTTTCAGTAACAGAGATATGTAGAGGGGCATTTAGTTCTACGTCATACAAAACGGTAAATCTGCATGACGGTGTTACAAAGATTCACGAAGACGCCTTTTTGTATTCAAACTGTGATTTGGAATATACCCGTAAAAGCGTGTATCTCGGAAAATATCTCATCAGCAGCACTGCGGAAAAATGCGTTGTAAGGGAAGGCACACTTCTTATTGCAGACCGTGCTTTTGCCTGTGCATATGATATGAAGGAGATTTATATTCCCGAATCTGTCAGATACGTCGGGGAAACCGTTATACAGCTCTCAAATAAGCTGGTTAAGATAACGGTTGCTTCGCCTTATACTGAATTCTGCGATTGCTCGCTGAGCGGCTCGGGAAGCAGTAAGCTTACAATTTACGGCTATACAGGCTCCGCAGCACAGAAGCAGGCAGAAAAACAGGGTCTTAAGTTCGTTTCCATCGGTGAATTCAAGCCCCTGATCAAGGAAAATGCATACATAAAGCTTGACGGCAGGACCTTGTTTGCGGCTTCGGGTGTAAGTGCGGACAGAATACATAAAAATGCAAGTGCTCCCGTTGAAGTTTTAACTCCCGAGGGAAAAGCCGTTACGGGAAAAACCGGTATTGCAACAGGTATGGTTATAAAAGCCGAAAAACCGGCAATACAGCTGACGGTTATCGTTTTAGGTGACGTTGACTGTGACGGAAAGATAAAAGCAGGCGATGCCAGAATGGTACTCAGAGCTTCCGTAGGGCTTGAGGATTTTTCTGCTGATAAGGCTGTATATACTGCGGCTGATGTAGCGGCTGACGGTACAATATCTGCAGGCGACGCACGTGAAATTCTTCGTGTTGCCGTCGGACTTGCCGACAGCAGGGATTGGCTGTGATATAAATATAAAAGCCCGCTCCGCAAAGGAACGGGCTTTGACAGTTTTATAAGGAGGGCTAATCGTGTGGCATATGGACAAAAAAAGCTTTTCATGGAGCTATATTGTTGAGTCAGAGCACTTTTCCGTTAAATTCACGGGCGGAAGCATTATTGCCTCCGACAGAAAAACAGGCTTGCCCATCAAAAGAATCTCCGGCTTTACTTACCTTTATTCGGGTGCTATCCGTCCTGATGAAACACAGTTTTTTGCTCTTGAAAACGGAAAGCATTTTTATGTTTTCTCAACAGACGGCATTGAGCTGATAAAGAGAATTATGCTTCCGAGAGGCTATGAATCCATTGATGTCGCAGGCTTTTACAGCGAAGACGGAAAATATATAAATATTCCTGCTGAAAAATATGTGTATGACGGCGGCACAGAGCTTTTTGAAAGCAGTATGCTGTATGAGCCTGAGGTGGTAAAAACCGGTCATTATGAATACTGTGTGTTCAGCTACGACGCAGATAAGCTTTCTCTTGCCGAGAAAATACCTGTGGATCGTGATGCCTACAGGGGCTATTATTGGGAGTATGCTGATGATTAAGCCGTTAAACTGCTTTTTTTCTTAAAACGGGCTGCAGAAAACCTTCGTTTTTTACAGCCCGTTAATTTATTGTTTTACAATGTTTTAGTTTTTGTTGTTTTTGATTTCTTCTATGAGGAAGGGGATGGCTTCCTCGAAATTGACGCCGTACCAGTTGTGGTTTTCTTCCTTCATTGTAGCCCTTATGGACTCAAGTGTATAGTTTACTGCTGTTTTAAGGGCTGCTTCAAGTGAAAGACCGCGCATCAATGCACCTATGCAGGCACTTGAAAAAACGTCACCCGTGCCGTGAAAGCTTTCGTTTACCTTCTCCGTGTAATAGCTTGAAAACTCATCCCTTTCCTTGTTGTAAGCCATAACACCAAGCTTGCCCTCTTCAAAGGAAACACCCGTAAGCACCGCATTTTTGCATCCGAGGTCAGCGAGCCTTCTGAGAATATTTTTTATATATTCTTCACTGTAGCCGCTTTCAATATATTCCTCGTGAAGCATATAGCAGGCTTCCGTGAGATTTGGGACAATTACGTCAGCCCTTGCGCAGAGCCTTGCCATGGAATCTGCAAATTCCTGAGTAAAGCCCGGATACAGCCTGCCGCGGTCACCCATAACGGGGTCAATGAAAATAATGTTGTCATCCGTGCCGAAGTCATCGAAAAATTTATTCATCAGCCGGAGCTGTCTGAAGGAACCGAGATAGCCTGTATAAATTGCGTCGAAGCTGATATTTTCCTTTTTCAGGTGCTCTGAAACAGGTGTAATTTCCTCTGTCAGGTCGCAGAATGTAAAATCTCTGAAGGCGGTATGTGTCGAAAGCATTGCTGTCGGTATAACAGCTGCTTCAACTCCGCAGGCGGAAATTACGGGAAGAGCCACCGTAAGAGAGCATTTCCCCACACAGGAAATATCCTGGATTGTCACTATTCTTTTCACTTTTTTTCGTCCTTTATGCCTTTTTCATCCTCTTCTATTTCGTCTGCAGTGTTATCCTCTACGTCCAGCACCTCGTTGAGGAAGTGAATACATTTATTCATACATCTCTTTGCTGTCTTGAAGCCCATATTCAGGTGATAGCAATGGTTATTAAGAATTCCGTCGACAACGAACTTTTTATATTTTATGCCGTTTTCGGCTAATTTATCAGCCATAGGCTTGCCCTGGTCAATACAAAGAATGTCCTCCTCTGCCCAGGTTATAAAGGTGGGACACCAGTTTTCATCAACATAGTTTATGGGAGAAATAAAGTCTATATGCTCATATTCGTCAGTATTTGAATAGTCTTTTTTGATGTTGATGCCGAGCACCATGCTCATGGTTTTTGATACAAGTCCCATAACGTTGGGAGTGGTTACAACCTTATCCATATCAAAAAGACCGCACATAAGCGCAACAGCAGCAGGCTTGTACTTCAGCTTCGGCAGCCTGAATCTTTCGCGAAGCTCGTCATTATTTGCAAATGCGCAGAGCATTGCGGAGAAATATGCTCCCGATGAGTCGCCCGATACCACTATCTTATCTGTGTCGATATTGCAGTATCTGCTGAGTGTTTCTATATAATTGAATGCCTTTACAATATCTGCAAAATTCTCCTCAAGCTCAACCTCGGGAGGCATGCGGTAATCAATATTGAATACAAAATAACCGTGGTGGGCATAGAATTCGGAGTTTGTTATTCTGTAGTCCTTGTCACCCTTTATGAAGCCGCCGCCGTGAACATAAAGGAGAATGGGATGCTTTTTGCCGTCATCAAAAATATCTCTTCTGAAATATAAGTCTGCAACGTTATATTCCTCGGATGCAGTGTGATATGCAATGTTCTGTACCCTTATGATGCGGGGATATCTTACTGCATTCTGGGGCTTCTCAGCCAATACGTCAATTGCCTTGAAAACAAGCTCTGCTCTGTTCATAATCTTCACCTTTCCGACAAAATATTTAATTATATAATACTCCCGATAAAGGACAAAATCAAGAATATTAAGTGAATAATATGTATAAAATTGCGTATAAAAATATGTATATTCATATGAATATGCAAAAAAATGTTGTATATTCATTGACTGTATGTTATATTAAAATAGATTAAATGTATATATGCGGAGGTTTATTATGACAAGAAGTGAAGCCAGAGAACAGGCATTTATACTTGTTTTTGAAAAAATATTCAATCCCGAGCTTTCAGTTGAAGATATGAAGGCATTTGCCGAGGAAAGTGAGCTTTTTACGCTGGATAAATTTGCAGAGAAGCTTACGGTTTCGGTTATTGAGAATGAAGAAGTAATTGACGAAACCATAAAGTCATATCTCAAGGGCTGGACAATTTCAAGAATCCCGAAAGTAGCATTGGCACTTTTAAGACTTGCGGTTGCAGAAATTATGTATTTCGACAATGTTCCCGATAAGGTAAGCGCAAACGAAGCGGTTGAGCTTGCAAAGAAGTACGCAGGCGAGAAGGATGTGCCCTTTATAAACGGCGTTCTGGGTTCTGTTATCAGAGGTAAAGTGAACTGATGCTCTGCCTCGGAATAGATACAAGCAATTACACAACGTCTGCCGCCTTATATGATACGGAAACGGGAGAAATGCTTCAGTCAAGGCGCCTTCTTACAGTAAAGGAAGGGGAGCTGGGACTCAGACAGAGCGATGCCGTCTTTCAGCATACAATCAATCTTCCCGATATGATTGATAATGTTACGAAGCAGCTTACGGGTAAAATCAATTCTGTTGCCGTATCCGTTTCTCCCCGTGATGAAGAGGGCTCTTATATGCCCTGTTTTATGGCAGGTAAGGGAGCCGCACGTATGATTGCGGATGTTACGGGTGCAGAAATCAAATATTTTTCCCATCAGGCGGGGCATATTGCCGCTGCACTTTATTCGGCTGATGCCCTCGGGCTGCTTGAACGCGAATTTATTGCCTTTCACGTGTCCGGCGGTACAACTGAGGCTGTGAGGGTAACGCCCTGCAAGGAAAGGATTTTCTCCGCAGAAATGATAGCCTCCTCCCTTGACCTCAAGGCGGGACAGGCCATTGACAGAGCAGGACGGCTTCTGGGACTTCCTTTTCCCTCCGGAATGCTGCTTGATAAGCTGAGTCTTCAGAGTGACAGAAGCTATAAAATAAAGCCCTTTATGAAGGACGGAAACTGCTCCTTATCGGGGCTTCAGAATAAATGCGAAAAAATGAAGAGTGACGGCGAAAGCGATGCCGATATTGCAAAATTCTGCATCGACTATATTTCGCAGGTGCTTTATGAAATGACAAAAAATCTTACGGAGAAATATCCCGGTCTTCCTCTTGTCTATTCGGGCGGTGTTATGTCAAACACCCTTATAAGAAAAAGGTTTTCAGAGGAATTCGGAGCGGTTTTTGCCGCCCCCGGCTACTCCTCCGACAATGCTGCAGGACTTGCTGTCCTTGCCTCTTTATAAAAAATATGATGAACGTACCTGTTTTTTCGGTTTCACATATAAACCGATACGTAAAATCTCTGTTTGATTCCGATATGGGCCTGCAGTCCGTATTTGTGTCGGGTGAGATTTCCAATTTATCAAATCACTATAAATCAGGGCACATGTATTTCTCTCTTAAGGATGAAGGTGCCGCAATAAAGGCCGTAATGTTCAGCCGTCAGGCATCCCGCCTTCGCTTTATTCCCGAAAACGGAATGAAGGTTATAGTAAACGGCAGAATCACGGTTTTTGAGCGTGACGGCGTTTATCAGCTTTATGCTGAGGATATGATTCCCGACGGTGCAGGCGCACTTGCCGTTGCCTTTGAGCAGCTTAAAAAGAAGCTTGGTGCCGAAGGCTTATTTGACGAGGCACATAAAAAGCCGCTTCCCCCGTTTCCGAAAAGGGTAGGCGTTATCACGTCCCCCACGGGTGCTGCCGTGCAGGATATTTTCAATGTCCTCGGAAGACGTTTCCCCCTTGCAGAGGTTATTTTTAAGGGAGTTTCCGTGCAGGGAGCCGCGGCCCCCGCTGAAATGATTTCCGCGATAGAGCAGTTTTCCCGTAAGGGCTGTGCCGACGTTATTATTATCGGCAGAGGCGGCGGCAGCGCAGAGGATTTGTGGTGCTTCAATGACGAGCTGCTTGCCCGTGCAATATATAACTGTCCCATACCCGTTATTTCAGCCGTAGGCCACGAAACGGATTTTACCATCTGTGATTTCGTAAGTGATATGAGAGCGCCGACCCCCTCTGCTGCGGCAGAGCTTGCCGTGCCCGATATCATGAACCTTTCTATGAATACTGCCTCCCTTACGGACAGGCTTTATACGGGTATAAATAATATAGTATCCTCTGAGAAAAGAAGACTTGCTCTTATTCTTGAGTCAAGGAGCTTCAATGATCCCGGAAAATTTTTCCGTGCGGAATATGAAAATATCGAAAAATATTCTCTCAGACTCAGAAGCGCTGCAGAGAAAATAATTATCAATGAAAAAAACTCCTTTGTAAAAACCTTTTCGGCGCTTGAAAGCCTTAATCCATTGAGTGTTCTGCTCAGAGGGTATTCTCTTGTAAGCCTCGGCGGAGAGATAGTTGAGAGTGTTGAGAAGATAAAAAAGGATGACCGTCTTCAGGTGTTTATGTCAGACGGCACCGTGGACTGTCAGGTGCTTTCCACCGAAAGGAAGGGTAAAAAATGAGTAAACGAACCTATGAAACAGCAATAAAGCGTCTGCAGGAGATTGTAAAGCTCCTCGAAAACGGAGGACTTACCCTCGATGAATCCGTAAAGCTTTTTGAGGAGGGCGCGCTTCTTGCAAAATTCTGTAACGATGAACTGAAGAATGCAGAGCAGAAAATAATCTCTCTTGATGATATAAATGAGGAATGATTATGAACAACACAACACAGCATATTGAAATGATAGAAAATGCGGTAAAGAGCTGTCTGCCGGAGCTTTCCGAGGAAACAAAGCATATAAACGAAATGCTTATGTATTCCCTTGAAAGCGGCGGAAAGAGGGTGCGTCCTCTTCTGTGTCTGGAATTCTGCAAGGCAGCGGGCGGTGACCCCGAAAAGGCATTGAAATTCGCATTGGCAGTAGAATTTATTCATACCTATTCTCTCGTGCATGATGACCTGCCCTGTATGGATAATGACGATATGAGAAGAGGCAAGCCCTCCTCTCACATAAAATTCGGAGAGGCAAACGCCCTTCTTGCAGGCGATGCACTTCTTACGCACGCTTTTTATCTTCTCTCAGATGCTGTAGCTATGGGGGACGTAAGTGCCGAGCAAGGCATCAGAGCCGTCAGGGAGCTTTCAACGCTCAGCGGTATGAAGGGTATGATAGGCGGTCAGTATATTGACCTTAAATACGAAAACACACCTGCAAATCTTCCCGTGCTTGTGGAAATGGATACTCTTAAGACAGCGGCACTTATTGAATGTGCCTGTGCCCTGGGACTTATTGCCGCAGGAGCCGATGAAGGAGAGATTTCATATGCAAGAGAATTTGCAAGAGAGCTCGGCCTTGCTTTCCAGATAACGGATGACGTGCTTGAGGCAGAGGATGAAAACGAATCAAGCGATGAGAAAAACGGCAAGGTGACATACGTTTCACTTTTCGGAGTTGAAAAGGCAAAGGAGCTTGCCGCAATCCATACCAAAAACGCGCTTGCCGCACTTAACCGTTTCGGTGATGCGGCTGATGAGATAAGACTTATTGCAGAAGGTCTTCTTTACAGAAAAAACTGACGGATGCAGGGGGAAAAGCTGTGGAAGGAAAGTATTTACCTTATATAAACTGCCCCGATGATGTGAAGAGAATTGACGAAAAGGAGCTTGATGTCTTAGCCCGGGAGGTAAGGCAGGAGCTTATTTCCACCGTTTCAAAAAACGGAGGTCATCTTGCTTCAAATCTCGGAGTTGTGGAGCTTACAATAGCGCTTCACAGAGTTTTTTCCTCTCCAGAGGATAAAATTGTGTGGGACGTTTCCCACCAATGCTATACACATAAGCTCTTTACGGGCAGACGGGAAAGATTTGATACCTTGAGAAAGCCCGGAGGAATTTCAGGCTTTACAAGAAGAAACGAAAGTGAGCACGACATTATGTCGGGCGGCCACTCAAGCGTGGCACTTTCCGCTGCTTACGGAATTGCCGCCGCAAATAAGATTGAAGGAAATAAGAATTTTGTTGTTGCTGTTGTCGGTGACGGTGCATTTACGGGCGGTATGGTTTACGAGGCCCTTAATAATGCAGGCAGAGCGGGTACGGGTACAAGGCTTATTGTTGTGCTTAATGACAATGAGATGTCAATTTCCCCCAATGTCGGCTCCCTTGCCCGATATTTTGCTCAGATGAGGGCAACTCCCCGTTACGTGCGCTTCAAATCGCAGACGGAAAAGGCACTCAATCATATTCCCGTTGTGGGCAAGCCCCTTATAAAGGGAATCTATAACACAAAAACCTTCATAAAGAATATCGTATATAATTCAACTATGTTTGAGGACCTCGGCTTCCGTTATATGGGGCCCGTTGACGGACACAATATCCCTCAGCTGATTTCTGCACTCGAGGGTGCAAAGGAAGCCGAATATCCCGTTGTTCTTCACATAAATACCCGTAAGGGTAAGGGCTATGAGTTTGCCGAAAAGGCTCCCGATGCCTTCCACGGTATTTCCGCCTTTAACCTTGATTCGGGCGAGCCGGTTTTCTCAGAGCCCAGCTTTTCCGATGCCTTCGGTAAATTTATGGTAAGCGCGGCAGAAAAGGATGACAGAATCTGTGCCGTAACTGCTGCTATGAGCCTGGGCTGCGGACTTGAGGAATTCAAGGAAAAATATCCCGGAAGATTTTTTGATGTCGGTATTGCCGAGCAGCATGCGGTAACCTTTGCCGCTGGACTTTCAAGCGGCGGAATGCTTCCCGTTTTTGCGGTGTATTCCTCCTTCTTGCAAAGAGCCTACGATCAGATAATACATGACTGCGCAATGCAGGGACTGAAAATCGTTTTCGGCATTGACAGGGCAGGCTTCGTCGGTGCAGACGGTCAGTCGCACCACGGTGTGTTTGATGCAGCTTTTATAAACACGATACCGGATATCACGGTATTTGCACCTGCCTCCTTTACTGAGCTTGAAAGAGCGATGAACCGTGCGCTTTACGAGTGTGACGGTCCCGTAGCGGTAAGATATCCCAGAGGCGTCAATACCGTCCTTCCCGAGGATTTCAAGGAAGAATTCGGGGACTATGATATTTACGGGGACAGGACCCGCGACATTGCAATAGTGACCTACGGCAGATGCTTCGGAGAAGCCGTAAAGGCAATGAGGCTGCTTGAGGAAAAGGGCATCAAGACGTTTGTCCTGAAAATAAATACTATCAAGCCCGTTAACAACAATGCGGTCAGAGAGGTGCTTGCCTGCAAAAATGTTTTCTTCTTTGAAGAGGGTCAGCGCTTCGGCGGTATAGGTGAAACCTTCGGGGACAAGCTGTTCAAATTCAGCTTCCGCGGAAACTACCGCAATATCGCAGTAGAAGGGGAATTCCCCGGACAGGACAGCGTCAAGGGGCTTATGGCGCACTATTTCCTTGACTGTGAGGGAATGGTTAAAAAGATTTCAGAGGAATGTGACACAAATGGCTGAGAAACTGAGGCTTGATGCCTTTCTTACAAGCGAGGGCTATTTTGAAAGCCGCGAAAAGGCAAAGGCCGGCATAATGGCGGGAATCGTCTATGTGAACGGACAAAAGGCTCTTAAAGCAGGAGATACCGTCAAGGAAACTGATTCCATTGAGGTCAGGGGCGGTATGGAATTTGTGAGCCGCGGAGGCTATAAGCTTAAAAAGGCTATGTCCGTATTTCCCATAAGCCTTGAAAACAAAATATGTATGGATATCGGTGCATCCACGGGCGGCTTTACGGACTGTATGCTGCAAAGAGGTGCTTCAAGGGTTTACTGCGTTGACGTAGGCTACGGCCAGCTTGCGTGGAAGCTTCGCAGCGACGAAAGGGTAGTAAATCTTGAAAGAACAAACGTAAGATATATTACCGAGGAGCAGATTCCCGAAAAAACCGATTTTTCTTCAATTGACGTGTCCTTTATTTCGCTGTGCCTTGTGCTTCCCAAGGTTTACGAGCTGCTTTCCGATTCGGGAGAGTGTGTGGCTCTTATAAAGCCCCAGTTTGAAGCAGGCAGGGACAAGGTCGGAAAAAAAGGTGTTGTCCGTGAAAAAAGCACGCATGTTGAGGTTGTTGAAAAGATAATCGATTTTGCAAAGGAGCTGGGCTTTACCGTTATGGGACTTGATTTTTCACCCATAAAGGGTCCTGAGGGTAATATCGAATATCTTCTTTACATATCAAAGGTAAAGGGCGAGCATGCAGAGGTTTCACCTGCGCTGACGGTGGAGGCTTCGCACGCAGAGCTTGATAAATAAAGGGGGATGCGTTATGAAAATTGCAGTTATCCCGAATCTGACAAGGCATAAGGCAAAGGATGTTACATTCTCACTCTGCCGTGAACTTGAAAAGCTGGGAATTGATTTCTGCTTCTCGGACAAATTAGGTGAGGCGCTTCCGGAAATTCCCGAAAAATATTTTGAAAGCAATGAAAATTATATAAAAAGCTCCGATATCGTAATTTCTGTCGGCGGTGACGGTTCAATGCTCCGTGCAGCAAAGGCAGCCGCAGGAGAAAATAAAAATGTTCTCGGAATAAACGCAGGAAGACTGGCATATCTTTGCGGTCTTGATAAGAACGAGCTTTCTCTTCTTGCACTTCTCAAGGAGGAAAAATATACCGTTCAGCACCGTATGATGCTGAAGGTCACCGTGCTGAAGGACGGAAGGACTGTTTACGAGGATGTCTGCCTTAATGATGCTGTATTTTCGAGAGGTGCCGATTTAAGACTTATTGACCTTAACGTAAAAACGGGCGGCAGAGATATTGCCGATTATCTGGCGGACGGTGCGATTTTTGCCACTCCCACGGGCTCTACCGCTTATTCTATGTCCTCGGGCGGTCCTATTGTGGAGCCGACCCTTGAGGCAATTCTTTTAACTCCCATCTGTCCCCATTCACTTGCCGTAAGACCCTATATTTTTTCGGGTAATGCCGAATTTGAGGTTACCGTAAAAATAGTTGAGGGGGGAGCAGACAGGGTTTATCTCTTCTGTGACGGCGGCGAGGCTGTTCCCATAGACGGGAATTGTGTGGTTAAAATTGAGAAATCACACATAAAAGCAGGCTTTATTTCCATAAAAACAGATAATTTTATAGATGTACTCAATAAAAAACTGGAAAAATAAAAGTGAGGATGTTTTATGAAAAAGAACAGACAGGCAATAATTGCAAAGCTTATTGAGGAGAACGTAATAAGCACACAGGAGGACCTGCTTGCACGCCTTCTTGAGGCAGGTGTCAATGTTACCCAGGCAACGGTTTCCCGTGATATAAAGGAAATGCATATTGTAAAGCATCCTGCCTCCTCAGGTGAATACAAATACTGTCTTCCCGCTACGGGTCCCGAGGAAAACAGCGGAAAGTATATGTCAATTCTTATAGGCTCTGCCTTATGTACGGATATTGCCATGAATACGGTTGTTCTCAAGTGCCACGTAGGTACCGCCCAGGCTGCCTGTGCCGCACTTGACTCTATGGGACTTCAGAACGTTGCAGGCACGCTTGCAGGTGATGACACAATCTTTATTCTCTGCTATTCAGAGGATGCAGCCGCTAAAATCAAAAGAAAGCTCGATTCATTACTCGGATTTTAATTATGCTTAAATCGCTTAATATTGAAAATATCGCTATAATAGAAAAAGCCTCCGCAGAATTTTCACGGGGGCTGAATATACTTACGGGTGAAACGGGTGCAGGTAAAAGTATTCTTATTGACTCGATCAATGCCGTAACGGGAGAGAAGACCTCACGTGAGCTTATAAGAACGGGTGAGGAATACGCCGAGGTTTCGGCCTTTTTTGAGGATATTTCCGAGGAAGTAAAAGGCCGTCTTGCCGAAAACGGACTTCCGGTTGAGGAGGACGGAACCCTTCTTCTTAAAAGAAGACTTTTCCGTGACGGAAAAAATGCCTGCCACATAAACGGCTCATCCGTTACCGTATCAATGCTTAAAAGCATCGGTATGAATCTTATAAATATTCACGGTCAGAGGGATTCCCAGGCACTTCTTGACAGCGAAAGACATATTGATTTTCTTGATGCCTTTGCCTGCAACGAGCCTTTTCTTTCGGCATATTACGAAGCCTTCTGCAGATTACAGGAGATAAAGGCTGAGATTAAAAAATTATCCCTTGACGAGGCATATAAGGAGCGTCAGACGGACTTACTGACCTATCAGATAAATGAGCTTGAAGCCGCTGAAATTACCGTCGGTGAAAGGGAGGCTCTGACAAAAAAGAAAAACATCCTTAATAACTCAAAAAAGCTTTCCGATGCTCTGAGAAATGCATTTCTGATGCTTTGCGGAGATTCTGATACGGAGGGTGCCGATTCTCTTGTAAGGGGAGCAATATCCCGTATTTCATCTGTTTCGGCTCTTGCAAAAGGGCTTGATTCCCTTACCGATAAGCTCGGTGAAGCAAATATGCATATTGAAGACTGTGCAGGCGCAATTGATGACGTGTTAAGACAGCTTGACAGTATGGATGCAGATATTGATGCAATAGAGGAAAGGCTTGACGTAATTTATAAGCTTTCCAAAAAATACGGCGAAACAGAGGAGGAAATGCTGGGCTTTCTCGAAAATGCCAGAGCTGAATTGCAGTCCATTGAAACCTCCTCGGAAAGACTTGATGAGCTTCAGGTTGAATATGCCGAAACCCTCGAATACTGCTATGAAAAAGCGGAAATCCTTTCCGGTAAAAGAGAAGCTTTCGCAAAGGAGATTTCCGAGGCTGTACAGAATGAGCTCAGCTTCCTTGATATGCCTTCGTGCCGTTTTGTTGTTAATATAACGGAGTGTGAGCTCTGCGAAAAGGGAAAGGACGGCGTGGAGTTTCTTATTTCCGCTAACCCCGGTGAGGAGCCGAAGCCTCTCGGTAAGGTAGCCTCGGGCGGTGAGCTTTCCCGTATAATGCTGGCTCTCAAAAACGTCCTTCACAAGGCAGGGGGAGTGGACACTCTTATTTTTGATGAAATTGATACGGGTGTCAGCGGCTCTGCTGCAAAGAGAATAGCAATAAAGCTTTCCGAGGTATCCCGCAGTTCGCAGATTCTTTGTATTACACATCTTCCGCAGCTGGCTGCCTTTGCCGACAGTCACAAATTCCTCTATAAGGAGGTCCGTGACGGCAAAACCTATACACGCATAAAGGAGCTTTCAGAGGAAGAAAGACCCCGTGAGCTTGCCAGAATGACAAACGGAAACGATATTTCAGAAATTCATTTAGAGGCTGCAGGGGATCTGATAGCTTCGGCAAATACGAAAAAAATGAAAAGGGGAGAGATAAAATGAAGCTTTACATTAAACAGAAGGTATTTTCCTTCAAGGACAAATTCAACGTTTATGACGAAAGAGGAGAGGTAAAATACACCGCAGAGGGTGAAATATTTACTCTCGGAAAAAAGCTTCACATAAAGGACACGGCAGGCAGTGAGGTTATTTTTATAAGACAAAGGCTTCTTACGTTTCTGCCTAAATATGAAATTTCCGTGAGTGGCGGAGAGGTCGTTGAAATTGTTAAGAATTTCACTCTTCTCAAGCACGTTTATACAATTCCTGCGTGGGACATCACCATCAAGGGTGACTTTTTTGCTCACGAATATGAGGTTATCAGAAACGGCTCGGAAATTGCCCACCTTTCTAAGGAATGGTTTACCTGGGGAGATACCTATGCAATAAATATTGCAGACCCGAGGGACGAGCTTATGGCTCTCGCTTCAATCCTGGTTGTAGACTGCTGTATGGAGGCACAGAACAATGCAAAACACTCTTAAATTCAATAAAAACGGAAAATTTGTGCTGATGCAGGTGGCAGACCCTCAGGATTTGCACTTTGTAAGACACACAATGGTAAGAATGCTCAATAAGGCTTACGATACCGTAAAGCCCGACCTTGTTGTTTTTGCAGGTGACAACATTCTCGGAAATCACCTTAAGGATGCCCGCTTCGGCTCCCGTGCTGTTGTACATACAAAGGAAAAGGAATATGAAAGGATGGTAACCGCCATCGGTCATATCTGCAAGCCTCTTGAGGAGAGGAAAATTCCCTTTACAATGATTTACGGCAACCACGATGATGTAAACATGATGACCAAGGACGAGCAGGCAGATATTTACCGTTCATATTCAATGTGTATAGGCCTTGATAATCCGGATAAGTCCGTTGATGTTGACACTTTTAATCTTCCCTTATATTCCTCCGACGGGGAAAAGAAGCTTTTCAATTTCTGGATGCTTGACTGCGCAGGACAGAATAAGGAAACAAAGCTCTGCTACGAGGCGGTGCTTCCCGAAACTATCGAATGGTATAAGAAGAAAAGTGCCGAGCTCAGGGCAGAAAACGGCGGAGAGCCTCTTCCTTCTCTTATGTTCCAGCATATTCCCATGCCTGAAAGCGCATCCTTGCAGATTGAATGCAACAAGGATGATCCTCTTGCTGTTCCCTTCTATGAAAAGGGTGAGCTTATAAAGTACGTAAAGCTTGATCCCGAAAAGGCACACGGCCATCTCGGAGAGCAGATGTGCGTGCTTCACGAGAATTACGGTCAGCTTGAAGCCCTTCAGGAAATGGGTGACGTAAAAGCAGTTGTGTATGCCCATGACCATACAAATAACTTTATAGGCGAGCACGACGGTATAAGAGTTATTCAGACCTCCTGCGCATCCTTCCGTTGCTACGGCAATCATTTAAGAGGCGTAAGGGTGTTTGAATTTGACGAGAATGACCCGGAAAATTTCAAGACATATAATCTTACCTACTGGGATCTTTGCGGGGACGGCATTGTCAGCCGTGCCGCACATCTCTGGGATGCGGACGAATGTGAGGAAACAAAAATCAAGCTGCTTGCAGGTGCAGGTGCCGCTGCCGTTATCGGTACGGGTGCCGCTATAGCAGCACACCTGATAAAGAGGAAGCATAATGGATAATTTATTTGAAAAACAGCTTAATTCGACAAATGTATATAAGGGCAGACTTCTTGACGTTTACTGTGATGATATTGAGCTTCCGAACGGCAATAAGTCAAAAAGGGAATATATAAAGCACGTGGGTGCCGCCTGTGTTGTACCTGTGGATAAATGCGGAAATGTTATTATAGAAAAGCAGTTCCGTTATCCCTTCGGTAAAATTCTTATTGAAATTCCTGCAGGAAAGCTTGATTCCAAGAAGGAGCCCCATTTGCAGGCAGCCCTTCGTGAATTAAAGGAGGAAACGGGCTTTACCGCAGAAAAAATGGTATATCTCGGAGAGTTTTATCCCACCTGTGCCTATTCTGATGAGGTAATTCACATGTACCTTGCAACCGGACTTACAAAGGGTGAGCAGAAGCTTGACGATGATGAGTTTGTGAATGTTGAAGCAATGCATATCGAAGAGCTTGTTAATCGCATTATGAAGGGTGAGATTCCTGACGGAAAAACCCAGACTGCAATCCTCAAGGCTTATTTGTATCTTAAAAACAACTAAAAACAGGTGTAAGTTTACCGTAAAAGAGTAAGCTTACACCTGTTTAATATTACCTTATTTTTTATTCCTCTGAAATAAACTTTTTAGCTAATGTTGTATATCCCATTGCATTCATTTTGTTGCCCATAATCTGCTGGGGGGATAATTCCTTCACAACTGTTGCCGGAACTCCTGCAACGAGGGAATTGGGGGGAACAACGGTTTTTGCCGTAACAACAGCACCTGCCGCAACAATTGAATTTTCACCGATTACTGCACCGTCAAGAACAACGCTTCCCATACCGATAAGTGCATTGTCGCCGATTGTTGCACCGTGAACAAGGGCATTATGTCCTACCGTTACACCGTTGCCGATAACCGTGGCATCCTTCATGCCCACGTGTACCGTTGCGTTATCCTGAATATTTGAATTTTCACCGATTGTGATAGGGCACATATCTGCTCTTAAAACTGCGCTGTACCATACTGAGCTACCTTTTCCTATTGTAACGTTACCGATTATTGCGGCATTTTCAGCGACAAAAACACTTTCATCAATTACGGGGGACTTGCCTGAGAATGATTTTATCATATTTCTTCCCTCTTTCAGCTTTTTCTTCATTTTACCATAATTTTCAGACATAATCAATAATACAAATTTTAAGGTAATGTGGGAAAATCCGTAAAATTCTTGACTTGACCGCTTTTTTATTTTAATATATTAATAATATATACTGAAGGAGAATTGCAATGAAAATTATACTTGTCGGCGCAGGCTCAATCGGCGGTACCACCGCTACAATGCTCAAGGAAAAGGGCTATGATATTGAAATCGTGGAGGCAAACCACGAAAGAGCAGAGAAAATAAGAAAAGAGGGTATTACTCTTACCGGTGCTCTCGGAAGCCATACACAGAAATTTACGGTTTATGAAAGCATTGATGAGCTTACTGAATCCTATGATGTATGTATTATTGCAACAAAATATTTTGCACTGGCTGCAGTTGCGGAAAAGATGCTTCCCCACGTAAAGGCAGACGGTATATTTATGTCAATGCAGAACGGTATCTGCACAAAGATTCTTTCCGACGTTGTAGGCACTGACAAGGCTGCAGGCTGTATGATAGGCTTCGGCGCTACAATGCTACCCAACGGTGACGTAAATGTAACCTCGGGCGGTGAGCTTAAAATCGGCCGTGTTAACGGCAAAATTGACAGTAAGATTACAGAGCTTGGCGAGGTTTATAAGGCTCTTCTGCCTACTAAGGTTGTTGACAATATTGATGCTCAGCTTTATTCAAAGCTTATTATCAATTCCTGCATAAACTCCATTGCCGCTCTTACGGGCGAGTGTGTGGGCGTTATGCTTTCCGCTGATGAGGCAAAGTCAATTTTCCTTGAAATCGCAAGAGAAGCAACCTATGTTTCAAAGAAGATGGGACTTAAGGTGCCTCCCTATGCAACAGTTCTTAACTATAATCTTCTTCTCCTTTCTGAGGCAGACTGGTTCAAATCAATCTGTAAGGCTGTTGTTACAATTGTAGGTAAAAAGTTCGGTGACGTACGCCCCTCAACACTTCAGTCCCTTGACAGAGGTGAAAAGACGGAAATTGACATTTTCAACGGCTACATAGTAAAGCAGGGCAAGGAATACGGCGTACCCACTCCCGTTAATGAGCAGATTTATAACTTCATCAAGAGAATTGAAAACGGTGAAGACAAATCTTCAATGGATAACCTCAAAAAGATCAAGTTTTAATTAAAAAAGCCGCATTAAACGAGGTTTAGTGCGGTTATTTTACGGAGAATAATATGATTAAATTCGGAAAAAACGGCAAGCTTAAAATAATGCACATTACGGACACGCATCTGTCCCACGACAATATAGATGCCTCCCTGTGGCTTATAAAAGAAGCCTGCAGAAGAGAAAAGCCCGACATTGCGGTGATTACGGGCGATAATGTTCATAATTATGACGATGCCTCAAAAACAAAGTCTTATATAGACAGATTTATGGCAATTTTTGAGGAGTTGGGAATTGCCTCTGCCGTTACCTTCGGTAATCACGATTCCGAGGTGGGTGCCATGTCCCGCGAAGAGCTTATGCTTTACTACAGCTCTTTCCCCTGCCACGTGGAAAACGACAGGGGAGAAAAGCCCTTCAATTGGGGCACATATAACGTTCCCGTTATGTCATCCGATGGAAAGACAGTCAAATATAACCTCTGGGTATTTGACTCGGGCGACTATGACGGAAACGGTCACTACGGCTGTATGAGCAAAGAGGACGTAGAATGGTATAAGAATAAAAGCGATGAGCTGACTGCGGGAAACGGCGGCAAACCTCTTTATTCCCTCGGCTTTCAGCATATGATTGTTCCCGAGGTGTACGATGTTCTTACAAGGGTAAATAAGAGAAAGCTTTATTCCTTTGAGCACATAATAAACAAGGGCGAATACTATATGTTCTCTCCCGATACGGTGAATTTCGGTACCCTTAATGAAACACCCTGCTCGGGCGGTATAAATTTCGGTCAGTTTGATGCAATGGTTGAAAAAGGCGACGTCCTTGCGGTTTTCTCGGGTCACGATCACACAAATGCCTTCGGTGTCAGAAATCAGGGTATTGATATTGTGAATTCTTTAAGCACAAGAAGTCAGTCAGACCGATTCTCTACACAGTACGGCTACAGAATAATTGAAGTGGATGAGAAAGATACCGGGAAATACACCTGCCGTGTTGAGCGCTGGTATAATATGTTCACAATGGCAGATATAAAGAAGCTTAAAGCAGGCGGTGACACCTTCGGTGCCGAAACCGCAAAGGGTGTGAAATTCAGAGGCTATATTCAACGCTTCCACACCTTCACCGGCAGAACCTTCTGCCACATAGTCACCGGCAGAAAGAATACATATAAGCATTAAAAGAGTTTGAACGGAAGAGGGGCACCGAAAAAAGGTGTCCCTCAAGCTTTTTTATTCAACCGGCGTTAATGATTTCAGCATTTTAATAGCATCGTTTAAGTCAACATTTCCGTGGCAAACAGCTTCAAAAATAAAACCGTTGTATTGACAGATTATATAATCTGTGCCGTAAGAGGTGTAAATATATCCCTCAATTCCGTCAACTTCCAATTCTTTCAAAGTGCCCCATCTTTTGTAGAATGAAACACCGTTTTCGGGGATTAATGCCTGTATAAATTCTATTTTTTGGTAGTTTTCGCTGTTGTTTGCACCCTCGTATACTGTATAGAAACGGTTTTCTTCTTTTTCGCTGTGAACTTCCTTATAGCCGTCAGGTATTTCTGTCGGCAGATATTTTTGGTCGAGCTCTTCACTTATTACAGAGCTGTTCCAGTAAACAGTAAAATATCTTTTATATTCAACATCAAAGAAATCCTTTACGGCATTTCTGATTTGCGGTACGGAGCAGCCGATAGTAAACAGCAACAGAAGAATTACTGCTGTCAGCAGAAAAATATTTTTTCTTCTGAACAGCGGAAAAATAGATAATTCATCAGGAAAGCTGATTGCCGAAATTTTTTTGTTGAATTTTTCTGAAAATGTGTGTTCTATTTCAATTTCCTTCGGAATAAAGCTGTAGTCTTCGCTTACTGCCTGCTGTAACAAACTGTTGAATATAAGCCTTGAATTATTCATCTGTCATTTCTCCTTGCAGATTGTTTAACAGAATACTTTTACCGCGCATTATCTGTTTTTTTACCGTGTCTGTTTTTCTGTTTAATTGCTTTGCAATATCCCTCGGCGGTAATTCAAACACGAAATGCAGATATAATACATCTTTGTATGTACTGTCCAGATTTTTTATTGCAGTAAGTACTTTTTCGGCTTCAAATTTTGCAATAATGTATTCGGTAAATTCATCATCGGAAACGTATTTATTATTCTCATAGGCAATATCGCTGACCTGTATTATTCTGTTGTTTTTCTGAAGAGTGTTAAGAGCTGTATTTTTTACGGCAGTCAGAAGATAATTCCTTAAATCTGTAGGGTTCTCAATTTTTACAATTGCAGAAATATATTTTTTTGCAATCTGAAGAAAAACAGTATGAACGGCATCCTCTGCATCGGCATCATTGTTAAGAATGCTTCTTGCCATAAAAAACATCTGTTTTCTGTAGCTGTTATATATTTCTTCAAATTTATCTCTGTAATTGTCATTTTCAATTACACTCAATAATACAGTCAGCATAATATTGCCTCTGCCCCTCTGCAAAATGTAGAATTAATTGCTTCTTATGTCTTCAAAAATAAGATTTCCCTGTCGGTCATAGAATGAAGCCTCAAGAACCTCATAGTGATAGTTATCGTGATTAAAAACACATTGAATGATTACGGCAAGGCAGTTGTACGGATTAATTGATTCTGTCCGCTCTTCAGTATCGCCTGTGTCGAGATTTTTAACGGTATATCTGACCTCCGATATCTGTTCCTTGTTGTTTGAATAATAAAGCAGAATGGTGTTCGGAACATCGTTTACACCTTCGGCTGTGCCGTCAAGCTGAAAATATAAAGAGCCAACGGTTTTGTCTGTTGTCGCCGTCAGATAGCTTTTAAATCTCGGGCGGAAAAGAGGAAAAAACTCCGAAAGTCTGACATTTGTAGCTTCAAATATCCGAATCTCTGTATCCTTGTTCGTATCTTCAGATATAAAGAATCGGTAATTATAATAGTAAGCCGGATTATACGGAAAAAACGATGTTGCATCAACCTCGGAATTTTCGAGTGTGTAGCTATATATTTTTGAGTCACTCATTCCGTTAAGAGAGTAACAGCCGAAAACAATTCCCCATAGAATGGCGGTAATCAGCAGATACTTTACCGTTTCAAACAACACCTTTTTTACGGGTTTTTTCATGCGCGTTGCCTCCTTGATTTCTTCTTTTTTATGTAAATTTTGTTTGTTGATATATAAATTACCACATCGGGAACACCCCCTTTTTTGTGTTTTCACATATATAAACAAATTAACTGTAAAAAAGTGGACAAAAAAAACGGTTGCAAAATAAAAAATGCAACCATTCAGCATATTATAATGTTTTCAGAAGCTCGGGATTCTGATTGATGTTTGTTTTCTTGAAATTGTCGTTTACATCATAGAAATAGCAGTCGCCGTCCTCGTTGCCTGCAACTGTGTAATAAACTCCGTCATTCAGGCAGAAGCCCGCACCGTTATCGCAGGCAATGCCCGAAATTGTTTTGCCGATAATTGCCTTTTCGAAGCTCTGCCAGTATTCGCTCTGATAATGGGGACAGTTGATATAGGGGATAATGTCAAGGCACTTTATAAAGGCAAATTCACCACCCTCTAGGCAGTCGTCATACCCCTCGGTAAACCAGCACATAGCACCCGAGGAAGTACCCGAAAGGACGGTGCCTCTTTCATAAGCCTCAAGCAGATATTTATCTGCCCCTGTTCTTGTCCACGTATCCATTAGGTATTTAAGATTTCCGCCCTGAACGAAAATACCGTCAGCGGACAGGATTTTTTCCTTTATAACCTCTTTTGTAACATCCTCGTGAGTAAGAAAGAGAATGTCTGCACTGCAGCCGTATTTCATAAAGCAGAGCATTACGTCATCATTTTCATCCATATTGTCAAATGAAGCTGTCGGAATAAAAAGAAAATGCGGATTTTTCTTCCCCGTAAGAGAAATAATATGTTCGGTCACATTATCCATTTCACCGTTGTCAAAGCGTCCTCCGCCGAGAGCTACAATTTTACCCATTTTGCCACCTCATAAATAATACTGAATCACGGAATAAATTATTGCCGCAATAAGAGAGGGGAGCATATTTCCCACTCTGAATTTTTTCCCGAAGCAGATATTGATGCCGACACAGAAAATAAGCACATTGCCCACAAGTGACATATCGGAAATTACCGTTCCGATATTGAAAAGCGGTTCTGCAAATTTTGAAAGTGCCGTAATTGTCCCTTGAAAAATTCCAATGGGGATAAATGCAAAAATACAGCCCTTTCCGAGGGTTGATGTCATTACAATGACTATAAGGAAATCAAGCAGAGCCTTTGCAAAAAGCGTTGCAGGATCGCGGTTTATTCCGTCTTCAATCGCACCGACAACCGCCATAGCTCCTACGCAGATTATAAGGGAGGTGTTGACGAATGCTCCGACAAAACCCCCGTCCTCCGTGGCGTGAGCCTTTATTTTCAGCCATTCTCCGAATTTATCAAGTCTGTCTTCAATTTTAATAAGCTCACCGATAAGCGAGCCGATAATAAGTGAAATTATCATCAGAAGCGCCTTGTCGGTTGAAAGTGTGCCTTCTTCGGTTATTTTCAGAAGTCCTGAAAGCGCCCCCGAAACACCTATAAAAATAACGGCAACACCTGCCGTTTTCATCAGGGATTCGCGTATATCCGACTTTATTTTCTTGCCGAAAACAAGTCCTGCAATCCCTCCGAGAATAACTGCAATTACGTTAACAACAGTACCAATTCCGGGCATAATACTTATTACTTTTCCTTTTTCTTTATTTATTAATGAATATATCACAAAAATTTCAGCGAATCAACACAAATAAATAAAAGATTACACAATTGACTATATTTTTTATGTGTGATATCATATAAGGAAAAGTAAGGATAAAAGGAGAGATTTTTTATGGCATTTTATTACAGCGAACCTTCACATACCTTCAGCGAATATCTTTTAGTTCCCGGCTATACAGATGAAAACTGTGTACCCTCAAATGTTTCGCTTAAAACTCCTCTTGTGAAGTTCAGAAAGGGCGAAGAACCCGCAATTTCACTTAACATTCCTATGATTTCCGCTATTATGCAGTCTGTATCCAACGATACGCTTGCTATTGCGCTTGCAAAAGAAGGCGGTATGTCCTTTATCTACGGTTCTCAGTCCATCGAAGACGAAGCCGCAATGGTTGCCCGTGTAAAGAATTATAAGGCAGGCTTTGTTGTAAGCGCCTCCAACCTTACTCCCGATAACACTCTTCAGGATGTTGTTGAGCTTAAAGAAATCAACGGCTTCTCAACAGTTGCAATTACAGATGACGGTACTGCAAACGGCAAGCTCTTAGGTATTGTTACCAGCCGTGACTAACGTGTCAGCCGTATGAGCCCCGACCTCAAGGTCAAGGAATTTATGACTCCCATTGAAAAGCTTATCACAGCTCCCGCAGAAACAACTCTTAAGGAAGCAAATGACATTATCTGGGACAACAAGCTCAACTCTCTTCCCATTATTGACAAGAACGGCAACCTTATGTACTTCGTATTCCGTAAGGACTATGCACGTCATAAGAACAACCCCAACGAGCTTCTGGATAGCGACAAGAGATATATGGTAGGTGCAGGTATCAACACACGTGACTTTGCCGAGCGTGTTCCCGCACTTGTAGAAGCAGGTGTAGATGTGCTTTGCATTGACTCCTCCGAGGGTTATTCCTGCTGGCAGGCTAATACAATCAAGTGGATCCGTGAAAAGTACGGTGACACCGTTAAGGTTGGTGCCGGTAACGTTGTTGACAGAGAAGGCTTCCTTTTCCTTGCAGAGGCAGGCGCAGACTTCATCAAGGTTGGTATCGGCGGCGGCTCAATCTGTATCACCCGTGAAACAAAGGGTATCGGCAGAGGCCAGGCTACAGCCGTTATTGACGTTGCAAAGGCAAGAGATGAATACTATGAGAAGACAGGTATTTATATTCCTATCTGCTCCGACGGCGGTATCGTTCACGATTATCACATCACACTCGCTCTTGCAATGGGCTCAGACTTCGTAATGCTCGGCAGATACTTCGCACGCTTCGACGAAAGCCCCACAAACAAGCTTATGGTTAACGGCGCTTACGTTAAGGAATACTGGGGTGAAGGCTCCAACCGTGCACGTAACTGGCAGAGATATGACCTCGGCGGCAGCTCAAAGCTCTCCTTCGAAGAGGGTGTTGACTCCTATGTAACCTATGCAGGTCCTCTTCACGATAACGTTGAAAAGAGCCTTTACAAGGTTAAGTCCACAATGTGCAACTGCGGTGCTCTTTCAATTCCCGAATTACAGGACAAGGCAAAGCTTACACTTGTTTCTTCCGTAAGCATCGTAGAAGGCGGCTACCACGACGTAACTCTTCGCACAACCTCAAATTCAAGAAACTAAGCTGAATACAAAAAATAAGGCGATGTGTATAATGCACATCGCTTTTTTGTACCATTTTTTATTTTAATTCCAGTGTTCTTTTGTAAGCAGAGGTTACTGCGTTCATTGCGGCACTTCTGAAACCGCCGTCCTCAAGTGCGTGCACACCTGCAATTGTTGTGCCTCCGGGGGAGCAGACAGCATCCTTGAGAGCGCCGGGGTGATTTCCCGTTTTTAAGACCATATCGGCAGAGCCCGAAAGCATTTTTGCCGCATACATCATAGCCTTATCTCTCGGTACACCGCATTCAACAGCACCGTCTGCAAGAGCCTCAATAAACATATATGCGAAAGCAGGTCCGCAGCCTGAAACAGCACTTGCTGCATCAATTCTGTTTTCGGCTATTCTGTCAAGAAGTCCTGCACCCGACATAGCCTTTACGAAGAAATCAACCTGTGCTTCCGATACAGCATCGTTATTGCAGTAAAGAATCACACCTTCTCCGATGAGGGCAGGAGTATTTGGCATTATTCTTATAACAGGCATTTCTTTACCTGAGAGAGAGCAGAGCTTTTCTATGGATGTGCCTGCCGCCATTGAAACGATAACGGGGTCACATTCTGCGAAAAGGGGAGCGATGTCAGAGAAAAGCTCAGAGAGCATCTGAGGCTTTACACCTATAAAAATATATTCACTTTCCTTAACAAGAGTGTCAAGTGCCGTTACTGTTACGTTTTCATACTTGTTTTCATAACTTTTTGCTTTATCTTCAAAAACATCATAAACCGCGAATTTTTCCGAGGGGTTGCCGTTTGCGGCAGCTGTGAGTAAAGCACCGCCCATATTACCGGCACCTATAAAGCCGAATTTATAAGTCATCAGGGTCACTCCTTATCTTATCTGTCCGTCACCGGAAATGATATATTTGTAGGTTGTAAGCTCTTTAAGTCCCATAGGGCCTCTTGCATGCATCTTCTGCGTTGAAATTCCGATTTCACAGCCGAGGCCGAATTCACCGCCGTCTGTAAATCTTGTGGATGCGTTGTGATAAACGGAGGAGGAATCAACAAGTGCTGTAAAGAGCTTTGCATTTTCCTCGTTTTCCGTCACAATGCAGTCTGAATGCTTTGTGGAGTGAGCGGAAATATGTTCAATTGCCTCACTGACGTCATTCACAGCCTTAACCGCTAAAATATAGTCGAGGAATTCCGTGTCAAAATCCATATCTCTTGCAGGGGTACCCTCAATAATTTCACTGCAGTAGCCGTCAAGACGAAGTTCTACGGGAGTAAGTTCTGCAGCCTTTCTGTCATCAATCAATTTCTCTCTTAATTTCGGGAGAAATTCCTTTGCAATTACTTTGTTGACTAAAACTACCTCACAGGCGTTACACACGGAAGGACGGCTTGTTTTGGCGTTATTTACGATATTAACGGCTTTTTCAAGGTCTGCATATTCGTCAATATAGATGTGACAGATACCTGTGCCCGTCTGAATACAGGGAACCTTTGCGTTGTTGACGCAGGCAGAAATAAGCCCTGCACCGCCACGGGGAATAAGAAGGTCAACATATCCCGTTGCAGTCATAAGCTCATTGGCTGAGTCACGGGAGGTATCCTGAATAAGATTTATAAGATTTTCGGGAAGAGAGCATTTCTTAAGCCCCTTTCTCATAGCCTCAAGTATGGCATTTGAAGATCGGAATGCCTCCTTGCCCGAGCGAAGCACGCATACGTTTCCGCTTTTCAGGGAAAGAGCCGCCGCATCCGACGTAACGTTAGGGCGGGATTCGTAAATCATTGCCACAACACCTACAGGGACGGAGGTTTTTCTGATAACCAGTCCGTTGGGGCGTGTTACTGTTTCAAGCACCTCACCGACGGGATCGGGAAGCTTTACTACGTCACGTATTCCGTCAGCCATCCCCTTGATTCTGTCTTCTGTAAGAGTAAGCCTGTCTATCATTACGGGACTTATTTTATCACGGGAAGCTTCAATATCCAGAGCATTTTCCTTTAATATTTCCCCGGCATTTTCCTCAAGGGCATCAGCCATAGCAAGAAGCGCTTCGTTTTTCTGTCGTGAGGTAAGAGTAAGCATTGTTTTTACCGCTTCCTTGGCAGAGCGGAGTATTTCGGTTGTAGTCATTTTTTTCTCCTTGCTGTAAATTTTGTGCCGACACTTTTACCCTCGGCAATATCATAAAGTATACGAGGATTCTGTCCGTTTGTGATTATCATATCAGTGCCGTTTGACGTGCAGATTTCGGCTGCGTGAAGCTTTGTTCTCATTCCGCCCGTGCCGAGTGAGCTTCCTGCATCTCCGCCGAGAGCCATAATTTCCTCGGTCAGCTCTTTTATTTCGGGAATAAGGGAAGCTTCGGGATTTTTGTGGGGATCGGCAGTATAAAGACCGTCAATGTCGCTCATGAGCACAAGCAGATCTGCATTTATGCTTTCTGCCACAAGGGCTGAAAGGGTATCGTTATCACCGACGCTTATTTCATCTGTCGCAACCGTATCATTTTCATTGATAATAGGCAGAACGTCAAGCTCAAGAAGACGCATCATTGTATTGGTGAAATTCTGATGTCTGTCCTCATGGCGGAAGTCAGAGCCCGTCAGAAGTATCTGCGCTACAGTATGATTATATTCGGAAAAAAGCTTATCATACGTATACATAAGCTCGCACTGACCTACTGCCGCTGCAGCCTGCTTTGTGGGAATGTCAGAGGGTTTGCCCTTAAGGGAAAGCTTTCCGGCCCCCATACCTATGGCACCGGAAGAAACGAGAATTACCTCGTGACCACAGTTTTTAAGGTCGCTCATAACCTTTACAAGCTCTTCCACTCTTCTTATGTTAAGTCTTCCCGTTGAGTGCGCAAGGGTAGACGTGCCGATTTTTATTACGATTCTCATAATTTTCGCTCCGTGTTGTATTAGTGCTTTACTGTAGTAAATTGATATAATATCATATTATAACGATAATTTACCGGAAGGTCAATAAATAATTGAAAATAAGCGAAAAATAAAACGGATACCACACCTTTAGGGAGTGATATCCGTTAATCATTCTTAATTTTGACGTAACAGGCTTAAAACCGAATTTTATGATACAGCCTTCAGGAGGATTTCTCTTGAGTCTGTGCTGTCAATTTTGCCGTTTTTGTTGATATCGCCGACCTTCAGCTGAAGGGAGGTAGGGTTATCAAGAGAAACAGAGAATCTCAATGCAAGTCTTGAGTCTGCAGCGGTAATCTTGCTGTCAAAGTCAAGGTCACCGTCATTCAGAAGACCGTTTTCAAATCTTTCACCGTTGATGAGAGCAGGGTAGTCAATGTAAAGACGGTTAAGGTCGATATCCTTGTTGGATGCACCCTTAAGTCTTCCGTTTTCCGTGTACTGCCACATATCAACTCTGCCGTTGTAGCAGCATACGTCCGTGTCCCATTCTGCAATCCATGCTGAACGGCCGTCAAAGGTTTCGGGCTTTACATGGGTTTCTGCAAATGAGCTGCTTACGTAGATGCCTGCCATATATCCGGCTGCTTCAATTGTCTTGCAGAATTCATCAAGAACCATTGAGCAGACCTCTTTGCCTGCCTTAAGATGAGAGGTATCTCTGCCGAAGTCCTCCATATCAATATATACGGGAAGGTCAAGCTGACAGTTATTTATTTTTAAAACGTCAAGTGTGTACTGAGCTTCTTCAATAGCCTCAGTCTTTGTAAGAGCATAGCTGAAGAAATATACACCTATGTGCATATCAGCAGCCTTTGCTGCCTTGTAATGCTGAAGGAAGGACTGGTCGGAATAGATTTTTCTGCCGTTTGCAGAGCCTCTTCCGCCGACACGGATAATAACACCCTGTACACCTTCGCTCTTGAGCTTTGCCCAGTCAAGGTCCTCGGGAGCCTGAGAGTAGGAGATATCCATAACAAGCCAGTCAACCTCGGGCTCAAATTCAACGCTCCAGTTAAGGCTTATCCAGCCTGTGAAGCCGTTAAAGCTTACCTTACCCCAGTTATCGGACGTTACTTCAAGAACCTCAACAAGTGTTCCTTCGGGGATTCTTGTAAGAATCTTGCTGCTTGTTGTATATGATTCTCTCATGTTCATATCCTCGGTTACTCTGTACTGCTTGTTCGGCTTGGGAGTAACGGGAGAGTCGGGAGCTTCATTTTCGTTGTTTTCATTATCCTCCGTGGGAGGAGTGTCTGTTGTGGGCTTATATTCGCTGTATTCAAGTGAAATCCAGCCTGTTTTGCCCTCGTAAACTGTTTTGCCCCATACACCTTCAATTGCTGTAATCTGAAGAAGTGTGCCTGCGGGGATTGTGCAGAGAACCGTTGAGCCGGGTTCCTGTCGGAAATTCATAATTTCCTTGGTTTCGTATGTGCCTGCTTTGTAGGTATTTGAGGGGGTAGTGTCTTCAAGCTCGATACCTTCGTATCGGGGTGTTGCGAAGCCTGTGATATAATTGGTATATTTTCTGTCAATCTGACGTACTCTGTCAGGACAGTTACCTTCAATGCAGGTAACGTATGATGATGTAGCCTCAAGAACAAGACCTACGTGGGTGATATTGTTCTGGCTTCTCTGATAAGTATTTGTGCTGGTAAAGAATACGATGTCACCCTGCTTGGGGGTGTAGCTTCCGCCGTAAGATACGGAAAGATGGTAAAGTCCCTTGGACTTAAAATAGTCGCGCATTGCTGTACTGGAGAGATTTGTGGGGATTACATCCTGAGGAATACCTGTTGTTCTTGCACACCAGGATACAAATGCTCCGCACCAGGGGCCCTGGTAGTTAAAGTATGCTCCGTACTTTGTATAGTCGCCTGCGCCTTCCGTATAGCCGACCTGAGAGGATGCCGTTGCCATAATAGCCGCTGCGCCGTTGACCTTTTCTGCTTCGTCCGCGCTTGCGATAACTAAGCCCGAAAGGCTTAATACAAGAGCCATAACTACGCTCAAAGCTCTGAGCATTAAATTTTTATGCATTAAAAAACCTCCGAATATTTGAACATAATTCAAATCATTGATTTTCGCAACACCGATATTATGCCTTATTTTGCATAAAAAAGCAAGTAAAAAATTACAAAAAGTTACAATTTGGAGGCAATTTTGTTAACATTTAATAAAAAAAGGCGGTAATACACCGCCTTTATGTCAATATAAACAAGGAAATATTTTATAATTTGTCTATTTCTTTCAATAGCTCTGTAAACAATTCTTCCTCTTTTACTTTTTTGAGAATTTCACCCTTACGGAAAATAAGACCTTCTCCGTTACCGCCTGCAATGCCGATATCTGCTTCCTTTGCTTCACCCGGACCGTTTACAATACAGCCCATAACGGCAACTGTTATGTTTTTGTCGCAGTCTCTGAGAGCCTCTTCAACTCTGCCTGCAAGACCGATAAGATCAATTTTTGTTCTTCCGCAGGTGGGGCAGGAAACAAGATTGACACCCGTTTTGCGAAGACCTGCCGCCTTCAGTATGTCAAAGCCGGCATAAACCTCCTTTACGGGGGGAGCCGTAAGGGAAACACGGATGGTATCACCGATTCCGTCAAGAAGAAGCGAGCCTATACCCATAGCGGATTTTATAAGCCCCATTCTTTCCGTGCCTGCCTCTGTAACACCTAAGTGAAGAGGATAGTCGGTTTTCTGTGCCATAAGACGGTATGCCTTGCAGGTGGTTGCCACATCCGATGATTTTATTGAAATAACGATGTCGTCAAAATCAAATTTTTCCAGCAATCCTACGTGATAAAGGGCGCTTTCAACAAGAGCTTCAGGGACAGGTGCGCCGTATTTTTCAAGTATCTCTTTTTCTACGGAGCCTGAATTTACGCCGATTCTTATGGGTACGCCCCTTCTTTTACATTCATCGGCAACAGCCTTTACTCTTTCGTCAGAGCCTATATTGCCGGGATTTATTCTTATTTTGTCAACGCCTGCAGCAAGGGACTCAAGCGCCATTCTGTAGTCGAAATGTATATCCGCGACAATCGGCACGTTGACGTTTTCCTTAAGTGCAGCAATTGTTCTGACAGCATTTATATCGGGTACGGTTGCTCTGATAATTTCACAGCCTGCCTTTTGGAGCTCCTTTGCCTGGGAAACGGAGGCTTCAATATCACCGGAGGGCGTGTTGAGCATTGACTGTACTCTGACAGGCGCACCGCCGCCGATAACGATGTCTTTTATTTTTACTTGCTTTTTACTTGCCATATTTTATCATCCCTTTATAAGATTTGCTATATCATTAAAGGTAATAAGAGCCATAAGACCTAAAAGAAGGATAAGTCCCGCAGCGTGGACTATTGCTTCGAATTTCTTGGGAACGGGACGTCTGAAAATAAACTCAATTGCGATAAACAGAAGTCTTCCGCCGTCAAGAGCGGGTAAGGGAAGAAGGTTTACAATGCCGATGTTTACGGTGATAAATGCAAGGATAAAGATAATTGAAGCGTAATCTGCTGAATGAACCGCATCGCTTGCCGTATCGGCAACAATACCGATTGTTCCTACAGGACCGGAAATTTCATCCATTCCGAAGCTGCCGCCCAGCATATCAATAAGGCTGAGCCATATCATTTTGGTCATTGAAAGTGTTTCCTTGACCGCACCGGGAATGATATTGAGAGCAGTTACCTTTTCGTTGCCTACGATAAAAGAGCAGAAGCCCTCTTCCATATCATAATAAACAGGAAGCTCAGAGAACTCAATTTTTTTGCCGTCCCTTTTAAGGGTTATATCAAATTTGCCGTCATTGTTTCTGTAAAGACAGTAATAAAGGTCGCGAGCAGAGTGTACTTTTGTGCCGTCAATGCTGATAATTTCGTCACCCTTCAGAATTCCCGTTTCGGCTGTGTACATATTTTCGGTAACGTCGCTGACAACTGTTGTGGGTACAGCACCGCTGATTCCCAGCATCACACATATAAGCACAAGTCCGAGAACAATATTAAGTACAGCACCTGCTGCAATTACAATAAAGCGCTTCCATGCCTTCTGATTTCCGAAGGCTCTCGGGTCATCGGAAGCCTCGTCCTCCCCCTCAAGGGAAACAAAACCGCCTATGGGAAGAAGTCTTAAAGCATAGAGCGTTTCACCCTTACGCCTTTTTAAAATGGCCGGTCCCATGCCTATTGAAAATTCATTTACTTTTATCTTAAAAAGCTTCGCCGTGCTGAAATGACCGAATTCGTGAAGTGCAATTATTACACCGAAAAACAGAATTGCAAAAAGAATCGGCCATACTTTGCCCCATACGGCACCTGCCGAAATTGATAGTGCAAGGTTTTGCAAGGAATATCACCCTTTTAAATATTTTATCATATTATTTATATGTGTAATTGTAAAAATTATACGGCGCTGAGCACAGCCTGACGTGCAAGCCTGTCAGTTTCGAAAACGTCCTCAAGTGTAAACTCCTTCTTGTCGGGAGTTACGTCGAATGCTGTTCTTATAAGTCTGCCCAGGTCCAGGAATCCGATTTTTCCTTCTCTGAAAAGGCGGTTTGCCTCTTCGTTCGCGCTATTGACTGCTGCCGGATAAAGTCCGCCCTTTGTTATTGCCTCACGGCAGATGTTAAGGCAGTCGAAAACCTCGTAATCGGGCTCAAAAAAGGTAAGCTTTCCGATTTCGGCAAGCTTTAATTCGCCTACGGGAGAAGCGAATCTTTCGGGATATGTCAGTGCATACTGAATGGGAATTCTCATATCGGGAAGCCCCAGCTGTGCAATAACGGAGTTGTCATCATATTCAATCATTGAGTGAATAATGCTTTCTCTGTGAACAAGAATGTCAATGCATTCGGGAGAAACACCGAAAAGGAAATGTGCCTCAATAAGCTCAAGTCCTTTGTTGAACATAGATGCAGAGTCAATTGTGATTTTTGCTCCCATATCCCAGTTCGGGTGCTTAAGTGCATCGGCTGCCGTTACGTTTTTGATTTCATCCCTTGTTTTTCCGAAAAAGGGACCGCCCGATGCCGTAAGAATAATTTTTTTGAGTGCCTTGTTTGCAGGCTTGCCCTGAAGGCATTGGAAAATTGCCGAATGCTCACTGTCAACGGGAAGAATCTCCTTGCCCGTTTTTTTTGCGGCTTCAAGAACAAGATATCCGCCTGCAACAAGAGCTTCCTTGTTTGCAAGAGCAAGCGTTTTGCCGCTTTCCAGCACGGAAAGGGCGGGGCGAAGACCTGCAAGACCGACAATTGAGTCAATTACCGTGTCCGCGTCTGTTTCAGCCGCACACATACATACGCCCTCAGCTCCGGAATATATCTTTGTTGAAGTGTCCTTGCAGCGAAGCCTTAATTCCGCTGCTGCTGCAACGTCGGAAAGGGCAGCCATTTCGGGTCTGAATTTTCTTATCTGCTCTTCCAGCTTTTTAAAGTCACGGTTTGCTGTAAGCGCCTTTACCTGATAGCCTGCCTTTTCTGCTACATCAAGAGATTGAACACCTATAGAACCTGTTGAGCCTAAAACTGCAATTTTCTTTTCCATAAATTTTCCTCCTCAGATGGAGTTTATGATAATAAGTGAGTAGAGCACGGGGAAAACGAAGCAGGAGCTGTCAAAACGGTCCATAACTCCGCCGTGTCCGGGAAGAAGATTTCCGAAATCCTTGATTCCGTGATGTCTTTTGATAGTAGAAGCGGCAAGATCGCCGAAAATGCTGATAACGGAAAGACATACGGATGCAATAATTATAAGAGGAAGAGAAATTCCTTCTGAAAGGTTAAAGAATTTTTTGAAAATAACGAATAAAATAATGTTGAGAATTGCCGTGCCGATAACGCCGCCTATTGCACCTTCAATTGTTTTCTTAGGGGAGATAACGGGGGAGAGCTTGTGCTTGCCGAAAAATTTTCCTGCAAAGAAGGCAAAGGTATCAGAAAGCCAGCAGCAGAAAAAGCCGAAAAGAATAAAGAATATACCGTCGGTTTTTATGTATTTGTCGGGGTAAGTGATATATAAATCCCTGTAAAGAATTATACATGAGAGTGCCGAGGGGACAAATACAGCCGAGCAAAGGGAGCATGCAACCTGCTCAAATTTCAGCTTTTCGAAATCAAGGACCATTATCATAAGAGAAGCTACCACTGCAATCGTTACAACGGGGAACATCGGGATGTTCAGCTTGTCCTTATACTCAAACCAGAAGGGGAGTGCTGCTGAAATTGCAAGACAGAAGCCTCTGAATACGGGATTTCTGACCTCAAATGCCTTGGTGAGCTCAAATACACCGATAGCTGCAACCAATGCTATAAAAACGGAGAACACGGGTGTGTACATTGAGAAAAGCCAGCCGATAACACCAATTGCGCCGACAACGCCTGTAATAATACGAGTTTTCATAATAAAAAATTCCTTATAATTTAATATCAGGCGGATGGGTAAACATCCGCCCTTATTCTGTGATTATTAATAAAGCAGTGAATTACACACCGCCGAAGCGACGGTTTCTTTTTTCGTAGGTTCTTAGAGCCTCGTCAAAGTCCTCCTCCGAGAAATCGGGCCAGAGAACATCTGAATACCAGAATTCCGCATAAGCAGACTGCCACAGAAGGAAGTTTGACAATCTCTGCTCACCGCTGGGACGGATAACAAGGTCAACGGGAGGCTGATCCCCGGTATATAGACCGCTTCCTATTGTTTCCAAGGTTATGTCATCGGGCTTAATTTTACCTGAAAGAACGTCCGTTGCGATATTTTTTACGCTGTGAAGAATTTCCTGCTGACCGCCGTAGTTTACTGCAAGGTTAAGATTGACCTTTGTCATATCCTTCGTTGCGTTTTCAAGATAATCCATTGCGGCGGCAAGCTCAGGGGTAAGACGGCTTCTGTCCCCGAGAAAGCGAAGACGTATGCCTTTTTCAAGGTTTTCCTGAAGTCTTTCCTCCGCCTCCTGAAGATAGTCACCGAAAAGCTTCATAATTGCATTTACCTCTTCCTCGGGACGAGCCCAGTTTTCGGTGGAAAATGCATAGAATGAAATATGCTTAACGCCGAGATTGCCTGCGTATTCGCCGATTCTTCTGAACGTCTTTGCGCCCTCAATGTGACCCATCTGACGGGGAAGACCGCGGTTTTTTGCCCATCGGCCGTTACCGTCCATGATAACGCCTACGTGAGCAGGCAGAATGCTGAATTTTTTATCGCTCATAATCAGATTTCCATAATTTCTGCTTCTTTAGCGGAAGCAACGGAGTCAACCTGCTTGATAAAATCGTCAGTAATCTTCTGAACCTCGCCCTCACCGAACTTGAGATCGTCCTCGGTGATTTCGGAATTCTTCTTCATAGTCTTAAGCTTTTCAATAGCATCTCTTCTGATGTTTCTGATAGCAACCTTTGAGTTTTCTGCAGTTGCCTTAACGTCCTTTACGAGAGTCTTTCTTCTTTCCTCTGTAAGAGGAGGGAATGAAAGACGGATAACTGTGCCGTCATTCTGGGGATTGATGCCGATATCTGAAGCCTGGATAGCCTTTTCAATGAGTTTGAGGGCAGATTTGTCCCAGGGCTGGATAACAAGGATTCTTGCCTCTGCAACGGAAACTGCAGCCATCTGGTTTACGGGAGTGGGAACGCCCCAGTAGTCAACTCTGATAGGGTCGAGAACTGCAGGGTTAGCTCTGCCTGCACGGATAGAATTGTATTCTGAGTTAAGTGCAGAAATGGATTTTGTCATTTTTTCCTTTGCGAATTCAAATACGGTTTTCATTTTTTTACCTCCGAAATATATTGTTATGAAATTATTTGACTATTGTTCCGACATTTTCACCGAGAACGGCACGCTTTATATTCTCGGGGTCGTTGAGATTGAAAACAAGAACGGGAAGACGGCTGTTGCCTGCAAGAGCTGCTGCCGTGTTGTCCATAACACCGAGCTTCTTTTCGAGTATTTCGTCATAACCCAGCTCATCATACTTTACGGCATCAGGGAACTTATTGGGGTCCTTATCGTAAACACCGTCAACGTTTGTTGCCTTGAAGAATATGTCGCATTCTGTTTCGATTGCTCTGAGAGCCGCACCGGAGTCTGTGCTGAAAAGGGGACTGCCCGTGCCGCATCCGAAAATAACGATTCTGCCGCTTTCCATATATTTTACGGCCTCGTCCTTGTTGAAGGGTATTGCCATTCTCTGAATATCGAGAGCCGTCATAACAACAGCATCGTTTCCTGCCTGGATAAGCCCCTCCTGCAAGGCAAGACAGTTGATAACTGTTGCAAGCATACCCATATGGTCTGCCCTTGTTCTGTCCATATCACCGCTGCTTCTGCCTCTCCAGAAATTGCCGCCGCCTACAACTATGCCTATCTGTACACCGAGGTCGGCAACCTCCTTGATTTTAGTGCAGATACCGTTGACCATATCAAAATTAATACCGTGTCCCGCTTCTCCTGCGAGGACCTCACCGCTTAATTTAAGAAGTATTCTTTTATAAACAGGTTTCATAAAATCCTCCTACAATTTTCCTGATAACCATTTTACCCCAAAAATTGCGATATGTAAAGAACAAAATACAAACTTGACTAATTTTTTATGTGTGATATAATTTGAAATATAAGAAATAAGGAGAAGCGTTTTATGTTTACTTATGATGAAATAAAGGTAATTCTTGATAATTTTGCAATAGCAGGAAAATTTATTTCCTTCGGACCCATTGACGACGGACATATAAATGATACCTTCCGTGTTGTATATGACATTGACGGAAAGGAAATGTGCCATCTGCTTCAGAGAATCAATACAACGGTTTTCAAAAAGCCCGATGAGCTTATGGCTAATGTTGACTGTGTTACTTCTTTCCTTCGTGATAAGATAATTGCTTCGGGCGGTGACACTGAAAGAGAGGCTCTTTACTGCAAGCCTACAAGAACAGGTAAAAAGTATTTTGTTGACGAAAAGGACAGAGTATGGCGTCTTTATAACTTTGTTGAGAACAGCTATTCCAAAAATTCCATAGACAGTCCTGAGGTTTTCTTCAACGCAGGTAAGGCATTCGGTGAATTCCAGCGTCTTCTTGCTGATTTCCCCATTGATAAGCTTTATGAAACAATTCCCGATTTCCACAATACGGGCAAGCGTTACAAGAACCTTGTAAATTCTGTTGAAGCTAATCCCAAGGGTAGAGTAAAGTACGTATCGGAAGAGATTAATTTCTGCTATGAGCGCCGTAACGAAACCTATATACTTATGGGTAAAACCCTTATAGGTGACCTTCCCTTAAGAGTTACTCATAACGATACAAAGCTTAATAATATCCTCTTTGATAAGACAACAGAGGAGCCCATCTGTATTGTTGACCTTGATACCGTTATGCCGGGACTCAGTCTTTACGATTTCGGCGATGCTATCCGTTTCGGTGCAAACACAACAACAGAGGATGACAAGAATCTCAAAAATGTTTCCCTTGACCTCGGTCTTTACGAGCAGTACGTAAGAGGCTTTTTGACCTCTGCCGGTGAAAGCCTTGTACCCGAGGAGGTAAGACTTCTTCCTTTCTCTGCCAAGATGATGACCCTCGAATGCGGTATGCGTTTCCTTACGGACTATATTGACGGTGACGTTTATTTCAAGATTCACTACCCCGACCATAACCTTGACCGCTGCCATACACAGTTTGCTCTCGTTGCGGATATTGAAAGAAAGTATGCTGAACTGATGGAAATTACCGCAAAGGCATACGAAGAAATCTGCGGAAAAACATTATAATAACCCTAAAAACAAAGAGGTTGTACCAATCGGTACGACCTCTTTTATGTTCAAGACGCGAAGCGTCTTCCGAAACATTTTCCGCAGGAAAATATATCACTTGCTTTGAAAAAAGCAAATATCACTGCGAAGCAATATCACTCATTCCAAAGGAAGGAATATCACTGAATAATTTATCGCAGATAAATTATTCAATTAAAAGCTTCCTCTTGAGCCGCCGTGGGTTCTTCCCGAGGATGAACGGTGTGTTGAGCTGCCGCCTCCGAAGGAGCTGCCGCCCCTTGAGCCCGTATTATTATTCTTGGGCTTCGGTGTTTTCGTTACGTTGCTGTAAAGATAAACGTCACGCTGCCCCGTAAGGCTGAAGCTGCCGGGAATTACGTAATCGGAGGCAGAGGGCTTGCTCTTTACGGTTTTAAGCTGAGATTTAAGGAAGCCGGTATAGAGAAATGCAATGATAAGCCCGATTATAACGGAAATTACAAGCCATTTGGGAGAGAAAAGATAGCTGATTATGCTTTTTGGCGGTGTATAATAGTCATCACCGTACATATAGTCATCTTCATATATGTAGTCATATTCATCATCTGAGGGGATATATACCTCACCCTCACCGCCGTAATCGTTGAGATATGTATTATAGTCGTCAAAGATATTTATACATTTTTCATAATAGGCAACAAATGCCTCTGTGTAGCTTCCCTGCGAAAGATAAGGCACAAATGCGTTCTCAATCTGTGCGAGATTATAATCCGTAAAAATGTCAATTGCCGTGCCGTGGGTTGTAATTGCGAATTCACGGTAGCCCATATCCACAACAAGCATAATGCCGTCGTCGTTTTCTCCCCAGCCGAAGCCGTTGTAGTCATAATAATCGTCAGCAAATGCGGTGATATCGTAGCCGTCGGTGGAATTTACGGTAAGCAAAGCCACCTCACATTCATAGGTTTCGCTTATCTGCTCAAGCTTAAAATTCAGTGTTTCCTCATCGTAATCGGGAATAAGCTCTGCAAAATCATTAACAAGTGCCGTGCGGTCTCCCTCTTCATATACATAAGCGGATGCTGAGAGGGTGATGCTCATAAGCAGAAGCACGGACAACAGAATAACTGTAATCTTTTTCATTTTTCCGTACCTCCTTAACCTATAAACAGATTGTAAAGAACCGTCAGACCGAAGCCGATAACCGTTCCTATTGCGGCGGATAAGCCGAAATATTTGCCGAGCTTTTTCTTGTCAACAGGCAGGTTGCCTACAAATTTTCCCGTTTGTCCGTTCATGGCAAAGGTGAATTTTTCACCGTTGAAGGTGGTGTTAAGAAGCCATACGGGATAAAGGGCGTATTTTGAAGAGCCCGAGGTCATATTTACGTTACAGCCTGACGGCAGGACGCTCGTGTAACCGCTGACGGTTGAGGCGAGAGCATCGGATGTGCTCTGCTTTATTCTCTCATTTGCACGGACAATGCTGTCATTCATGCTTACGTCATATTTGTCTGCAAAAAAGCCTGAAAGGTAAGCCGTCTGAAAGTCAACCGCTTCTGAAAAATCGAAGGGCTCAATGGATTCCATAAGATCATCTGCCATTTTTGAAGAGCCGTCAACGGGAATTTTTGAGAAAGCCATATTGCCGCTTCTGAAAACAGAAAAATGACGTGTTTCCGTATAGTTGTAGTTGCTGTCGCTGTAACGACGCACTCTTGTAGCCTTGTACTGTGCGCTTCCCGTAACGGAAGCATCAAAAAGCCAGAAGGGGACGTAAATGCCCTTTATTTCATCAATGTGGTTTTTATCCTTGAAGACGGCAGGCAGAAGCTTTTTACCCGTTACGTGCTTTTTATATGCATCCATTGCCTGATTTTTATTAAGCTTGAAGGGGATCACAAAGTCAGGCTTCAGAAGTCCCTTAAGATTATCGGTCATAACAACGGGATTTCCGCAGAATGGACAGCTGGTGGCGGCTGTTGTTTCGTCTGTTATGATTTCACCGCTGCAGGAATTACAGAGATAGCTTCTGATACCGCCGTTTTCTGTTTCCTCCCAGAGCTTTTCGCTGTTGTCCTCCCAGTTGAAGCTGTCTTCCTTTGTGTCCTGCTCATTAAGTGCGTTGTCGAGCTCCTTAAGGGCTTCGGTTTCATATTCGGTATCGCAATAGGGACACTTCATTTTCTGAATTGCGGGGTTGAATTCAATTTTTCCTCCGCAGGACGGACATATATAATCCTGAAGGTTTGACATCAAATCACATCCTTATTAAAATCAAAGTAATTTTTTCAGCCAGTAGGCCGGTGTACAGCTCCATGCGTGGCAGGCTGAATTTATTTCGGGGGCGTTATAGGGGGATTCAAACTGATTTTCGGTATTGAAAATTTCGGGACAGCAGTCGAAGCCGGCATCGGTCATCCTGCTCCATTTGTCCTTTATAAAGCTGAGTGCCTCGCTTGTGAGTCCCGAATTATAAAGCGCTTCAATATAGTAATGCATCATATAGGGCGTGCGCATTGTAAGCTCTGTGGGGTAAGCCTTTATTCTTCCGAGTATGCTTACGGCTTCCTGCTTTGTCAGCTCTCCCGAAAGCACAGCCCATATCTGTGAGTGATAAGAAATCTGCCCCGAGGGAGTGGTGAAAAGCCCCGTGCTTTTATCGAAGCAGCCGAGGAGAATTCCGGCGGCCTCTTTTATTTCATCGGTAATCGCTTCTGCGGGCTTTCCGAGAAGCTCCGATAATTCCTTCAGCTGTTTAAGTGTGTAAATGTATACACCGAGAAGAGCCGTGGTCTTATCAAGTCCCGGACACCAGTCGATAAAGCAGTTCAGGTCAATTCTTTTTTCTTTCTTGATGAATTTTTCCTTTACCCTTTCAAACTGTGTATATGCTATGGGGTAAAGCTCTTCGACGAGAGATAAATCTCCCGTATTTTTGTGCCAGTCATAAAGGCAGGAAATAAAAAACAACGAATAATCGCAGAAAATCCATTCATCAACGTAAGGGGGAGAATCGGGGAAAATACAGGGCGCAACCATCCCGTGTCCTCCGGTTGCAGAGGCGAAAAGATATATACATCTCTTTATTAAGTCCAGATTTCTGAAAATACCGTAATCAGTCATTGCCTGAAGCTTGAGGTCGCCTATCCACAGCCTGCGGTCACGCTTGGGACCGTCCTCAAAAACCTCCTGCTGACATTCCTTGAGAGTTTTTACGGACATATCATAAATCCTTCCGTAAATACCATTTTTTACAGGTGCTTGAGGAGCTGCTTGTATATCAACTGCCGATACAGCAGTTACGGAAACCGAGTCAATTTTTATGGTAAATGCAGCGTTGTCCGTCCGTCTGATTCTTAAATATCGGAAGGAGTATCTTCTGTCAAGCCTTGCCTTGCAGGGGGTAAAAACAAAGGAACGCTCTTCATTCTGAAGCCAGCCGTTACCGAGCCCGCCCTTGTATTCCTCGGGCGGAGTTACTATTTCAAGGGGAAATTCACCGAATGAAAAATGAAGCCTTACGGGAGAATCCGTAATCTTTATAAGAGCGTCATTTCCCAGGGAAATATTAAGATATCCTGTAAAATGGTCGCCGAAATCAAACAGAATTTCTTCACCGCGGTTAATGCTGACAGGAAAAACGGCATCTGCCGCTTTTTTTACGGAAAGCCCCTGAAAGGCGTTTGCGTTCTTTTCAATAACCGCAATATTTTCAGGAAAAGACTCAGACTCAATAAGCGGAGCCTTCAGGTCCTCTGCCTTTTTACGGAAAAATTCATTAATAATAACAGCCATATAAACCTCTTAAAGTGATTTTATTCTGCCCTTGTATTTTTCTATAAAAGCCTCATTTACGGCATCTCCTCCGTCAACGTTGCTGCTTGAAAAAACCTCGGGGGTTATACCGTTCTGAAGCATTTTTTCAATTGTTCCCGCTACAACAGCGTGAAGAATTGCCGCTCCGACCGAGGTGGAGGTGGGACACGCTTTTCTGCCGAGCTCAGGGAATTCTACCGAAGCATCCCCCAATTCTCCCATATTGTCAAGAACAATATCCGCAATTTCAAAAAGTCTTTTTCCGCTTTTGTGTCTTGAAGCACCTGCTTTTGAGTGATTGATGCTCGTAAGTGCAATTACTGTCAGCCCCTTTTCCTTAGAAAGAAGTGCCATGTCAACGGGAATTCCGTTCCTGCCCGAATTTGACGCAATGACGATTACGTCATCCTTTTTCATATTATAGGAGTTAAAAAGAATTTCGGCATAGCCCTGAAGTCTTTCAATTTCCGTGCTTTTTGAGGCTGACTCGTGAAGCATAAGTGAGGTTTCAAGCACAGGCTGAAGCTTTACAAGACCGCCGGCTCTGTAGAAAAGCTCCTCTGCAAGCATGTGTGAATGTCCCGTGCCGAAAAGAAAAATCGTTCTGTCATTTTTAAGAGCCTCGGCAAAAACCCCGGAGCACTTATCGATTGCAGACATCTGCTGTTCTTTAACCTCAGAGAGGATTCTCATAAGATTGTCAAAATATTCTGTTGATTTTTTCATGACTTTTTCTCCTGTAATTTCATGCCGAAAGCTAAAGTATCGGGATCCTCCCCGAGAAGCTCAAAGCCGTATTTTATGTAAAAATTAACGCCCTGCTCATTTTTTACGTTAACCCCGAGAACAACGCCCCTTACACCTTTTTCCTTTAGGTGTGAAATAAGTGCATCCATAAGTCTTTTCCCGAGTCCCATCCTGTGAAAGCCGTGCAGGATATCAATGTGAAGGTGGGCAGGGTAGTCCTCTCTGTACCTTTCGGGCACTTCGGTTGATGCTGCGGCATAATACCTGCAGGCGGTATCATCTTCGGGGATTCTTGTGAAATATTCCTCTCTGAAGGTCTTTATGAAGCTGTCAAAATCTTCTGCACAGATTATATATCCCACCGCCCTGTCATTGTCATCTGCCGCAACAAAGCAGTTGAAGGGCTCTTTTTCTATGTAGTAATCGCAGTAGGTTGCGAAAAGGAAATTCTTTGTGCCTTCCGAATAATTCTCGGGACCGTCACAGTAAAGGCAGGCATCGTGTACAGCATCGCGGTCGGTATTTTTGTAGGGTCTTATTGTCATTTCTCTTCTCCGTCTTTTTCTTTATTACAATATAACATTTTAACTTGGAAAAAGCAACAAAAAACAGGTATAAGAAAACTCCTATACCTGTAAAAATATTATTTGCCGGGAACAGCCGTTTCGTGGGGAATGTTTTCCTTGACAGCCGCCAGAAGCTTGTCAATTGTGATAACCTCAATGTTTTCACCGAGATTATCAATAAAAATCCGAAGATCGTCGGGACCTACAGTCCAGGGATGCACGTTGATAACCGTGTAGCCGTTTATTGAGTTTATATCTGCTGACTTTCCGTTTATGATTGCAGCCTGCTCCTTAAGCCAGTCTTCGGTTACCTCTTCTGCATTGCCGCTGGGATACCAGAGGCTGAAGCCGACACAGATAAAGGGCTTGTTGTTCAGGAACATTACCCTGCCCTTGCCGCCTGAATAGTTATCGGGGTCAAGCTGAAGAATGCCGCCCTCGATATTGTCATATCTTGAGAAATAAGAGAGTCTCTTCTCCATGCTCTTGAAGAAGCTCTTTTCATTGCCCTTGACGGTGTCAAGCAGGGTCATTATTCCGATGCCCGATTCCTTCATAACTGCAGCCGTGTAATCGGAAAATGCTTCAAGCTCATCAGAGCTCATATGCATAATTCTTGAGTAGCCGCCGCCCGTGGGACCCGTGATAAAGGCTGTGTTATCGGCAATATCAAGAGTTCTCTTTATGTCAACCTCGGAAATCTCGGTAAGAAGGGGACAGAAGGTCCAGCTGACGGGTTTTTCTTCATTGTAGCTCTGCCACGTGTGGTATTCCGAGAAGCCGTTCTGAATCCACTGTGCATTGTCACCGTCGCTGTAAACTATTGAAACGTAGTGCTTTTCGGGATCGAGCTCAACATTCTCGGGAAGAGTTGTGCTGAATTCCTCTTCGGTTGCATCAAAGCAGGAAAGGATGCTTAAATTGTAAGAGTGGTCAGAGGGAATAACAGTATGACCGAAGCGGGAGGCTGACTGAGTGAATTTTATTTCATACTGGCACCAACCGAAAATAATTGAGGAGGGGGTCAGCTCACGCATTATCTTATCACGGAAAAGTCTGCCTGTAAAATCACTGTCCTCAATATAAATAACAAAAATGTTCTGCTGAATTGCAAAATCTCTCATGCCCGAAGCATAGTGGTAGAGGTGAACAAGGCTGTTCTTGCTGAAGCCGTCCTTATATTCCGTATAGAAACTTTTGAGGTATTCAAGGTCAATTTCGTCATTGCTTATGTCTTTTTTCTTTGTAAGACCGAGAGAAATTACACTCTCTTCAAGCTCGGGTGTCACGGGAAGCCAGCCGTATATTGTTGCAAGGTTTGTAGCTGTGTTGATCTGACCGTGCTCCTCCGTTGTCTTATAAAGTATGTAACCGCTATCCTTGATGTAAGAGCTGAATTTTTTTATTATGCTTTCAAATTTCCAGGGGTTACCCTCATCGTCAGTACGGGAAATCGTATAGCCCGCCTTTTCCATTTCGGAAAGTGCGTATTTGTGGGAAGCAGAGCCGTAATCAATAAAAATTGAAGGCTTTTCGCGGGCAACTAATCCTTGCAGGAAAATAATTGTATGCCTCTGAGAGAGTGAAAGCTCACCAAGGTTTATGACGGTAATTTCGTCAGAAAGTTCGTAATCATCAAAAATATTCTGCATAACCGCCAGCTCCGCTTCGCTTTTTGCTTCGGGAGCATCCTTGAGAAGTGATGCATCAATTGTATTGAAAAGAATTGAAAACATCATAACAATAAATGAAAGTCCGTTTAATATTTTTACCATAAAAAATACCTTCCGTTTCTTACTTTTTCGTCTTTAATCAAGAGCATCTGCAACACCGCCGAGTAATGCACCCAGCATGCCTGCTGTTTTTGTGCCGGCACTTGCAGGGGCAGAGGGGGCTGTTGAGGCAACGGGGAATCCGCCTATGGTACTGTCAATGGGGGCAAGAAGAACCTTTCCCGTGCCTCTGTAAACATTGACAAAGCCCTCTCCCGAGGCTGCAGAGCCGATAAGAGTTTTACCTGAACGCTCTACTGTAAATGACAAGGAATCACTCCAGGCAATTGCAAAGCTTCCGTCAACTCTGAGAATATCGTTTTCGAGAGTTACTTCTATAAGCTCCTCCTGAGGACAGCGGCATTCAAGAACGGCAATTCCGTTTCCGTCAAGGGCAAGATTGAATAAGCCCTCACCGCCCAGCACTGCTGATGAAATATTTGAACGGGCAACCAGCTTCTGTCTGATTGTTGCCTCGCAGGCAAGAAACAGTCCGTCATCAAGAACAACCTTGCCGTTCCATTCGCTTGTATCAAGCAGAATGAGGTGTCTGTAGGTTGGCTCAAGAACAAGCACACCGTTTCCTACGTATTCAGGCTTTATTGCGCTTTCACCCGTAACCTTTCCCTTGACCAGCTTGCCGAGGAAGTCTGAAGCACTCTTAACACCTGTTGTGGCTTTTACGTCACCGACAGTCCATTGCATGGCGCCTGCCTGGCAGATAATGCCGTTTGATTTTGACAGATCGCAGATGACCTGACGCTTTCTGATATTCATTTTGTCGCAGAAGTAAGCATTGACCGCCGTAGACGGTGAAACGCTCAGATCTCTTTTGTACTGAATAACCTGAAAAGGACCTTTTTCCGCAATGATTGTAACATCATCATTATTCGTAAAATTGTTAATCTTGAACATTCCGTATCCCCCTTAAACAGATTTTATCCACCCTGTGGCTTATATTAAGAATATCATAATACAGTATGGATTTGCAATATATCTTACACAATTTTAATTTATTCCTTACAGATATCTGAATGTATTTCAGTGATGTGTAAACAGTTAAGAAGTAAAAAGTAAAAATTCTGAAAAACTTAACTTGTTGAAAAGACAATTATATCAACCGAGGTAATAATCATAAAGTATAACAGCAACAGTATAATTGATAAGCAGAGTAGTTTTAAATAATGACAATATGTCCGTATTTTCAACAGTATCAGAATCGGTGTGAATTATTGTTGGTGGTATAAGATTATAATCACACTTATTATCAAAATCACTCTTTTCCCGCCAGGAAAGAGTTGCGCCGTCAAGCCCATATTTTCTGAACGGAAGTAAATCGTGTTTCCCGGCAGATACAGGACAGTAAAAGTCTGCTTCTGTACAATTTCCTATAATTGCCTTTGCTGTTGCGAGTGCATCACTTGTCGGATTGTTTTCTGCCTTGCGGTATTGATATGTGTCCGTTACCGGTTCGGTGCTCACACATAGGTAATAATCCTTATCTTCCTTTGGTTTTCCGGTCATATCAAGATTAAGTATATATTTATGTCTTTCAATTGATGCCGGAGAGTTTTCGGTAGACTGTGAGATATACCAACAATATCTATAGGCTCCGTAATAGCCAATTTCCTCCCCGTTCAGAAAACAAAAGCGTATTTCACATCCGAAATCTGCTCTTGTGCTATTCATAATTCTCGCAATTTCAAGCAAAGAGCTTACTCCTGTCGCATTGTCAATTGCACCTTTGCCTTCTTTTGCAGAATCATAATGTGCACAAAGCACAATAATATCGGGATTCTTTACAGCTGTAGGAATTTTAGCATAAATGTTTTTTAGCTCTGTTCCGTCAACATAGAATTTATCATTTACTAAGCTATTTCCGGTAAATCCGTAATCACTTAATTTATTCATTATATATTCCGATGCTTTGTTATTGCTGTCTTTGGAATACCATCTTGAACCGCATTTTTCTGAAATTGAAGTAAGGTTATTTATAATTTCATCTGCATCAGTCAGATTAACAAGAATTTCTGAAAATTCCGCTTGAGAAAGCATATAGTCATCATCGCTGAAATTGCAAATTTCACAAACAGGTATATTTTGTAAACTCAAGATATTCCATTTATGACCGAAATATTCACAGTACGATATTTCTGTATTTTTTATATATCCGCATACCGCACACGTAAAGATTTTTGTTGCATTTTCAGTTGGTGTAGGTTCATTTATAAGCCTACCGCTGTCAAAAATATGTTCGGTTGTCGGAATTTCTCCATTCACGACTATGCCGCAATCACTGCATTCTGCAATATAACTGCCGCAGTCAGTACAGTTAGCAGAATTCAATTCAGAAAACTCAAAAGAATGTTCCTGTTGGTTTTCAAGCCCGACGGCTGTTCTGAGTATAATTCTTGCATCAGCAGCATCAATTGAGCCGTCATAATTGCAATCGCAATAAATGTACATTTCCGGGGACAATGAATGAAGCCCAACGGCGACTCGTAACACAGCTCTTGCATCAGCTGCTGTTATATTTTCATCAAAATCCGCATCACCCATTTTGCAAAATAAAGAATTTGCAGATATTTGTTTGTTCTCTGAAATTATTGTAGTATTAATTGTAACAGATAAACAGTTTATAAGTAATACAAATAAAATAATCTCAGATAGAACAGTTTTATTAATATGTCTCATTCAATTCACCTCTGTAATCAATCTTATAAAAGAATACAGTGTTCAACAAGGGACAAAGCATTACGTCAGTCGATAAGATATCTTCTGTGTAATGTTTTGTCCCTTGTTGATAAAATGAGAAAATATTATAATGATATCGGTAAAGGAGGTGTTTGTCTGATGGATGGACAGAGAATTAAGAATCTCAGGCTTCAGTCCGGTATTTCACAAGAAGAACTGGCAAAAAAACTGTGGGTTTCTCGCGATCTTGTTTCAAAATGGGAAACAAACAAACGTCGTCCGTCTTACGAAATGGTTGAAGCTATGTCGTTAATTTTTGATGTTAATCCGGAAGATATTGCACCTCTGAATGATACCTTGATTGATGAGCTGAATTCATGTATTCCTGACGACTGTATTTTTACATCCTTACAAATAGAAGCAGAGTTGAATTCCTTTCTTTCTGTTCTGACACCTCGGGAACGTAACATATTTATTTCTCGCTATTATTACCTTAATGATATATCTGAAATCTGTCAGCAATATAAAATTTCTAAAAACTATGTACGTGTTATTCTTCACCGTAACAGAAAAAAACTAAAAAAGCATTTTGAGGAGGTATCAAAATGACAGGTAAAGATTTATATTATGCAATTTCAGGTATTGATGAAAGATTTCTTACAGAAAGAGAAGAAGAAATCAAGACAGTTAATGAAAATATGCGAAGCTTCAGAGCCGTAAAAGTCACAATCAGTCTTGTTGCTTGTATCGTTTTTGTTATATTTGTATTTATTGCAGAAAAAAACACAAGTATAACCCCAAATATACCACCTGTTACCACAAATACAACAGAAAAAGATGATATTGCATCACACGGCGGTGACGGTAATCCGATTAAGCTTGATGTTTGTTCTGCGGAACAGATACCAAAAGAATTGCAGATTAATTCAAATCTTTCGGGAACAGTTAACTATATGACCCGTATTTTTACAGGTGAGCAGTATTCAGCGGTTAACAATACTCAGGCAAGAGATGAAGAAAGACTCGATTCATTGAAGGCTATTATGTCTTTATCTGAAACTGAAGATTATTCGGTTGAATATGATATTGACGGTATCTTTCCTTATGTACAATTCACTGATACAAAAATCACAAGCTTTACATCATATTTTTCTGTCGAAAGTGATATTTTTGCAAGCATAACTGCTGAGGTGACAGATGCTGATATAATCAATAGTATATGCAAAAACAAATATACAAAGGCAGTGATGCAATTTATAGGACTTGATGAGAATAGTTTATTTGTTTATCGGGAAAATCTTTTCTCACATGGTGAAGATGCCGCCAATCCCGAACCGTTATCCATGCAAACAATAATCCGAATTACAAATTATTCAGATTCTCCGCAAGAACTTTCATTGAATCTCCAAAGTAATTATATTAAATTCTGGATTACTGAAAATTTTGTCGACAATTCCATTACGGTATCTTCTGTATACGGATACTATGTTCCGGATAATTGTAAAAATGAATTAATTGATTATATATCCTATGATAAAGCAATTGAGCTTGCTGTACAAAAAGCAGAGGATTTTTCTGCAGAAAAAATTACCATGTGTACAATAACCTATAATCCGGATTTAGAATCAGGCAGCCTGTTGCCTTTTTATAAGTTTTTTTATAAAACGGATGACGAAAATTATACCATATGTATTCCGTTAGCAAGTTAAGAAATATATACATTAAGACAGTATCAAAAACCATGCTGTGTTTCTGATACTGTCTTAATTCTAATATGAGTTAAATATAAACAAAAAATCCGAACCCTTTTCCTATTGGGAAAATCCGGTTCGGATTTTTCTGGTTTGGTGCGGGTGACAGGGGTCGTCGTCTGATGCGGCGTTGCCTTGCATACGATGGCTCTGCGACCGCACACATAAGTGTGCAGTACCCGCCTCACCGCTCTTCGCTAAAAACAGTCCGCCGGACTGTTTTCTTCACGCTCAGACCTTCATAAGGTTCGACCCCTGTATTCAAAAAAAGTCCGCACCAACCGGATGGTCGGCACGGACTTTTGGTCGAGAGGCTCTTATAGGACTTTTCTGTAAAGCCGCATAAATACTGGGTTTTAGCAGTTGATAAACAGCACGGAACCTCAACTTTATGTATGTTTGCGAAAACCTATGAATTTGTCTGCGAAGCAGACACCAAACCTCTTAACTATTCACTATTACTTATTACTTCCAAAAATCCTCTATAAGTAATCACAGAGAATAGTGAAGAGTGAAAAGTGAAGAGTGAAAAAGTAAAAATCCCCATTCTTACGAATGAGGATTTTTGGTGCACCTGACACTTTCAAATCCGAACCCAATGCCGACTTTTCGAGGTCGGCAAAGGTTATGGTTTCAGTACCGTCTTTGAAGTTGAAGGTAATTACCATTCTGTCTTCGAATAAAAATACTGAGTTTACAAAATTGTTTATTAAAGTTCTTCTGTGGTCAAGCTTCTTTGGATTAAGCTTACGGAACTTGTAGAACCAATATAGAATCTCTTCACGGGTAAGTTTAGGTCTTGACATTTCCTCTTTCATAATCCTTATGGAAAGCTCACTCTTTTCTGCTTCAAGCTCTTCCATTCGCTCTTTGGTAGTAGGTGTTATGATGCCTTTCTCCATAGCTGTAATAAGATTATTGATTGCTGTTAAAGTCTGTGCATATTGCTTTTGCAGTATGGGGAGAACTGTGCTTTCCTTGTTGAAGGTTTCAAGAGCCTGTTCAGTTAAATATTCTATGGTTTCATCATTCATAATGAGCCTGCGGATGCTGTCAACAACAATATCTTCAATCCAAGCCTTTTTAACTGTTTTCTTGTCACAGCCTTTGTGATTTTTTACCCTTACACACTTGTAATACCTGTGAACGAATTTTGTTCTGCTTGTACCGCTTTCACCTACCATAAGACATTGACACTTGCCGCAATAGAGCTTTGTAGTTAAAAGATATTCATCTTCCGCTTTGTGCTTTGCAGGGGCTTTCTTATTCTGCTTCATTTTTTCCTGTACCAATTCAAACAACTCCTTATCTACTATTGCGGGAATTCCTCCCGGTGTAATAACATCTTTAAATTTGTATTCACCGATATATTTTCGGTTGTGCAGCATACGGGCAACAATGTCAACATCTAACTTGGTTTTCTTGTGAGTGCGTATACCTTGGTAATTGAGCATATTTGCAATGTGCTGCATTGACATACCCTCGGCATAGCTCTTGAATGCAAGAACTACCGCAGGTGCAGTGACTTCATCAATTAAATAATTCTGCTCTTTATCTACCTTGTAGCCAATCGGCAAAGTACCGCCGTTGTATTTACATTTAAGAGCATTTTCCATCATACCTCTTGTAACCTTTTCTGCAAGCTCTACTGAGTAATATTCAGCCATACCTTCAAGCAGAGATTCAAGAAGAATACCCTCTGCACCCTGAGATATGGTTTCGGTTATAGATACAACCTTAACTCCGTTTTTTCTCAGCATATTTTTGTAATGAGCTGAGTCATATCTGTTACGTGCGAAACGGTCAAGCTTCCATACGAGTATAACCTCAAAATGCTTTGAAGCACTGTCTTTTATCATCTGCTGAAATCTCGGTCTGTTGTCTGTTTTTGCAGATAAAGCTCTGTCGATATAGGTATCAACGATTTGGATACCATTCTTTTCGGCATAGGCTTTACATTCACGAAGCTGACCGTCAATACTTTCTTCCTTCTGATTGTCGGAAGAGTATCTTGCGTAGATAACGCCTATCATATACATTTTACCTCCTTTGATTTACTGTAAATATTGTAATTCATATACTTGTTTTTGTTAAATGTGCGGATGCGATTTTTACATCGCACCCGCTGTTTTTTATACGATTTCCTTTAACTTATCCCAATCCTTATCCCATTCTTCAAACTCTTTTCTACCGTCTTTACTTTCAAAGAAGGACACAATATCGGGAAGAAAACATCTGACAAGAGATTCAGAGGCATCCTCTGAAATGAGAACACCGCTGAGATTATCAGGAATAACATTGGTTTCGGTATAATTAATCTTTACTTCATCACCCATAGGCTACCTCCTTATCTCGCATCCCTGTTTCGCTGTCGCTGAAGATATCTGTAATAGTGCTCACAGGCCTTCAGCACAAAATTTTCAAAGTCTTTATCCTTAACCTTGGGAGCAACTTTTTGCAGCTTCTCCATAGATACTTTAAGCATAGGCTTCTGATTTGCCTTTTCCTCAGCCAAGATTTCACCAATATGCTCAGGAGTTAAACCTTCCTCTCTGCTGATTGCACGGAGTCTTTGAGCCTGAGATAAATTAGGTGTAGCATCACACACACGGATTTCTTCAACTAAATCCGCCTGTTCCACCTCATTCAGATATGAAAGCTCTACTGCAGGTGTAAAGGCTATTCGTTCTTCATCAACAAGGTCAAGGAGTTCAGGTATGAGGTTTGTCAGACGGATATATCTCTGAATTTGCCTTGCACTATCTGTAGAGTTTTCAGCAATAATTTCATCCGTTCTTAATTTCGTGCCAACTTGGCACGAAGTTAAATCTGACCTATATCCCTGACGGCTCATTGCTTCCATTTTTAACTTATAAGCAAAAGCTCGTTCACTCGGAAGAATATGCTCTCTATGCAGATTGCTGTCCACGAGCATAATTGCCGCTTCGTCACGGGTGACGGCATAAATTAAAGCAGGTACTGTTTCCAGCCCTGCTTTCACTGATGCTCTCAGTCTTCTGTGACCTGAGATAAGTTCATATTCATCTGTTGTATTTTCAATAGGTCTTACAACAATAGGTGAGATAACACCTTTCTGCTGAATACTCTCTATGAGATTATTCATTTCATCATTATCTAAAACCTTATACGGATGTCCCTCAAAGGGATGAATTTTTTCTACCGGGATGTTCACCGGTGCTTTTAACTTTTTATTAGCCATTTTATCGGCTCCTTTCATTTTTATTCTTAATATTTTTGTTGTTACGGTTCTTACGCCGTTCTTCAATTTGCCGCTGTCTTTCCTCCTGCTGTTTTACATAGCGGGCATATTCTTCCTGCCGTGCTATTTCAGCCTTGGTAAGATAATTAGGTGGCGGCTCACCTATGAGCTTTGAAACAGTATCAACGCTTCGGTTAAAATCGTATTCGCTGATGTTGTACTCTGTTTCTACCGTTTGCCTTGCCTCATGTTCTTTTTCGGGGCGTATTTTCATCCTCTCGGCTTTAAGCTCTTCGGCATCTGCTTCATCAGCCTGCTTTTCGGTTTCTTGGTACTGAGTAAGTGTCTTTTGGATTTCTGCTTCCATTCTCTTTTCCTCGGCTTCAAGCTTTGGTATTTCAAACTGACGCATTTTCTCAAAGTAGGACTTTGCGTTAATAATATCCTGTTCGGTTTCACATTCATTTTGTGAGAGGATACTCTGCATTTTAAATTTCAGCTCTTTAAGTTCAAACTCATAATGCTCAACATCACATCTTGCCGAGTTATACTTTTGTTTCATAACCTTGGGAGTTAGCTTTAATTTTGTCTTTGCATCTTTAAGCTTTTCTTCGGTTGTCTTAATATCATCCTGTAGCTTATGGAAATATACATAAAACTCATCTGCATCACGGACTTCATTCATAGCCTGATGCTTCATGTTATTGATGCTCTTTCTTTCACATTCAAGGATAATCATACCGACACGGATACCTTCAAGAGCATCTGCAAGTGCAGGTATGAGTAGCTTTGCCGCAGTAATAACAAGTTCTGTAAGTGCCTGAACAGTTTTGCGAAGGTTGATAATCAGGCTGTTATCTTTACGGATAAGAATATTGATTCTCATCCTCTCTGTGACCTTGCCTTTTTTCTTCATTTTCTTGCTTGAAACACCCTCGTGAATTGTAGGTTGCAGGAGTATTCCTCTTGCCACAAAGCTGCGGTGGTCAATAGGCTCAATGTTCTTTTCTTCTAAATCTCGGTTTACAATATCTGCCCACAGCTTTCTCCAAGCATAAAGCTGTTCATCACTGTTCCAACGTTCGCTTATGGGATTTTGTCTGCCGTACTTTGTCCTTTTCGGGTATTTGTTTACTCTCTCATAATCGTCAGCTCTAGAGGGTGGAAGATATACTTTTTTCCCGTCAACATAATATTGATACTGCTTTTCCCAACCCTCATTTTTTGCACATAAAAATTCAGAGGCGGTAAAGCCTTGCTCCTTACCGTCTCTGATACATAAATATTCTTTTTCAGTTTTTCTTTGCCAAGTACCGTCAGTATTTAACGGTCTGACAGTTGCCATAATATGAGCGTGAGGATTGCCTTCGCCCGTATCGTGAATACAGACATCAACACACATGCCGTCATCTGCAAGAGTCTTTGCAAATGTTTCTGCCTCTGCAATCTGCCTTTCACGGCTGACTTCAACGGGCAAGGCAACAATGAATTCTCTTGCCAAACGGCTGTCCCTTGTTTTCTCCGTTTCTTCAACTGCGTTCCATAGCTTACTTCTGTTGTACCATTTAGGCGGAGCGTGTGCCGGGAGAAAGATTTTCTCATAGACAAGACCGCCTTTCCTGGTGTAATCGTGTTTCACACCGTCATACTCGTTAGTGATTTCACTGCAGCTCATATATGCACTTGCGGCTACAGCTGAGCGACCAACGCCACGGGTAATGACTTTTGCTTCAAGGTGATAAATTGCGGGGATCACATCCTTTCGGTTTGTTTTTACTTGTAATTAGTGTTAAAATGTTTATATGATTATTGAATTCTCATTTTATGTCGTGTACTTTTTCCTTTATCCGAACTACACTTTTATTGAAAGGAGGGCTATCAATGGATATGAAAAAAATAGGTAGCTTTTTAAAAGCCTTGCGAAAAGAGAAAGGTCTTACACAAGAACAGCTTGCTGAAAAACTTGGTGTAGCAGGAAGAACTGTATCAAGATGGGAAACTGCCTCAAATATGCCTGATTTAAGCATACTGATTCAGCTTGCTGAATTTTATGACATTGAAGTTGGTGAAATTCTTGATGGAGAAAGGAAAGATAAAGTTATGGATAAAGAGGTAAAAGAAACATTGAATAAAATTGCAGATTACAGCAACGATGAAAAACAAAAAGCAGTTAATGTTTATAAATTTTCACTTATGGCGATGTTTTTTATAGGGTTTATAATTGTACTGATAGAATTTGCTATGCTTGTAGATTTCAGATATATTATTGTGGAAAGTTTGCCTTTATTAGTAGGTGGTTGTACCTGCATTATTATGACGGTTAAAAACGGATTGTGGGACACTTTTTCAAAGAAGAAAAACACTCCTGCAAGAGATGCTGTTACAAGTTTTGTTATTACTTTTATTGCTTCAATATTTTGCTATATTATGCTTTTAAACAGAACCGAAGATTTAAAGCGTTCAATTATAGTTTCATTATGCTTTTTTGTCGTAACTTTTCTGGTCGGTTTTGTTGTTCTTCGGCTACTTGCTATATTGAGCAAGAATAAAAAAGAAAGAACAAACAAATAGAACTATTCTTAAAAAATATATCTATATACTAAACTCTACGATTCATAGGTTGATAAATTCAGCAGTTTTATGATATTCTTTTGTAAAAGGTGGTGTTGATATGACCTCAAAAGAATGCGGTAATTTTATTGCTGAACTTCGCAAAGAAAACGAGCTTACACAAAAGGAACTTGCAGAGAGAATAAATGTTTCTGATAAAGCTGTTTCAAGATGGGAAACAGGCAAAGGGTATCCGGATGTTACTTCACTCGTGTCTTTAAGTGAATATTTTGATGTTAGCGTAAATGAACTGTTAGCAGGTAAACGATTAACTGTTGAGAATATTAAAGAAACGGCAGATGAAAATTTGATTTCTGTTTTTGAGCAAATACAAAATAATAAGAAAAAACAAATAGCTCAAACCGCATTATATACTGTTGTTTTTTTAGTGATTTTATCTCCTGCATTGAGTATTATTCTTAAAGAATTTTTTGCAACTATTTATAAAGAAGTCAAAATAGAAAATGTTATATCCGCAATTATTCCGACGGTTATAGCTCTTATACTTTTGGTAGTAGGCTGTTTTATAAGAAAAGGCAATCTTTCAATTTTGCATTCTTATCACTATAAAAACGTTACTGACTTAAAAGGTTATGCAAAAGAAATGGGTAATGGTATTATCTTTATGAGCATACCGATATTTCTTGATGGATTTTTAACTTTGTTTGCACATATAAAAATCATATCAATAGTTAGTTCCGTATTGCTTTTCGCAGGGATAATTATTTGCGTTATATACATCTTTAAAGTGCAAACAAAACACAACGGCAGTTTGTTTTAAAGCAAATATCGTCTGCACCCTCGGAGAGCGCACTACACCGCCTTTACGGTGGTGAGTAAGTGCGCCCTTAAGGGACATATATAAGCCTTTAGTTCAGCTTTTCGAGTAAATACCACTCAATATCAGTAAAGTTCATCGTCTTGATTTCAGGCAAAAGCTTCTCCAAAATCGCACCCTCTACAATAAGCCTGTGGTTTCGCTCCGAGCGTTCCTTTTTACGGTTGCGATTTTCTGCCTGCTCAAGCCTGTGCTTGGCTTGTATGAGCTTTTTCTCGTTATAGGTCATAAATATCACCTCCAATCTGTTGGCACCGTAAGCGGTGCCGTTTTTTATTGTGTTTTCCTTTGTGGCTCCGAAATCTGAATATTTTGGCACCGTTAAAACATATCAAGAAACGCTAGTGCCTCTGCATCGTTTTTAAGCTTCTGCTCCTCGGTCAATTCAATATTAAAGCTCTCCGAAGAAGGAGAAGGAGCTGATGCGACAACTGAAATACCGCACAGCTCCTCTTTCAGAATCTCACGGAACTTTTCAAGCAGTTCATCGTCTGCTGTTTGCTTGTCCGCATAAGCGATGGCTGATTTTATCGCATCAATGATAAACTGATTTCTTGACTTGTATTTTTCTTTATCAAGGCTGTTCAGATAATCAATGATTGCCGTGTGTTCTGTGTCGCTTAAATTAAAGCGAACATTTAAGCGGTACTCACTCATATCCTGCCACTTTTCATCATAGTTTCAGCAAGGTACTCATAACCCTTTGCTGCGGCACAGATGTCATCAACAAAACGCACACGGTCTGCATTGTACTTGTAGAAATTCTTTACAAGACAACCGCCACCGCCGGTGATATACAGAAGCATTGTATTTTCATCGTACCCGTGGTCACGGAGCCTGTGAAAGATTTCGGCTACATACTTTTGTACCTCTGCCTTGATAATCTTCATATCCGATTGAACAATGTTCGCCGTACCCTTGCAGAGCACCTCATCAATGATATGTTCATTGATTTCTCTCTGTGTTTTTCTGAGGAAGGCTTCACGGATATCAACCGTACAGAAATGAGTACCAAACTTTTCCGTGTACATTCTCTCTGACTGCGGTCTACCGTTAATAACATAGAGAACATTCATAGTACCGTTGCCAATGTCAGCAACAAGATTTACACCGTCCATTTTGGTTGCGAACTGTGAAACCGCCGCATACCCCTGCGGATAGATACTTGCACCTGCAATTCTAATTTTGTACTCGGTATGCTGCCAAGTGAAGGTTACTTCTTCGTTCTTTGTAAGATATCCCTTGAAGCTCTCTTTCTGTCCTGCAGTCCAAGTAAGTGGCAGACCTGCCGCAATGTGAACTGTGGCGTCTGTCAAGTTTTCTGCATTTAACTCCTTTGCAATAGCCACAAGTGTGAGGGCATAATAGTCCTCGTCTTTGATTTTGTTAGGAAGGAACTCCTTGTGTCCTTCACCGATAAGATAGAACTTGCCACCGTAAACGAGCATATCCTTTGTAAAAAGCGGCTCTGAATCGTAAGCCATAATGCCTGTTTTGAAACAGTGGTTTGCGGTTTTGATGTTGCCGTAACCATGGTCAACACCGATGATAATTACATCATTAATTTTTTTCATTAGTTTTTACCTCCATAAGATTAAAATTTTGTTAGATAATAAATTTGGGCATAAAAAAAGCACCCTCTACAGGTGCGGTGGAAAATGGGTCTGTCACGAATGTTGAAGATAAGCACTTCCTTTCATTAAAATATTTATATATGTAAAGTTAGTAGGTGACAAAGTTTGTCACCTACTAGAATTACCTAATGTAAACCTCCCAGTGGGCCAAAATGACCCACTGGAGAATATAAGTTAGTAAAGGGCTAAATTTGCCCTTCACTAAAAAATGTGACGCAGTATTCATATACCGGAGTTTAAGATCTTGGGTATAAAAAAACACCTGCTACTGTTGAAGTAACAAGTGCATGTAAACGGATTGAATTTTGTGGTGGTATTGTGGTATAATTGCTGTGTGACAAAAGGTTGTGATAATGTTATGAATAATAAACAAGTACAAGAAATTGCTAAAACTACAATGGAGTATGCAAAGCAAAACATAAATCCGGGCATGTCTCTTTTAGAAGTTAGAAAAATGTGCGAGGATAAATTGATAGAATTGGGGGCAGATTCTTTTTGGTATTATAATATCGGAGCATTTATATTTAATGATACAGATACAACAACATCTATTTCAGGAAGAAAGTATTCCACAACTAACTCAACAATTAAAGAAAATGATATAATTACAATTGATTTAAGTCCCCAAATTAACAAAGTGTGGGGAGATTATGCTAGAACAATAATCATAGAAAATGGTAAAGTTGTTCAAAGCATTGATAACATAACAAATGATGAGTGGCGGTTAGGATTACAAATGGAAGATACGCTTCACAGCATAATGTCTGATTTTGTTACGCCCAATACAACATTTGAAGAACTGTTTTATTATATAAATAACTATATAACTGCTCACGGATATGTAAATTTAGATTTTTTAGGAAATCTAGGACATTCAATAGTTAATAGGAAATATAAGCGCACATACATAGAAAAAGGAAATAAGAAAAAATTAGGTAGTGTTGCGGCATTCACTTTTGAACCTCACATATCGTGCAAAGATTCTAAATACGGATTCAAAAAAGAGAACATTTATTATTTTGACAATGGCAAATTAAAAGAACTTTGATTAAATACACATCATTCAACTGCTCTCTCACGAGGGCAGTTTTTCTTTGCCGTTTTACCTCCCTCTACTATACTTAATACGGATAAAATGCGATTTCTAACGGAATACCGCAACAACCGTAAAATGATAAACGTAACATTACCGTAAAGCTTTATATATAAGCCTATATAAGCATTTCACTATTTTAATAAACTTCTTCTGCAACAAAAATTTATCGCAATTTTTTATAAAATCAATATTTATTCGTCAAAAAGTCCGTTTTTTCGTACTTATCTTGCTATATAATATCAAACGGGCAATATCTGTATTGACAAGCGAACATTTGTTCTTATATAATATATATGCTTTAGTTTTTAATTAGGTGGTGAAACAATGCTTTTCAGTGCAGATTACAGAGACGGTATAGTTACGATTGATAAGAAGCATTATGCAGGCTTTTATTCTATGGACTTACTTAATCAGTATTACAAAAATGACAATGCCGCTCGCATTGCGGTTTTTCGTGAATATCTGTGGCATGTCAGAGAAACTCTTGCTCTCGGTTATCTGAATAATACCGACTTTATTAAAGCCGGGAAAGAAATACAGATGATGCTGAAAACTCTGCCTAACATCAAGCCTTTCAACACCTGTGACATTGGTGCAGAAAAAGAAAGAATATCTTGTCTTTTCACAAAATCAAATGCCGATTTGATTACCCAATATTTCCGAAAAAAAGCAAAAGTGCAGAGCATTGATACAGCTCAGGCTGTATTGGATATTTTACCGCCCGAATATGATAAAGCTTTTTTCGTTACGGCAGAGGATTTACTGAAAACAGTAAATGAAACAATAAACTTTTATGATAAGCTCCCCGAAGATATGGAGAAGGCATTTAAAAGTCTGTTGAAGTTCGTTTTCCGTCTTGATGAGGCAGATCGCTTTGACGAAGCTCATCTGTTACCGATTGCTATGGAGATATTCAGCAAAACTGATTGCAATGTCAGAACAGAGTATGTTGTCGTTACAAAGAAAAAGGAAATGGCAGTTGCTAAAAGGCTGACCTTTGAAGATTATTACTCCTTTATCGTTACGGATTTCTTTGAGGGATTACATTACGGACACTACCCGAAGCAATGCGGTATCTGTAACAGATATTTTCTTATGACATCTGCTAGAAAGCAGAAATACTGTAACGGTTTTGCACCGTATATGCTACGAGGCAAGAGAACAACCTGCCGTAAGTATGCGGCATCAATCAAACGCAAGGAACGTGAGCAGGATAATCCCGTTGTGGCTATATATGAAAAAAGAGCCTCTGCAATCCGAACGGAGAAAAGCAGAGGCACTATAACGGCAGAGTTTGCAAAAATGGCTACATTTATTGCGAAAAACAATATGTTACGGGCACAGGAGAATCACGAATATTTTACTACGCAGTACACAAAGGATATGACCCGTAAAAAGCTGTATTATGATACTGAAAGAATGTTGAAATGAAAGGACGGTGAGTGCCGTGAAGGATTGGGAAAAAGAACTGTATATTTACAAGTTGAAGCCGGCACCGCCGAAAATGCATTTACAGGAATATATTGAGCTTTATTTGAAAGAGAAGGATGATAAATATCTCTCTTGGTTTCTGCATTATTACGAGCATATACTCAATAAAAGTGTAATGGGCTTTGTTCAGGAATATGCTATGCCTGGTCACTTTGCCGATTTGAAGTCTGCTTGTGTGTTTGCAATGCTTAAAGCTTTGCAGAATTATGATGTTTCCAAGAACAAATCCTTTGAAAACTACTACACGGAGTTTTATGTTAAGCGGGCAGTTCACGAATATGTACGGACTATGAGAACAGGCTGCACCATACCCACAGATGATGAGGATGCACGGCTTCGTAAGATTATGGCACTGTACCGAGAAAACGATTACAGAAATGACGACGAAACTATCGGCAGAATTGCCGCAGAACTTAATCTGAAGCCGAAAAAGATTGTTGAGATAATCTCCGCCGGTCTTCGCAATATGAATTACACCGAGTTTTATAAGAATCTGGCAGATGATGAAAGTGAGGTCAGAGAGGAAGAGTATATTGCAGATTCATCATCTGAGCCGTTGACAATGCTACTTAATGTTATGCGTAAAGAAGCAGTATATGAAGTGTTTGACAAGCTCTATTATGATGAGCAATATATGGTTGCGAATAGGTTAGGCTTTTGTATGGACTGCTTTTCTGATTACTATATGGATAAATCTGTCACCGACAAGGACGGAAATCCACGCAAGGTTAAATTCAAGAAAATGACTTACCTCGACCTTGCAAACACATTTGAAAAATCCTCACCTGATACAGCATATCAGACCGTCAACCGAGCCTATGCAAAGATGCGTGAGCGGCTGAAAGACACGGAGTATTTTAAGGGAGAATAAAAATATTGTAACTTAAATATAAAACACAATACATCTCTGTTGTTATTCTTAAATCTAGACGACAATTAATCTCCTCTTTTTGCATACCGCCCATCAAATGTATCCCAATCTTTAGATTCTCCTAAAAACTGTTCGGACAATATTATTCTATCATTTTTTACTTGTTGATTTATTATATCTTTTATGTAGTTTGTTTCTATTCCAAAACCTTTAGTTGTAATTTCGTATGTACCAAATGCTCCATAAAGAGGCCAACCAACATACTCTTGACCCAATTCATAAAAAGCGGCTCTTAAAGCATACAACTGCTCTCTAAGCCATTTTGTCATGTTATTTACATTATATTCCGTTGGCTTTTTAGATGCTTTAATTTCTTCTAAACAAAAAGGATATATGCAATGATCTATTGTTTCCATTAAAGTATTAAATGAACGTTCTATGCTTATATTATGGTCTGTAAAAAACGATGTTCCAAAATCAATAACTTTAATATCAAAAGTATGTTCTAAATGTATACTTGCATAAGGACGTTGCCTACGGAAATTTGTTATCATAACATTTTTCCAGTGCAAGTCACCATGAGCTATATTATTATCTACAAACATTTTATTATATTCAACTAGCTTTAATGCTATATTTGCTTTAACGCCAAAAGGTATCAATCGTTGATCATCACCAACATTCATTTTATCATCGGAAACTAACCCCATATTGTCAAAACTTTTAGAAAGAAAATCTTTAAGTGTAAAACCATCTATAAATTCCATTACGGTATAAAAATAGTCTTTGTAATATCCTGCATAATACACTTGGGCCACTATTTTTTCCGTAACCTTAATTATATCGCTTTCATCTGAAACAAAATATGGATTATCTAGTTTAGGGTCGTGCCAATTGGATATGACATCTTTAGCTAAACACATCTTTTTCGTTTCGGAAAGGCCTTGTATTTGTTTATTGCGGATATCTTTTGGGTTTAACTTTAACCATATTTTAAATGCTACTTTTCTGTCTAAAACAGTATCAATGGCTAAAAACACTATTCCATTTGCACCTCTAGAAATCTCTTCTAAAAAGTAAAGATAATTAATTTGTACAATCTCACCATCAATAATCAAGTTGCCATTATTAATTAAAATCATTATTGTTCCCTCTTTTTTTATGTTTCGATATTATTTTAACTCTTTCGTAGATTGCAACAACCTATGAAAGTCTTTATTATAAAATCATAAGCCTATTTTCAAATATTCCAATTGAAAGCTATGAGTAAATTACAACTTTATTATAACACAAAAATTAAATTTTTTCTACCTTTAATGTGCTTTTTAGGGCAAAGTCTTGACAATGCGGTGTGTGATTGATATAATAAACATACTAATAGTATGTAAGGTGAATTATGGCAAGGAATAAATACCCCGAAGAAACAGTAACCCTAATTCTTGATACAGCTCAAAAGCTTTTTCTTGAAAAAGGTTACGAACACACGACAATTCAAGATATTATTGATAATTTAGGCGGTCTGACAAAAGGCGCTATTTATCATCACTTCACATCAAAAGAGGATATTCTGAACGCTGTCACTGCAAGGCTTTTTCAGGAAAACTCTTTGGCTCGTAAGTGGAACAATATAGCAGAGGATACATCTCTCAACGGTGCTGAAAAGCTTAAAGCTATGCTTTATGAATCTCTTGTTGACGAACAGGAACAGAAATTCAGAAGTATGGGTATTCATCTGCAGAATATGCCCCACATGTTAAGTGACTTACTTTTAAGATCTGTGAATGATATTGCACCTAATGCAATCAAACCTGTACTTGAAGAGGGCATAAAAGATGGCTCAATTAAAATACCGTTTGCAAAAGAACTTGCAGAGGTTATCTCTTTACTTGCCAATGTTTGGCTCAATCCTCTTGTATTCTCCATGAGCGATGAGGATATTGAGAAAAAGTGTCAGGTAATCTTGGGTATGATGGCTATGCTCGGTGTTGACGTTACTGATATGTACCCGGCAGTTTACAATATGAACAAGCAAATCAACGAAATGGATAACAGAAAATGATAGGTTGCCACCTCGGTGGCAATTTATTAAGGTAATATACATACCAAAAGTATGAATATAAGCAAAAAACAAGCCGCACCTGCGGCAATATATTTTACCATTTTACATACCAAGAGTATGTAATGAAAGGAGTTTCACAATGAAAACAAAAACGCAAAATCAAAAAACACGCTATCTTTTAGGCCTATCAGGGCAGAACATACTATATGCCCTCGTATCATCCTGCTTTGCCTACTATCTTCAATTCACTATTCTTATCCCTGCCTTTTGGCTTGGAATCATCCTCAGCACAGCAAAAATATTCGATGCTGTTAAAGACCCATTTATCGGAGCATTCATTAATAAAAGCAGATGGCCGTTAGCAAAATATTTGCGATATTTACCTTTACCGACGGCTATAATTACGATTCTTTGCTTTGTGATGAAGATTTATTCTGACAACAACAGTACACTTCAAAACGCAACAATTATCGTTTATGGATTTGCTATTTTCATTCTGTGGGAGATTATGTTTTCGTTTGGTGACATTCCTATGATAAGTTATCCTAATGTACTATGTGCAGATGAAAGAGAACGCACAAATCTTCTTTCTTTACGCCCTATCGGTGCAATGGTCTGCAGTATTTGTTGCCTGATTGTTCAGCCGCTTGCTTTTGCAGTTTCGGGAGCACTTGGCGGAACACAGACAAATGAACGAGATGCCTTTTTTATCATTACTCTCGTTTTCTCCGTTGTTGGATATATTCTTTATCAGTTGACCGTATCTAAAGAACGATTAAACCATAACGAAAAGAGAAATGCCAACACAAAACAACAGTACAAATATATACTCACTAATCCGCTTTTAAAGAAAATCATTATATCAGGATTACTCTCTTCAATGAGTGCTTTGCAGGGTGTGGTGCTGTCTGCATTGGTTGCCTTTTACTTTTCAAGCAAAAATTCGGGACTGACTTTCCTTTATACATTCTTGCTCGGTACAGGCAGCTTTGTCGGTTTGATGATTTCAACATTCCTTGTGCCGATACTCTCAAGAAAACTCGGTAAAGTAAAAGCCTACGTGTTATGCAACGTCGCATCCATACTGCCGAACATTATGATTTTTGTATTGTATCTCGGCAACAAAACAACAATGAATACCTTTGCAAACTTTGCGATTATGTTCATCCTATCTCTTATATCAGGTAGCTTCCTGAGCCTTGCTTCAAATATCCGTACTCTGCTTATTGATGATGCGGTAGAGTTAGAATACAAACTGTCAGGTACAAAGCCGACCGCATTGTTCTTCTCTTTTCAGACGGCAATCATTAAAATTCAAAGCGGTGTATCTTCATTGATTTCAAGTGCAGGATATATGATAATAGGTTTCACAAGTGCCGAAACGGCAAAACTTAATGAGTATATAGCAAATGGTTTTATTGCAAGAGAAAGTGCGGAATACACAGCTTTATTTACAATGCTGTTTTTCCTGTTCAGTGTTTTACCAGCAGTTAGTTCTCTGTTGGCGGTTGTGCCGTTTATGAAGAATAAGAAATAAGATAAATCAGCGACAAGATGAAAAATTTCTTGTCGCTGACTGCTTTATACATATATTAGTTCACTAATTACAATTTCTCTCGCTCGTTGCTGAATGTTTTCCATTCTCTGCACCCATTCCCATTGGTTATGCTCTTTTAATTCTTCGGTTACACCTTCAGCCTCTTTCATCTGCTCAATGAGGGTTTCTAACATCTCCCGTGCCTGATTTTCCACCTCAGCACAGTGCTGATATAGTTTACCTTGACTAAGTAGCAAACTAAAAAACACCTTCTTATGCTTTTCAAGATAAGTTTTGTGCATCATTCCCCATTTGCCAAGGGTGATACTTGCTTCTTCTTGTGGCAAGATGAGGTTAGGGATGATATAGTCGCCAACTTGGCGGTAACTGATAGTATTTTTGTTTGACATAATGATAGCCTCCTTTTATTTTGTAGCTTAATTGTACAAATTATAGGAGGCTTTGTCGAATGTGTGGATTATATTGTGATTGTCTTACTATTTGGTGATGTATTTTCAGACAAGGGATTTTTAGAATTAGAGGTAAGACAATCACATATAGTTACAAAAAATATAAAGGAATCTACGATAAAGAAACAATAGACAAAGACATATTAGTGCAAATGCAAACAATAGTAAAAAAATATGTGGGCAAACTATTTTATTAATAAGTCTTTTGAAATAAACGTAGTTTGGATCGATTTTGAAAAAGAAATCAGTAAATATTTAAACGTTTTTTACATATTGTTTGAGCATAACAACAAACCAAATACTATCTCTCTTAAAATACAAAAAATAGAAAGAATATATTATATATTGTAGGTTGTTTTGAATACTTTTGGAAGAAAAACTACAAGAATAAATTGTTTTATAAACTTTATCAAACACGTCTGTTCAAAAAATCGGCTTTAGAGGTTATACTATTATTTTAGACGATAATTATAAGCTTGAATATCCTTTTGGCTCTGAAAATTATATAATTGATAGAGAAAAATACTTAAAGAATTATCTATATCCGAACCATATTGATTCGTTATCGTAAGGGCGCACTTGCTCACCATCGTAAAGGCGGTGTAGTGCCCTCTCCGAGGGTTAGGTATCGCCGAATATGAAATGACATCTTGGGTGTGGGTGCTACTGACAATTATGCAGGAGTATCTTGCGTCAGAAGAAGAAAAGCGTGACTATGCAGAATGAAAAAAGCAAGAAAGACGGTGTCCAAAGCACCACTAACAAGAAAATTACCGACTGAACTAAGTTAACGATATAAGACTAAGGAATACCCAAAATCACAAAGTCGCAGACGAAAACTCGCCTGGTGCTTTGTTACGTTAATATTAAGTATAAATATTGTAGTAATGAGCATAAATATTTACAAAGAAATTTGCTTAATGTTATTGCAAAAAAGGGGAAAATAATGTATAATGTTTTTTACAAAAATGAATTGGAGGAGTGTACAGCTGTTGTACCGCTGTACAGAACAATGGGCATGTGTACATTTATAAAAATGGAGTATTTGGTTGCAAATGCTTTGGTTGAACTTTATGAAAACAAAAGAATTGACAAGATTTCCTTGGATGATATTCGCAACTACGGAATTAAAGTAGAAAAGGTTTTAAATAAGAATAAAGATGCACAAGCCATATTGTTGTATTCCAATCAATATACTAGAGAGTTTCTGCAAGATTATTCCGACTTTTTTATTTTTGACAATGATTATATAAAGATAAAATCTGGCGTGTCAATTGATGATATAAGAGAACATATTTTGTCATATATTTCAGTAGATATTTTATTAGCATTGCTTGATGAAAGCACACTAGAAGTTATTAATGCAGCATAGAGGTATCGAGTATGTCAAAAAAAATACGAGATCCTATTTATGACTATATAGTTATTGAAGATGATTTTTTACCGATAGTTAATTCAGTTGAATTTCAAAGATTAAGAGATATTATTCAAACGAGTTATACATCTATTTATCCTTCTGCTTTGCATAACCGTTTTACCCATTCACTAGGAGTATTTTGGCTTGGCAATATTGCTTTTGAAGCTTTACTTAATAATAGTCCCAAGGAAACTAAAGCACTAACCAAAAAGGATAAAGAGGATACGCGCCGTACATTTATTATGGCATGCTTATGTCATGATATAGGGCATTCTCCTTTTTCGCACACCGGAGAAAAATTCTATGATGCTCCTAAAATCTCGAAAGAATTGTCTGCTAGCATTGCTAATAAATGTTATAAACTGGATACCAAAAACGGACAAACTGTTGTTGGAAAACAACATGAGATTATGAGCGCTCTTTTGTCTATTAATAAGTTTGGCGCTCTTATTCCCGATCATGCGTTTTTTGCCCGTTGTATTATTGGCCTGAAATACGAAAATATTAATAAAGCAACTAAGATTGAAAAACGTAGACTACCTATTTATCAATCATGTATTGAACTATTGAACTCAAACATTATTGATGTTGACAAGTTAGACTATTTAATAAGAGATAGCTATATGTCTGGTTATTCATCAATATCTATTGATTACAAAAGGCTACTTGGCGGTGTATTTGTAAATGATGGGGAATATCCTGTAGGATATGAGAAAAGTTCGTTGAGTGTACTGGAAAATGTATTGATTGCACACGATATGGAAAGACGTTGGGTGCAATCACATCCAATTATACAATACGAAGGATACTTGTTGCAAACAATTATTCGTGAACTAAACTCAAAATATAACAAAGATAATATAAAGTTGTTTTCTTATAATTCGATTACAGTACAAGGTGAAAAATTTAAGGATATTGAAACTATCCGCTTACTTTCTGATTCCGACATACTATTTTTGGCTAAACGGAACTTTGACGAAAGTGATGCCGTTAAAGAATATTGTGATCGGAGTATGCGAAGACACCCTGTTTGGAAATCCGAAGCGGAGTTTTCTTCTTTGTTTGATTTTAAGCACAATGATTCTTTTATAAAGATTTTAATAAAATGGGAAACCATGCTTTTGGAAGGCAAATATGGAGTATACAGTTTAAACGATAATTTTTATAATTGTTTAAATGATGACTACACCAAACTTCAATCTCAATATAGCACTACTAAAGCAGCGTCGAAAAAGTCGACAATAAAGTCTAATTTAGATACACTAAAAATAGAACTTGATATTCTAAGCCAAATAAAAGGTTATTTAAAAGATATTGATGTCCCCTTCGACTTGGTTATAGTTACACAAGAGCAGTTCAAAAGCGGTCTTTATAAATCGGGTTTTCAAACGCTACCTATTCGTTTTAATCGTGAATTAAATATAGTATCACAGATGAAAGACGTGTCATCGGTTCCGTTTGATTTAAAAGAAGATAAAAAAACATTCTTTTATTTATACTACCAAAGAACACAAAATTCTATAGATGCTTTGGAGTTTTCCAAGATAATTCGTAAAGCTGCTGTGATATAACAAAAAGCTGAGGGGAAAATGCCTCAGCTTTTTATGATTGGTGCATTTATGCGTGGAAATAACCCCCCAGTTCTACTGGAGGCGAAGAAGGCCTCTAGCAAAGTCAAAACGGTGAGTTTTATGCAAGCCGAATGCTGTTAAAGCTATCTTATAAAAATAGAACCAACAAAAAACTATAAAGTTTTTTACCCATTTATGGGTGGCAGTGCGTGTAATGCTATGATATGATTCAGTGCCCTATAAGGGGTTAAGCCAGTTGCAACCCCTTATAGGGGAGCAAACCACCAGTTTCATCGGTGGTTATAATTATAAACTGAAATTATTAAATTCTTCCATAAAGCAAAATAGGCCGAACATCTTACCAACGGAAAAAAGGTTCAAGCTAATAAGACTTGGTGCGCCTGACAGGACTTAACTTACCCTTCTGCGGGTGCTTGGTCGCTCGCGGTCGAAACAGTCCGCACCGGACTATTCTCTGTACCGCTCGTCCTTCAAGTCCTGTCCTTGGATTCAAAAAAAAACACACCGCGCATAGGCGATATGCTTTTTTGAAGTAGTTTGATAATAATATGGTTTCACAGTGGTTCGTTTGGTTTCACTTGAAAATGAAACTTTGGAAGAGGAAGTGAAACCATACCGATCAGTTCGACAAATTGGAAATTGTCAATTATATGTTCTTTTTCATATACCCTCATGTGGATGGAAAAATCAAATTTTGGGGTTCCAGTATGCACAAACAAAAATGACTCGTACCATTTCCTCAATACTTTGTTTTCTTCGACAATGTGAATTGTCTAAATAAGGAGTTAGAAGACAAACCTCATTATAAAAAGCTCCGCATAACACGGAGCTTTTGCTATGTATAACTAAATATAAACAAAAAATCCGAACCCTTTTCCTATTGGGAAAATTTGGTTCGGATTTTTCTGGTTTGGTGCGGGTGACAGGGGTCGAACCTGCATGCTTTTGGCACAAGAACCTAAATCTTGCGTGTCTGCCAATTCCACCACACCCGCATATGAGGTAATAAGTAAAAAGTAACAGTGAAGAGGTAAGGAGATTATATAACATCGGAAGGAAAATGGCAAGGGGGAAACAGAAATTTGTTCCCCCCTTTTGAAAATATCAATCCGGAAGCAGAAGCTTATTCTGCCTTTGCAATGTTCTGTGCGAATTCATCCTCTTCCTTTTTGCCGATGTTGTAGATAAACTTCATAGAAAGGAAGGCAATAAGTGAGCCTACAGCAAGAAGGATGAAGTAGAGGGATTTTACCTTGTCACCGAAATCAGCAGGCTGAACGGCATTTTCACCTTCAACAAAGCCGATTGCGGAAAGACCGAGAGCAACAACAGCCTGACCGATACCCTGAGCCAGCTTTCTGAAGAATGAATACAGAGCGTAAAGGGAGCCTTCCTCGCTCTTGCCGGTCTGTCTGTAGGAAACCTCGATACAGTCGGCAATAATAGCCCATACGGAAATCTGGAAGCCCGCATTGCCGAGGTTAAGTCCCATAAGGCAAACAATATAGAGAATCATACCCGTTGAATCGGGAGAAATCGGAAGAACGAGAGATACGATTCCCGAAATTGCACCGATAAGCATTGTTGTGACAATAACGGTTTTTTTGCCGAATTTCTTTGTAAGCTTACCCATAAGAGCCATAAAGATAATCATGGGAGCATAGCTTCCCACCATAGCAAGTCCCATTTTGCCCGTATCGTGGAAGAAATACTGGAAAACCATATTGTTAAGAGACATAGTGGAGTTAAAGAGAGCGACTGATGCGACGGATGCGATTGTAGCACCTATCATTGCACGGTTTGTAAAGAAGGACTTCACGGAGGACATAATAGCCTTGAAGCCTACTGCATTATCATCGGATTTGTGATTTACTCTTTCCTTTACGAGCTTTGTTGTTGCCCAGAAGGCGACAAGTGCAACTACACCGAAAACAAGTGCCACGGGGAGAAGGATGGGACCTTTGAGAACGTCAACCTCTTCACCGAGCTCGTTTATCTTTGTATCATATACAACCTTGGGAAGAACTATCATAACAATGATTCCGGGAAGAGCTGCACCGATGCTTCTGAATGTGGAAAGGGAAACCTTCTGCTGAGGGTCATCCGTGATGACGGAATGAAGTGAACCGTAGGGAACATTTACCATAGTGTAGGCAATTGACCACAGGCAGTATGCACCGAGACACCATATATATTTACCCCACTGAGAGAAGCCCTGAACGGGAGCAAAAAGCATGATGTTGAAGATTATAAGGGTAACACCGCCCAGAAGAATCCAGGGCATATATTTACTTTTTTTGCCGATTCTCTTTGTGTCAACAAGATTACCGATAACGATATCGTTTACCGCATCAAAGATTTTTGAAAGAATGATTATGATTGCGTATGCACCTTCTTCAATGCCGATGTACTGCATATAGAAAAGCTGCATATAGGTGGAAACAAGCTGGAATGAGAAGTTACAGCCCATATCACCGAGAGAGTAACCGATTTTGTCAGCCCAGCCAAAGGGACGGATGGCATTTGCGGGAGCTTTTGAAGAACTCATTGTTTTGTCATCTCCTGATTTGTTTTTTTTTGCAGAAATAATTATCTGCAGTTTGTTACTATTTTACCCGAAAAAAAGTAAAAAGGCAATAGTTTATATTATCGGTTAAGCTTATTCAGCTCTTTTTTCAGCCTTCTGTTACAGAGAATTTCCCATAAAGGCATTATAAGACCGCCTGTAAGCCTGCAGGATGCTTCATTGAGGGCGCCGTAGAAGGCAATTCTGAAATCGGCATTCTCAGATAACGGGTAATGCTTTTTGTAGGTTTCATAAAGATAAAAGCTGTTGCCCCACATATTAAGAAGCTGAAAAAGATCATATTCACGGTCAGCATAAATATAACCTGCCGGGTCAATAAATCCCCGGAGCTTCATGGTTTTCGGGTCCGCCATAATGTTCATTATGTTGATATCTCCGTGAATCAGCACGGGACAGTCGGGCTCAAGAGCCTTTTCTTTATAGATTTCAGCCGCTTTTTCTAAAAGTGCGTAGCTTTTCTTTGAATACTTTCCTTTGCTGCAAAGGTCTTTAAGACCCTGCATTTTCGGGATTATATGCTCTTTTTCATAATACTCAGTCCAGCTGTCATAGGTCGGATTCAGAAGAGAGCCGTATTTTTCCCCTTTTACCGAATGTATTTTAAGAAGATTTCCGATAACCTCTTCGGCAAAAGCCTTTTTCTTTGCCTTTGACTTGAAAAGATAAGAGGGGGAGAGGACATTTGTACCTTCAATAAAGCCCATGCCGAGAAGAGCTATACTTTCGTCTGAATGAGTAAAATATATTTCGGGCATAGTGACACCGGTATTTTCCTTTATGGCTCTCAGCTGTGCCGATTCCTTTTCCATCATTCCCTCGATACGGAAGGCCTTTACAACTATGCTTTTATCGGGAAGTGTGCACCTGAACGCCTTGCCGTTTGAACCGCCGCCGATAAATTTAATACTGAGAGTATCAAGGTTCATATATTCCTTTATTTTTTTCGGAATAAGTGTGAAAAGAGTTTTGTTGTCAATAATGAGTGACATAAAAATTCTCCTTAAGGAATTATTATATTATTTCTTCCTGCCTCAAGAAGGTAATCACCGCTTTTAAGTATATCTACGATGTCAAAGGATTCACAGGGAAGAGCTTTTGTAAGAATTGCGGATACTCCCTCATGCTTTCTGTTTGTGTGGTGGAAATCTGAGCCTGCCGTTACTATAGAAAAGCTGTTTTCCTTTGCATATACTGCGGCAAGTCCGATTCTTGAGTTGTGACTGGGATGGAGGTTGAAAACCTCAATGCCGTCTAAAATTTCGGGGTTTGCTCTTACCATATCATCTCTGAAGGGATGAGCCTGCAGAAATACGCTGTCGGGCATAGGATATACTTGTCTTAAATTGTCAACGCCGTAGGGAAGAAGATCATAGATTTCCTCCATCATTTTTCTTGTAACACCGTAAATAAGGTAATCGTTTTCATTCTCCGTAAAGCGGATTTCTGCCGCAAGAATTACATTTATACCGATCTCGCCGCCCTTTTTCTTTGCTCTTTCAAAATCTCCGAAAAATCTGTCAAGAACTGTCTGCTTATCGCTGTCCTGATAGTTAAAGGAAAAATGATTTGCAATTGTTACTGCATCATAGCCGAGATTTTTGTAAATAACGGCAACGTCCTCAGGTGAAACCTCCGAGCAGGAGCTTGCCGGAGAGGTGTGAGCGTGAAGCTCCGTGCGGTAACGGTATTCCTTTAATAAATCGTTTTTTAGTGCCTTGATATCCATTTTTATCACCCTATACTGTCTGTTTTCTGTATTATAAATTATTTATGCCATTGTTTCAAGCATCTTGAGAGTTACTTCATACTCGGCAGACTCACCTTTTAAACATTTTTCGAGCTGTATGAGCTGATATTCTCCCATTCTTTTTACCTCATCTCCGTAGCTTCCTGCTATGTGCGGAGTAAGAATGCAGTTCCCGAGCTTGTAGAAGGGATGTCCCTCTTCGGGGGGCTCGGGGTGCGTTACGTCAAGAATTGCCGTCAGGTCCTCTCGTTCTGCCAGAACCTCACAGAGGTCCTCCTCGATAACCTGGGCACCTCTGCCCGTATTTATAAAGGTTGCGTATTTTCTCATAGAGGAAAAATGCTCCTTTTTCAGCATTCCCTTGGTTTTCTCATTGTCTGCAAGGTGATTTGAAATAACGAAGCAGGTACTGAAAATCTCTTCAAGGGAGCATTTTGTCACGCCGAGCATTTCTGCCTTTTCATCACTTAAAAACGGGTCAAAGACCTTTACGGATATTCTGTATGACTTCAGCATTTCAGCCACAAGGGAGCCTATCATTCCGGCTCCTATAATTCCCACAGCTTCCCCGAAGGTGCCGGGATAGCATTCCTTCAGCTCAGCAGCTTTTTTGAGACTTCCCGTGCTCTGATAACGTGATGCGGCAAAAAAGCCTTTATTGGCAAGAATAATCTGTGCCACGGTGTATTCGGCAACGGGCACGGCGTTTGCAGCCCAGGAGGAAAACACCTTCACTCCCGAATTCAGAAACGGACGGGCAAAAAACTGAACGGTTCCCGCACCGTAAAACACACATTCAAGGGAAGGGAAGATGTCTTTTATTTCTTCCTCCGAAAAAACGGGCATACCCCAGGTGGAGAAAATGAAGCGCGTGTCCGAAAAACGCTCTTTATTTTCAAGCACCTCTTCACGGGAGTAAACGGTATCGCTTATTCCTGTCAGCAGGTTCAGCTTTTTCCTTGTGTTCTCGTCATAAATTCTTAAGGGATTGCTTTTGTTGTTACATAGAAAAACGGCTTTCATTTTATAAGCCTCCTTAAGGCTTCGGCTTCTGTTTTCAGTGAATTTATATCGTCATCGGGCATAAATTCAAGAAGCAAGGTGTTGTCGGGGAAGTATGTGAGATATTCTCTCCAGAGAGCATCAGCCTCTCCGAGGGGAAATCTTTCTTTTGCTGTCCAGTTAAAAACGTGGATATGCTTTGTAAAAGGGGACAAAAGCCGTGCATAACGCTTGTTTTCTTCTGCCGGGGTGAACTGATTCGGTTGCCAGTACATTCTGAATGAAGGGGAGTTTACGATTTTCATAAGCTTTATTGCTCCCTCTTTTGTATCTGTGTAAGTGCCGTTGTGGCATTCCATACAAAGAAAGACTTCGTTTTTTTCGGCAACGGATGCGGCTTCTCGGCAGAGAGAAAAAAGCTCCTTTTGCTCTTCATCATTGTATTCAAGTGAGCTTTTTGTTCCGCACCAAAGCCTTAATATATCTGTTCCGAGTATTTTTGCGGCATCGATATACTGCTGTAATTCTTCGGTTGCTGTCTGTCCCAAACGGAAATACGTGCCGTATGAACAGCAGAAAAGACCTGCCTTTTTTTGTAATTCTGAGATTCTTTTCAGACCTTCCGTGTCCTCGCAGGGCGCATGGACGTCACTTCCCCATTCAATGCAGGAAAGTCCTGCGTTTTTTGCTTCTGCTATGATTTTTTCAGGAGAGAGTTCTCTGAATGAAATTGATACAAGGCCGAGATGATGCATACAATCACCTTAATATATATTTTTGTTTTCTCTGTACGTGCGCCACACGTTTTCGAAAAATCCGTCGTTTTCGGGGATGGGGCGGACAGGTCGCCACTTTACGGAAAATTCACCGTTTTTATATGAAATACTCTGAATTTTATCCTCGGGATTCACGGGTTCCTTCATTGCATCTGCATTTATGTATACCGCACTTCCTCTTGTGAATACGGTTTTCTGCCAGTAGTCCTCTATTGCAAAAAGAACAGCAGTTGATGTGAGAAGAGCGTCGTAATATTTGTAAGCATCAACAAGACCTTCCGTGTCCTTTGCTGTAATAAGAAGGGGGAATGATGCGATATTGCTTTTTCTTCCGGGTATAAGCTCCTTTATTGCCTTTATGTCCCTTACGGCAGCGGCAGCTTCACTCATGCTGCTTCTTATTCCCGAAAGGAGTATGAAAGCTGTATTTTCGTCACCTTTTATTTTTTCCTTCAGCTGTAAGTGATAAGAAAGGGCCTTTTCTGCAAGTGCCGTGAAGCCTTCGTCATCGGTTTTTTCTTCTTTTTTCTGAGAAATGAACTGTGCCGCACGAAGAGAGCCTGCCTGTCCTGAATTCAGAGCCGAGCCTCCGGGACGTGCCGCTCCGTGTGTGCCTGCACATTCACCTGCTGCAAAAAGTCCCGAAACGGTTGTCTGCCACCATAAATCAACTGCAATACCGCCGTTGTTGTGCTGTGCCGAAAGAGCGATTTCAAGTATATCCTTTTCCAGATCCACGCCCTTGCCGAGATATAATTCCACGGCGGGGAGATTCATTTTTTTCAGTCTTTCAATGGGGGTGCCGAAAAGAGCATCCGCATTTTTAAGATAAGCGTATGCCTCCTCCGACAGCCTTTCGTATTCTATTTTTTTAAGCCCGAAGGGATTTTTTGTGTAGTCAAGATAAATCCTTCTGTCATTGCAGACACACTCCTCATAAACCGCAAGATCAATTCTTGAGGAACCGTTTTCTGCTTTTCGTGAATCAAACGGCCACTGATAGCCCTTCAGAAAAATAAAGGAAAGGGCTTCATAGATATCTGTAAAATAGTCTGTTAAGAATTCACGCTCCGTGCCGTTTTCGTCAACCGATATAAAACGTGGAAGCACCTGCATATACGTACCCGAAACGTTCCATTTCGGGCTAACGCTTGCAAGCCCGTACTGCCATTCCGTCATATTCTGAAGAGCTGCACCTGCCGTCAGTGCCAATCCGGTGCTGCCCGTATGTCCGTCGGGATAAACGGTATCTGAATATATCCCTGCAGGTCCGCCCGTTGCCAGAATTACGTTATTACAGCTGAATACTCTGTATTCACCGCTTGCCTTATGGAGGCACAGCAGTCCCTTTACTGTATTATTGTCCGTAAGAATTTCCACGGCAAGAAGTCCGTCAAAAACAGGAATTCCGAGATTCTCAGCCTGCTTTTCCAGAGCCTCCGTCATAAATTTTGAGGTCAGAGGGCCTGCTGAGGTTGCTCGCATATAGGGATCGTGATCGGTTTTATAGCCCACATATTCTCCGTAACGGTTTACGGGGAAGGGAACACCCAGCGAGCAGAGATTATAGAAGCATTTTGAAGAAAGCGCTGCCTCCGCAAGGGCATTATCACCGTCAACGGAGCCGCCTGAAAACAGATCCTCTGCCATTTTTCTTACGGAATCAGGCGTATCTCCGGAAAGGGACAGCTTATAGTAGGTCTGCTTGTCGCTTCCCGTATTTCTGGAGGTGCCCGTGTTTTTTCCCTCTGTGATAATGCAGACGCTTTTGTCACAGAGCTTTTTTATTTCACCTGCGGCATTGTAACCGGCCGCTCCCGTGCCGATTACAACGGTATCAAAATAAAGATATTCCATAAATTATAACCTTCTGATATGAAAACCGCCGTCAACATCAATTGACTGTCCCGTAACGTATGGGAGAGAGCCGTTTACAAGTGCAAAAACAGCCCTTGCAACATCCTCCGGGGTACCCCATCGCTTTATGGGCAGAAGTCCGGTTTCAATAAGTGTATCGTATTTTTCTTTGACCTTGCTTGTCATATCTGTCGCGATAATGCCGGGGCGGACCTCGTTTACGGGGATGCCGAATTCTGAGAGCCTATCGGCAAAGAGCTTTGTTATCATTGATACGCCTGCCTTTGAAATGCAGTATTCACCGCGGGATACAGAGCTCGTATAGGCTGAAAGAGAGGATATATTTACAATTGCTCCTTTTTCGGCGCCTTCGTTTTTTATCATTTCGTTGGCAACACCCTGTGTCAGGAAGAGCATTGCCTTTGTGTTTATGTCCATCACTCTGTCATAGCTTTCCTCTGTCATTTCGAGGATATCTGCACGCACTTTGGGGGCTACTCCCGCTACGTTTACAAGTATGTCAATTCTGCCCGTAACCTTAAGGGCTGTATCTATGAGCTTTTTTCTGTCTGCGGCGCAGGATACGTCACCCTGCACGTAAATAAAGCCTTCCGCAGGTGCGTTTTCAACCTTTTCTCTTGTGCCCATACCCACAACGGTTATTCCGTTTTCGGTAAAAAGCTTTGCCGTTGCAAGACCTATTCCTGCAGAAACGCCTGAAATTACAGCAATTTTATTCATTCTCCGCACCTCCGCACTGTTTTTTGTATATAGGAGCGTAAAATTCTTTATCTCTTATAACGCAGCCGGGTGTGCCGCCGGGGGTGCGCATAATCTCTGTGCATTTTCCGCAGCAGATGCAGATTTTATTCTTGTCAGCTGCGCCTTTTGTGAGGATGTCCTTTGCAAAATCAGGGTATGCAAAAATTGTCCTGCCGAAGCCTGCTATATCAAAGGCTCCCTGCTCAATGTACGCCGCCGCTACAAAGGGTGCCGCTGCACCGAGGTAAGAAAGTGCGGAAGAGATAATATTTATACCGGGAACTGCGTATTTTATTTCGGCTATGCCCTTCAGCATCCTTGCAACACCCTCAAGAGGATGCTCGGGATGAATGTATCCTCCTTTTGCGAAGGGGCGGTTTACGTGGGGATTGAAATAGGGGTTGCCCATAGTGATATTTATAAGCCTTACTCCGTAGGAATAAAGCATTTCTGTAAGCTTCTTCGGTTCTGTCAGGTCAACATCAATATCGGCGCCCTCTCTTACGCCGAAGCCGTAAGGGTAGGGAAAGCCGTCATAAACGTTCATTCGGGTGGAAACAATAAAATCTTTGCCCGTAACCTCCATAGCGCCGAGAATGCCTTCTCTTAAAAGTCTTGTTCTGTTTTCAAATGAACCGCCGTATCTGCCTTCTCTTTCGTAAGCGGAAAGAAGCTCACAGTTGAGATATCTGTGACAGGCCTTTATGTCAACACCGTCAAAGCCCGCTTTTTCTGCAAGACGGGAAGCGTTTACAAGCGCATCTCTGACACGGTCGATGTATTCATCAGTTACGATTCTGTCGGACGGAATCGGATTATCCTTTTCGAATATGGGATTATTGTATGCAATAAGGGGCGCGGGAACGCCCTCGGGCTTGGAGTATCTTCCCGAATGTGTTGCCTGCATAATTACAGCGGGTGCGTATCCGTTTTCCTTTAGTGCCGTTTCCTTGATTCTGTCAACCTGACGGGCAAATGCATCAAGATTGCTTTCGTTTATGTAAAGCTGTCGGGGATTTGCCTTTCCCTCGGGCATTACAGCCGTTGCCTCATACCATATAAGTCCTGCACCGCCCTTTGCAAAGCGGTCATATCTTCTGAGAGTAAGCTCACCCGGAGTGCCGTCAGCATTGCCGTCACAGCCCTCCATGGCCTGGCATGCCAGACGGTTGGATAAGGTGTGAGCTCCTATTGCAAGGGACTTTCCGAGAATCCTTGTATTGTCGGAATACGGAAGCTCTGTTTCAAGCTCGCGGTTCTGTAAAATGAATTCATCAAGTGAAGTGTAAACCTTACGGATCATAATGCTCTCCCCGAAAAATGTTCTTTCTTATATAATAATGATTTTTATAATGATAATCAATATTAATATGAAAAAATGCACAAAAAAAGGACAGCAGATAATCTGCTGTCCGAAAATTATATAGCTTTAATTATGCAAGCTTTTCAAGGCCAACTGCTGCTCTGAGGATAAGACGTGCGTCAGTTGCGTCAACCTTGCCGCTCTTGTCAACGTCGGCGGACTTTGTCTGGGTAGCATCAAGCTTTTCAAGACCAACAGCTGCACGAAGTGTTATTCTTGCGTCTGTTGCATCAACCTTGCCGCTGCCGTCAACGTCACCGGGCATAGCTGCTACGGGAAGCTGATAGCCTTCCTCGAAAAGACCTGTAAGGAGGTCATCAACGAGGTCAATAACTGCTACGTTGATCTTCTTTGCGAAGAGAGAAGCGTCTTCATTCTTTGCAAGGATGTCTACGGAAGCCTCGATATCGAAGTTAAGAAGATTTCCGAGGAACTTGTCGAAGAGCATTGTTTCAAAATCAAGTGCGAAGAGATCGTTGCCGCAGCCTGAAATGAAGGAAAGATCAAAGAGAGAATCAAGGATAACGTTGAGCTTGAAGAAGCCGCCCTCACCGTCGATAACACCTCTTTCAGTTGAAAGAAGGTCTGCGGATGCGGGAAGACCGTCAACAAAATTGAGAGCCCAGTCAACGATATCATCAAGATATGCTTCAGCTGTCCAGCCTGTAAGGTCAGCGGGAAGCTCGTAATGTGTTGTGCCCTTGTTGTAGTCGAGAGCCTTTGCGGCTACTTCCATACCGATTTCGAAAACGATATCAAGGCATGCTGCATCGTCCAGCTTTTCAACATTCTTTGCTGCTGCAAGAGCTGTGATTTCCATGGGAACCCATTCCTTGTTGCTTGCTGCATACTTTGCTGCAAGAACGCCGAGCTGCTCAAGAGTCTTAGCCTTGTTTACTTCTGCCATATCAGCATTTGCGAACCAGCCCTTGAAGAAGAGCTTGAGAACTGCAACTGCCATATCCTCAGCAGACATATTCTTTACTGCATCTGCTGTGAACTTGGAAAGGTCAACACCGAGATCGGGAACGTCCTTGATAAGAGGAAGGATGTAACGGAATGTCTTTGTAAGGTTTTCGTTAAGCTTATCGTTGCCGCCTTCTTCAAGACCGAGCTTTGCAAATTCAGCGGGCTGGATAACTAACTTGAGAACTGTGATGATAAGGTTGTTGAGCTGAGCAATCATATTGCCCTTGCCTACGCCGAGGTATTCGTCGAAGGTGTCAGCCTTGAATTCATACTCAAGGTTGATAACCTGTGCAATCTTACCTGTTGTGTCCTTTTCTGCAAGGTCTTTGAGAGCGGTTCTTGCATCGTTGTTGAGGAGATCAAGAAGAAGATTTGCATAGATGTCACCGGCATAAGTTTCAAGGAAGCCGTAGATTGAAAGCTGCATAACGTCGTCAGCGGCCTTCTGGTCAATTTTTTCGTTTGAGCCTGTAAGGAGCTTCAAGAAAGCAGCAGCAAGAATCTGATCTGCTGTGTAGCCCTTGTATGCTTCATAGTCAAGCTCGATAGCATCGCAGAGCATTTTCTTGATAGCATCGGGGGAGATGTAGTCAGTGATAAGGTCATTGATAAGACCGTTAACAGCTGCAAGAAGACCGAGGTTAACCTTACCTGAGAGAACCTTCTTGAAAAGGCTTGTGTTATCGCTGAGGAACTGAAGAACAGCATAAAGAGTGCCGAGATTACCGGAGTTCTTAACTGTAACGAGATTTGTTCTGAGTCCCTTCTTTTCAAATATAAGTGAATCTTCCTTAAGGTTTGAAATGTCACCGAGTCCTACAGTTGTTGCGAGAGTGTAAAGAGAAGAAATGATATTGTCAACGGAGCCCACGTTAATGTTAACGATTTTGAGAATGGACTTAACAGTATCATCGGAAGCGAGGTCTTCCTGTAAGCCGGGAAGAATGTCAGCGTTGAGCCAGTCAACAAGAATCTTTGCAAGAGCCTCATCGTCTGCTGCAAGCACGTCTGTTTCGCCGACCTTTGCCTGAAGAGCTTCGTCTTCAACAAACATGAAAACAAGAGAAAGAACTGAGCCTAAGATCTCTTCTTTTCTGTTGTTGATGTTCTTGAGGAGCCATTCAACAAGGTTTCCGAGGTTTTCGCCCTGAATGAGCTTTTCAACAGTGTCTACGTCATCCTTGATTGCTGCGGCGGAAGCCATAAGCGGTACGGATGAGAAAGCAAGTACCATAGCAAGAATAACAGCTATGATTTTGTTTGTTTTTTTCATAAGAAAAAACATCCTTTCGAGAAAATTATAACCTTTTCGGACATACCGACTGATTATGCTTATATTTTAGTTTACAAATTTTGTATTGTCAACAGATTAATATTTGTATTTTTTAACAATATTTTGTTAATAATTTTGTTATTTTTTTATTATGACAGAAACATATTATATGGTATTGCTGATGGTTTTTCACCGGGGCTCCGGAGGTAATTTCCGTAAAAGAAATTAAGGTATGCCTGCCGCAGAAAAAAAGCGGTCAAAATTTGTAGAAATTGCAGAAAAGAGTAAAAAATAGTAAAAGTTGTGTAATATTTCTTGATTTTATCTGATTTGTGCTGTATACTGTCATTGTTTTGAATAACCGATCGGAGGGAATACAGATGAAATTGCTTGAAGAGAAGATTCTTTCCTGCGGAGCTGTGCTTCCCGGGAACATTCTTAAGGTTGACAGCTTTCTTAACCATCAGCTTGACGTATCCCTTCTTTCGGAGCTCGGAAAAGAGTTTTACAGGCTTTTCGCTGATTGTAATATTACAAGGATTCTCACGGTAGAGGCTTCCGGTATTCCCATTGCCTGCTTTGCCGCACAGCACTTTGATGTGCCTGTTGTTTTTGCAAAGAAGGGATATCATAAAAATATCGGTAATGATGTTTATACCGCTGAGGTTTTTTCTTTTACAAAGGGAACAAGCTATACCATTTTCGTTTCCAAAAAATATATAAATCCCGGCGACAACATCCTTGTTATTGATGATTTTCTTGCAAACGGACAGGCCGTGCTCGGTCTTAAGAAAATCATTGAGGATGCGGGCGCAAACCTTGCGGGTGTCGGTATAGCAATAGAAAAGGGCTTCCAGAACGGCGGAAAGGAAATCCGCGCTCAGGGAGTAAAGCTCAAGTCTTTAGCAATTGTTGATTCTATGACTGATGACAGCATCAGCTTCAGAAGCGACGATTGAAAAGAATAAAATTTTTTTATTGGAGGAACCCAAAGTGAAAAAAGTATTCAAAGTACTCGCTCTCGTTCTTGCACTTTCTATGGTAGTAGCTTTCGCAGCTTGCGGCGGCACATCCGAAGAAACAACTGCACCTGCAGACGAGACAACAACCGGCGAAGCTGCTGAGCTCGACCTTTCCAAGATCAAGATCGGTTTCATCTGCCTTCATGACGAAAACTCAACCTATGACAAGAACTTCCTTGACGCTGCTAAGGAAGCTAAGGCTGCTCTCGGTCTTACTGACGAGCAGGTTGTTATCGTTACAAACATTGCAGAATCTGCTGCTTGCTACGATACAGCTGCTGACCTTGCTGAAGACGGCTGCAACATCGTTTTTGCTAACTCCTTCGGTCACGAGGACTTCATGATCCAGGCTGCTAAGGAATATCCCGAAGTACAGTTCTGCCATGCAACAGGTACAAAGGCTCACACAGAAGGCCTCAAGAACTATCACAACGCATTTGCTTCCATTTACGAAGGCAGATTCCTTGCAGGTATCGCTGCAGGTATGAAGCTTAACGAAATGATCGCTGACGGCAAGATTACTGCTGAACAGGCTAAGATGGGTTACGTAGGTGCTTTCACATATGCTGAAGTTATGTCCGGTTAGACATCCTTCTATCTTGGAGCAAAGTCCGTTTGTCCTTCAGTTACTATGGACGTTCAGTTCACAGGCTCATGGTATGACGAGCAGGCTGAAAAGGAAGCTGCCGTTACTCTTATCAGCAAGGATTGCGTACTTATCAGCCAGCACGCTGACTCAATGGGTGCTCCCACAGCTTGCGAAACAGCAGGTGTTCCCAACGTTTCCTACAACGGCTCCACAATCGCTGCTTGCCCCGAAACATTCATCGTATCCTCCAGAATCAACTGGGCTCCCTACTATGAATACATCATCAAGGCTGTAGCTAAGGGTGAAGAAATCGCTGTTGACTGGTGCGGCGGCATCAACGAAGGCTCTGTTGTTCTTACAGAGGTTAATGAAACAGCTGCAGCAGAAGGCACAGCTCAGGCTATCGAAGATGCTAAGGCAAAGCTTCTTGACGGTTCTCTCAAGGTATTCGCAACAGATACCTTCACAAAGGACGGCGCAGCTATGGAATCCTACATGGCTGACGTTGACACAGATGCAGCTTACACTCCTGATACAGAAGTTATCAAGGACGGCTACTTCTCAGAATCCGAATTCCGTTCAGCTCCTTACTTCGATGTAAGAATCGACGGCATTACTCTTCTTAACGAAAAGTTCTGATTCGGTTAAATTAAAAGAAAGGCGGAGCTTTTTTCTGCTCCGCCTGTACTTGATTTTCTGACGGTTGATTTCTGAAAAAGCATCAGTTGTATAATTGGTGCTTTTTGAGAAATTAACAAAGGAGGATGCAAAAAGTGTCAGGTAATGCGGCAATTGAATTAAAGAATATTACCAAAACTTTTGGCCCCATAGTCGCAAATAAGGACGTTTGTCTTACCGTAAACCGCGGCGAAATTCTGTCGATTCTCGGTGAAAACGGCAGCGGCAAGACAACTCTTATGAATATGATTTCGGGAATTTATTTTCCCGATCACGGCCAGATTTTTATTGACGGCAAAGAGGTTGTCATCCGTTCTCCCAAGGATGCATTTGACTACAGAATCGGTATGATTCATCAGCATTTCAAGCTCGTTGACGTATTTTCAGCTACAGAGAATATCATCCTCGGACTTGAAAGAAACGGAAAATTCAACCTGAAGGCAGCTGCTGCCGAGGTAAAGAAAATCAGCGAAAAATACGGCTTTGATATTGACCCGCTCAAAAAGATCCACGAAATGTCCGTTTCCGAAAAGCAGACCGTTGAAATTATCAAGGTGCTGTACCGCGGTGCAGATATTCTTATTCTTGACGAGCCTACAGCCGTTCTTACTCCTCAGGAAACACAGAAGCTTTTCGCGATTCTCAGAAGAATGAGAGATGACGGAAAGGCTATTATCATTATTACGCATAAGCTTCACGAGGTTCTTTCTCTTTCCGACCGTGTATCGGTTCTCAGAAAGGGTGAGTATATCGGCACGGTAAACACTGCCGAAACCAACGAATCCGAGCTTACCGAAATGATGGTGGGTAAGAAGATTTCTCTTAATATTGACAGAAGCGAGCCTCAGAATCCGGAAGAAAGGCTTGTTGTATCAGGCCTTAACTGCATCAACCGTGAGGGTGTCAAGGTGCTCAATAACGTTTCATTTACCGCATATTCCGGTGAAATTTTAGGTATTGCGGGTATTGCGGGTTCCGGTCAGCGAGAGCTTCTTGAGGCAATTGCAGGTCTTCAGAGCCTCAATGAGGGCAGCATTTTGTATCATGATCCCAAAACGGGCAAGGAGGAGAATCTCAGGAACAAGACTCCCTTACAGATAAGAGATCTCGGTGTACGCCTTTCCTTCGTTCCCGAGGACAGACTGGGTATGGGACTTGTCGGCAGTATGGATATCATAGATAATATGATGCTTCGTTCATACCGTAAGGGCAAATCAATGTTCCTTGAAAGAAAAGCTCCGAAGGATCTTGCAAAGAAGATTATTGATGATCTCGGAGTTGTAACTCCCGGAGCAACAACTCCCGTCAGACAGCTTTCGGGCGGTAACGTACAGAAGGTTCTTGTCGGCCGTGAAATTTCAGCGGCTCCCACAGTGCTTATGGCGGCTTACCCCGTAAGAGGTCTTGATATCAATTCATCCTATGTTATATATAATCTTCTCAATGAACAGAAGGAGCACGGCACAGCCGTTATCTTTGTAGGTGAGGATCTTGACGTGCTTATTGAGCTTTGCGACAGAATTCTCGTTATCGGCTCAGGCTCCGTTGCAGGTATCGTTGACGCAAGAAATACAACAAAAGAAGAAATCGGTCTTCTTATGACAAAATCAAAAGCTGAGGAAAAGGAGGAAGCATAAATGAAAAATAATGAAATCAAGCATTCAGAGCCTCTTTTTCACATTTCAAAGCGTGCCGACATCGTATGGTGGAAGGCGTGGCTTGTAAGACTCGGTGCAATTGTGCTTGCTCTTTTCGCTTCCGCAGTTCTTACGGTTGTTCTTACGGGTGAAAATCCCCTTGACGTTTTCTCTTCCCTTATCAAGGGTGCAATCGGTACCAACAGGCGTATATGGGTTCTTTTCCAGAACACCGCAATGCTTCTTTGTGTAGCCCTTGCTGTCACACCCGCGTTCAAGATGAAGTTCTGGAACATCGGTGCCGAGGGTCAGGCTCTTATCGGTGCTATGGCTACAGCAGCAGTTATGATAAAGCTGACCGACGTGCTTCCCCCGATGCTTCTTATTCCCACAATGCTCGTTGCCAGCATTGCAGCAGGTGCTCTTTGGGGTCTTATTCCTGCCCTCTTCAAAGCAAAGTGGAATACCAATGAAACACTGTTTACCCTTATGATGAACTATATTGCCATTCAGATAGTATCCTACTTTTCGGGAGAATGGGCAGTACCCAAGGGCTCAGGTAAGATAGGAATTATCAACGGCACAAACTATGAGGGCTGGCTTCCCGCCATCGGCGGAAAGAACTATCTTCTCAATATAATTATCGTAGCCGTTATAACAATCGGCATGTATGTTTACCTCAGATACTCAAAGCAGGGCTATGAAATCTCCGTTGTCGGTGAAAGTCAGAATACCGCAAGATATATCGGTATAAATGTTAAAAAGGTTATCATAAGAACAATGATAATTTCGGGTGCTCTCTGCGGCCTTGCAGGCTTCCTTCTTGTTGCAGGCACCGACCACACCGTAACCCGTGATACAATCGCAGGCAGAGGATTTACCGCAATTATGGTTTCCTGGCTTGCAAAATTCAATCCCCTTTATATGGTGCTTACCTCTCTTCTTATTGTGTTTATGGAAAGAGGCGCAATTCAGATTTCAACATCCTGCGGACTCAATAACTCCTTCTCAGAAATTATAACGGGTATCATCATATTCTTTATAATCGGATGTGAATTCTTCCTTAACTATCAGATCAAATTCCGTGAAAAGGAGGGCAAATAAATGATAGCAGCATTTATACACCGTGCGGTAATGCAGGGTATTCCTCTTCTTTTCGGTTCGACAGGTGAAATTATCACCGAAAAAGCAGGTCATCTTAACCTCGGTATTCCCGGTATTATGTACGTCGGCGGTATTTCGGGCGTTATCGGTGCCTTCTTCTACGAAAATATTCTTTCCGGCGGTGAGCTCAACGGTGCATTGGCAGTTCTTATCCCTCTTGCCGCTTCACTTTTCGGCTCTCTTGTAATGGGACTTATCTACAGCTTCCTGACGGTAACTCTCCGTGCGAACCAGAACGTTACGGGTCTTGCTCTTACCACCTTCGGTGTAGGTGTAGGTAACTTCTTCGGCGGCTCGCTCATCAAGCTTGTTGATACTGATATGCCTTCAATTGCTCTTACAAAAACAAGTGCCTTTTTCAGCAAATCTCTGCCCTTTGCAGAGAAGCTCGGCTGGTTCGGTGAGGTTTTTCTTTCATACAGCTTCTTAGCTTATGCCGCAATTATAATTGCACTTGTTTCCGCTTTTGTTCTCAAAAAGACACGAGTCGGTCTTAATATCAGAGCAATAGGTGAAAATCCCGCAACTGCAGACGCAGCAGGTATCAACGTTACAAGATACAAGTATCTTTCTACCTGTGTCGGCAGTATGATAGCAGGTCTTGGCGGTCTTTACTATGTTATGGACTATGCAACGGGAGTATGGTCAAACGACGGCTTCGGCGACAGAGGCTGGCTGGCAATTGCTCTTGTTATCTTCGCTGTATGGCGTCCCAACGTAAGCCTCATAGGCTCGATTCTTTTCGGTGCTCTTTTCATCGTTCATAATTACATTCCCAATCTCTCAATGAGCGATCAGGAGCTTTTCAAGATGGCCCCCTATGTTGTTACTCTTATCGTTCTTATTGTAATCTCCATGAGAGATAAAAAGGAAAATCAGCCTCCCGCATCTCTCGGTATCTCGTACTTCAGAGAAGACAGGTAAATTCAGAGCAGCCCTCTTCACGGGGGCTGTTTTTTTTCTTTATTTATTGCCAATTTTTCGCAATTTTTCCCGAAATATTGACTTGATTGCCTCGGAATGCTATTATAATTACGGAATTATTAACTGCAGAAAGGCGGATTTGTATGAAATTTACAGCTTTATTCATGGCTTTTATTCTTTGTTTTCTTGCTGTGCTTCCCGTGGCTGACGTGCAGGCTGAGGCAGAGGAAATCCAACCCCGTTATCTGTGCGATGCCGATTCGGACGGAACGGTAACGGCAGCGGATGCAAGGCTGATACTTCGTTTTGCTGTCGGAATAGAATATACGGATGGCTTCGGCTGGATGAACAGTCTTGATGCTTTGTACTGCGATGCGGATAAAAGCTCTGCCGTGGCTGCTGCAGATGCGAGAATCGCCTTAAGAACAGCGGTAGGTCTTGAAGCACCTGAAAGCAGAGCCTTCAGGGTAACTGACAGTGCACTCTGCTTATGTGATTCTGACGGATATATAAGGGCTGAATGTGTCCTTACGGGGGATACTGCATATGTCAATTTAGGAAGGGTGCCTCATTCTTTATCCTCAGAGGAAAAATGTGCGGGAAAGGGTGTCTGCAGTGAATGTAATCAGATGCTTACCTTTACACCTCAGCATGACTTTTCTACAGATCCCTGCAGAGGTACAAGCCGTTGTATTGAATGCAACTATACGGTTTATTTTGAGGGACACCATAAGTATTCGCAGAGCTTCAGATGCAGTGTGTGTGATACAACGCTTTATTATGAATGTAATCTCAGCTTCTGCGATTTCGTTATGAAAAACGGTGAAAAAATAAAGGATGCCGCAGGCAGAACGTTTTACGTGTATGAGGAAGCAGACGATTATTGCGTATACGGACTTTTGTATAATGCGGAAACACGGGAGCTTCAGTCATATTGCGGTATGGCGGTTGAAGCAGAGGGCGAGGTTTTGTATTACGATTCATATTATCTCATATACGGAAAGTATCTGACGGTTGATTGCTATACAGCAGAATCTCCCTTGGCAAGCTTCAAGGCAAGGGTTGATACCGAATTTGTGGAAAACGGCACAGAATACGGCATTGAGATAACCGAATATCAGTCAATTCCCGAGCTTAAGGGCCATGAGGAGGAATTTGAAATCGTTGGCGGATCTCTGGCATTAATGCACTTTTCCTGGATCAGGGATTTTGCACAGCGCATAGGTTTTCCCGATGCAGACCTTCTTTACAGTGAAAATCCCGCATTCTGGTAAAAATAATTTAATAAACAGTCGTAAGAAAAGGCCTTTACGTTTTTGCGTAAAGGCTGATTTTTTTAACAGAATTTCTTGATATTTTTGTATAATTATGTTAAAATATTTGAGATTGGACTTTCAGGAGAGTGTAAATGCAGATGTTTGTTAAAGCTGTAAGAGTTCTGTGTGCGCTGCTTGTAGCCGTGGCTGTTATTCTCGGTATCTCGGGCTGTACGTCACAGGACCTTGACAGTATTGTTATAAATTCAATAAAAAGCGCTGAGGGCGGCAGTAATTCCCTCCGTGTGCATGACGGCGCAGATAACGTAAGGCTCGCTTCAAGTGATTCGGCAGAGCTCTATCTTAATAAAAGCAACGGCGGAATATCGCTTGTTTCTCTTTATACGGGTAAAAAGTGGACGTCCCTTCCGTATTTTGAAAATTCCTTTGCGGCTTCCTTTATGGCAAGGGTAACCGATGGGGAAGCGGTGTATGTGCTCGATTCCTCGTCAAGCATAAAAAACAACAAGCTGTCTGTTGAAAAAACGGCGGACGGTGCTGTTGTGACGTATGTGCTGAAATGGGATAAATTAAGCATATCCCTTCCCGTTGAATTTGCTCTGAATGGTGCTTCTCTGGAGGTGTCCGTCGATATGTCCTCTGTTGTGACACAAAGTGACGGGCTTACACTTCTCAGTTTTTCCGTGCTTCCGTTTTTCGGAGCAGTACGATATACGTCCGATACGTCGGATTATTCCGTTTTCGGTGATTATTTTCTTCTTCCCGACGGTCCGGGAGCGCTTATGCATACAGCTGTTGAGGATGAAAATACTGCGCTTACATTTTCCGTTTACGGGAAGGATTATTATGAGGACAGTATCCCCGTGTCCCTCGGTGCTTACGGCATAGTGCAGGGTGGAGCAGGACTTTCTGCAACTATTACCGACGGTGAGGAAAATGCACTTATACGTGTTTTCAGAGCAGGAAATGACAGCAAGGATATAAACAGAATCTATCCCGAATTTATAATAACTCCTGTCAGCGGTGAAAAGGGTAAAATAAATGTCGGCAAATCCTACAGCGGAAGAATTGAAGTAACCTATGAGGTGCTGTCTTCAGAGAATACCTCCTATACCGATATAGCATCCTCCGTAAGGCAGTCACTTATAAGAGCAGGCTTTATGCCGGATGAAAAATGCGGGAATGAATATCCGCTGACGCTCAGCATTGTTGCCAGCACGGACGGAAAAAGAAGTAACGTCACGGCAGATTATCAGCAGATTGAAAGCCTTCTCGGTCTTCTTAAGGGTAAGGGGATAAATGAGATTAATGCTGTGCTGTCAGGCGCATTCAGGGGCGGACTTTCTGCATCAGCCGTCAGCAGAGCAAGACTTATCAGAGCGCTCGGCTCTAAAAATGACCTTCGTTCACTTCTTAATTTCTCTCAGTCGCAGAATTTCAATATTTTTGCAGAGTCAAATATGCTTTCCGCCGAAAGCTCGGTTTATTGCGAAAAAGGTGTTTCGGGCAGCTATAAAATCACAGACAGAGAAAATCCTCTGAGTCCCTATGTGGGTGATGACGGCTTTACAATGAAGCAGCTGGGGGTAAGAGGTATTGCAGAGGGTACAAGCAATATTCTCGGCTTCGTCGGCAAAAACGGCTTTTCAGGTGTCGCTGTTGCTGACAGCGGTATATCCTGCCATGAGGAAAAGGGCTCGTATTCCGGATATAATTCCGCTGTACAGAGCAATTTTTCTGCAATTTCCTCCGAAACAATGCTTATGCTTTCAGGGACACCCGTTAATCTCATAAAAAATGCCGATTATCTTTTCAATGTTCCCTTTGGTACGGCAGTTGCAGAAACAGCTTATTATACTGCTGTTCCTTTTATTCCTGCGGTAATTCACGGCTCATTCGTGTATTCAGGCGAGCCTCATAATGCCTCATCCGTATCGGTAATCAATCTTCTGAAATCGGTAGAATACGGTGCGGTGCCTCATTACAGCTGGAATTTCAATGAGAATTCGGATAAATATTACAAATACTCGGTAAATGAAGCTGTAGAATTCTGTCTGAAGGCAAAGACAGAGCTGGCTGATCTTACCTCAGAAAGAATTACGGGACACGAAAAAATCGCAGACGGTGTTTACAGCACTCTTTATGAAGGCGGAGCACGTGTATACGTAAACTACAATAATTACTCGGTCATAATAGGTGAAATATCTGTTATGCCTTATGACTACTTAAGAATAGGATAAGCAATATGGCAAATGAATTTGATGCACTGACACAGGACGTAGGCATAGGCGGAGTCCGTTCAAGACTCGGTATCCGTGTGCTTCTGTGTTATATATTAAAAAACGTAAAAAGTGAGGTTTCAAGAACTGCTTTCGGTGAAATTTTAAGAAGCAATGAGCTTGTGAATTTTTTTGAAATTAACCCTGCTCTCGATATGCTTTATGAAAGCGGTCTTGTAACATGCACGGAAAAAGAGGATGACGATTATTTCAGCATCACAGAGGAAGGTATATCCGTAGCCGAAAAGCTTCAGACGGAAATCCCCCTGACAGCAAGGGAAAGAGCGTTGTCCGTTGCATTTTCTGTTGTTGCCCGCGAAAGACTCAAGGGAAGTGTGGATTACACTATAGAAAAAGCCGAAAACGGCTGTTACGTGACGCTTACCGTCCGTGACGGAGATGTGCTTATGCTGGAAACAAAGCTTTTCTCTGCTGACAGCATGCAGGCTCAGCTTGTGGGTGAAAACTTTATGAAGCATCCCGAAAAACTCTATGAGGGCATAATTGATGCTCTTGTAAACTGAGGTAAAGATATGTTTGAACAGATTATAAATATAGACAGAATGGAGCAGGCTGTAAGCCTCTTCGGCAGCTTTGACGAGAATGTCAGGCTTCTGGAAAAGGAGTTTGCCGTTGAAATCGTAAACCGCGGCTCCCAGCTGAAAATAACAGGTGAGGATATAAACGTCACCAAGGCTACGAAGGCTCTGCAGGGGCTTATAATGCTTATAAATAAGGGTGAGCAGCTGACCGAGCAGAACGTAAGATACTGTATATCCCTTGTAAACGAGGGAAACGATGACAAGCTTCCTTCAATCTCCTCGGACTGTATATGCATTACCACATCGGGCAAGCCCGTAAAGCCCAAGACCCTCGGGCAGAAAAAATATGTTGATACAATAAATAAAAATACGATAGTTTTCGGTGTCGGCCCTGCAGGTACCGGTAAAACCTATCTTGCTGTTGCAATGGCTGTAAAGGCATTCAGGGCAAAGGAGGTCAACAGAATAATTCTGACTCGTCCCGCAGTTGAAGCCGGTGAGAAATTAGGCTTTCTGCCCGGTGATCTTCAGCAGAAGGTTGATCCCTATTTAAGACCCCTTTATGATGCACTTTTTGATATGCTCGGTGCCGATAATTTCCAGAAGTATCAGGAAAAAGGCAATATTGAGGTAGCACCTCTCGCATATATGCGAGGCAGAACACTTGATGACAGCTTTATTATCCTTGATGAAGCACAGAACACCACTCCCGAGCAGATGAAGATGTTTCTGACGCGTCTTGGCTTTAATTCAAAAATTGTTGTAACGGGAGATATCACACAGATAGACCTTCCCGACGGTAAAAAATCGGGACTTAAAGAGGCTGTTAAAATTCTTAAAGGAATTGAAGATATAGAAACAGTGCGCTTTTCGGAAAAGGACGTCGTACGTCACAGGCTTGTACAGGACATCATAAAAGCCTACGAAAAGGGCGAAAAGAAACGTGATTAAGAGATTATATGTCGTGAAAGGAAGATTATATGGCAAACAAAATTAAAGTAATCATCACAAACGATCAGAATACCGTAAAGGTTCCCTCAGGCGTAAGACTTCTTATAAGACGCTGCTGCAATGCGGTGCTTCTTATGGAGGAATTTGATGAATCTGCAGAAATCAGCGTACGTTTTGTGGACAACGAGCAGATAAGGGAGCTTAATAACGAATACCGTGATATAGATAAGGCTACGGACGTGCTGTCCTTCCCCCTCGGTGAAAACGGTGTTTATGACCATAATCCGTCAAGCGGTGCGGCTCTTCTCGGTGACATAGTGATTTCTATGCAGAGGGCAATGGAGCAGGCTGAGGAATACGGACATTCTCTTGACAGAGAGGTTGCCTTCCTTACAGTACATTCAATGCTACATCTTCTCGGCTATGACCACGTTAACGGAGGTCTTGAAGCCCTTCGTATGCGTGAAAAAGAAGAAACCGTACTTACTCAGCTGGGTCTTAAGAGAAACGGCGCTTATTATCTTGACGAGGAATAATAAATTATGACAGAACAGAAAACTGCATTTATTGCAATTATCGGTTGCCCTAACGTCGGAAAATCCTCTATACTTAACAGGCTTTTAGGTGAGAAGATTGCTATTGTTTCCCCGAAGCCTCAGACCACCCGTACAAGAATTATGGGTGTGCTTACCGAGGGTGAGGTTCAGCTTGTTTTCACCGATACTCCCGGTTATCATAAGCCGAGAACAAAGCTCGGAGAAAAAATGGTAAAGGCGGTAGGAGAAGGAATTCACGATGTTGATGCCTGTCTTCTTGTGGTTGAGCCGGCAGGTGAGATAAGAGAAGAGGAGCTTACCCTTATAAAGAAGCTTAAAAGTGCAGATATTCCTGCAGTTCTTGCTATAAACAAGGTTGATACCATTGAAAATAAAGAGGACCTGCTGGCAAGAATTCTGGAGCTTTCAAAGCTTTATGATTTTACTTCAATTGTGCCCGTTTCTGCTCTTGACGGTAACGGACTCGGTGACCTTCTTAATGAGCTTAAAGGGCTTGCTTTTCCCTCACAGCATCTTTTTCCTGATGATACTCTCACAGACCAGCCCGAAAAGGTTATTGCAGCAGAGTATATAAGAGAAAAAATTCTCAAATTCACGGATAAGGAAATTCCCCACGGCACTGCGGTGGCAATTGAGCGCTTTAAGGAAAGAGATGACAGTGATATTCTTGATATTGATGCTACAATCTACTGTGAAAGAGAAAGCCACAAGGGTATAATTATAGGTAAAAGCGGTGCTATGCTTAAAAGGATTTCTACTGCCGCACGCCATGATATGGAAAAATTCTTTGACTGCAGAGTTAATCTCAAATGCTGGGTCAAGGTCAAGGAAGACTGGCGCAACCGTGAAGGCTTAATTCACAATTTCGGTCTTGATTAATGGAAAAGTTTACTGTTGACGGAGTTGTAATAAAAACCTCGGTAACAGGTGAAGCAGACAGAATCGTATGGGTGCTTACCCGTGACAGAGGTGTTATCCGTGCTTTTGCAAAGGGAGCAAGAGGTACGAAAAGCCGTCTTCACGGCGGCACCTCGCTTTTTTGCTATTGCGATTTTACATTCTCCGAGAAAAATAATGTATATAATATAAGTGAAGCACTTGTAAAAGAAGTGTTTTTTGACCTTAGGAAAAGTATGGAGATTCTGACCCTCTCCCAGTATTTCTGTGAGGTAATAATGAAATGTGTGCCCGATAAGTGTGATGAAGAGATTTATCTCCGTCTGCTTCTTAACAGCTTTCACTTCCTTGCAAAGGGAAACAGGAATCCGCTTCTTGTGAAATCTGTTTTTGAACTCAGGCTTTCCTGTATTGCAGGTTATATGCCGTCACTTATTGCCTGCGATAACTGTTCGGAATATGAAACGGATATAATGTATTTTAACTGTGCCGACGGCAGGCTTTTCTGTAAAAACTGCGGAAGGGGAATGGCTGTTCCCGAGGTTGGCGTTGCAGTTATATCCGCTATGCGTCATATCTGTTTTTCTGATTTTTCTAAGGTATTTTCGTTTGAATTGCAGGAAAATTCCCTGAAAATTCTGAACCGGCTTACAGAAAGCTATCTTAAATCTGCCGTGGGGCAGGATTTCAGTCTTTTGCGTTATTTTGATGATATTAAGGAATAATTTTTTTAGAATTATTAAAAAAATTTTAGAAAAACTCTTGACTTTTCTTTTAGAATCGTTATAATAAATTTAGAATGATTCAAAAAATTAATCAGGAGGCGATATAAATGACCAAACAAAGGGCTGCTATAATTAAGGTTATGCGTGAGAACTGCGGCCATTTTACCGCTGAAGAAATATTTTTGTTGGCAAAAGAGGAATATCCTTCAATAGTCCGTGCTACAATATATAATAATCTCAACGGAATGGTTGAAGAGGGAAGCATCCGAAGAATCTGCCAGTCGGGTCAGCCCGACAGGTTTGACAGAAATCCTATGCCTCACGAGCACATAATATGTACCGGCTGCGGCAAGGTTGAGGATCTGAATATTCCCGGTCTTACCGAAGCTATGGAAGATGCAACAGGCTGTGAGATTGAAGATTATGAGCTTGTTATTCATTGCAAATGCCCCGAATGCAGGGTAGTATAAATTATATCAGGAGGAAATAACAATGGAACTTAAGGGTACAAAAACAGAGAAAAATTTAATGGAAGCTTTTGCAGGTGAAAGCCAGGCAAGAAATAAATACACCTACTTTGCTTCAGTTGCAAAGAAGGAAGGCTATGAGCAGATAGCAGCTATTTTCCTTAAGACAGCAGAAAACGAAAAAGAACATGCAAAGCTCTGGTTCAAGGCTCTCGGTGAGCTCGGTGATACAGCACAGAATCTTGCAGCTGCAGCAGCAGGCGAAAACTATGAGTGGACTGATATGTACGACCGCTTTGCAAAGGAAGCTGAAGAAGAAGGCTTCACAAAGCTCGCTTTCCAGTTCAGAGAGGTTGCAAAGATTGAAAAGAGCCACGAGGAAAGATACAGAAAGCTTCTTTCAAACGTAGAAATGCAGGAGGTTTTCGCTAAAGCCGAGGAAACAATGTGGGAATGCCGTAACTGCGGCCACCTTGTAATGGGCAAGAAGGCACCCGGTATGTGTCCCGTATGCGCTCATCCTCAGAGCTTCTTTGAAGTAAGAGCAGAGAATTATTAATCAGTTCATTTTTAAGAACCCCTTTCTTTGACTATAGCAAAAGAGTGTCTGTCACAAAATCCGTGGCAGACACTCTGTTTATTTTTCAGTACATTTCAGCCGATTATTCCGCAACAGCCTGAGCTTTTTCAGCCTGAGCCTGTCTTCTCTTGCTGAGCTCATCCATAATTCTTGCGCGTTCCTTGCCTGAAATCTTGTAGAAGAACATGGGAATCGCACACAGAAGCATGCTGATACCGGGGATAATGGAAACAAGGGAGAACATAGCAAAATTCTGTGTTTTTGTAAGCTCTGTTGCAGCCATAACAACCTCGTTTGAAAGCATCTTCGAGGGGTCGATATCAATGAACATATACATAAGAATAATGCCGGTTGTTGCAAGGGCATTTCCGAGCTTGTTTACGAAGCCCTGCAAAGCGGAGCCGAGGCCGTTATCTCTGAAGCCTGTTTTCAGCTCAAGGTAGTCAAGGCAGTCGCCTATCATAGCATTTGAAACAACGTTGAGTACGCCGAGGGGTATGCTGGAGATAAGAATGAAGGGGATACAGATATAAAGATTGGACGTGAACCAACCTATAAGTGTTGTAAAGATGCTTGCTACGAAGCCGGCGAGGCAGGTTGTGATAAGAATCTTTTTATAGTCAAATTTTCTGATGAGCTTGGGCATAAGAAGCTGAGCGCCGAACATGCCTACAAGAGCGCATATCTGGAAAATTGTTTTAACGGATGAAACGCTTTCTGCGATATATTTTGTTCTGAGCTCAAGTGACAGGTCGGAGGTAAGCTCGGGTCCTATGTAGAAGGCATAACGGGCAACGTGAACGGCAGCAGCCTGCACCATATATCTTCCGCTTGAAAGAACACCCATAGTTACAACAAGCATAAGGGGCTTGCAGGTGAAAATTCTTTTAAGCGCGGTAGGCTCACCGGGCTTTCTTTCCTTTGCAGGGGGGATAATTCTTTCTTTGATGTGGAAATAGGAGTTTCCGTACATTACGGCACCTATAACCACGCATACGGCTGCAATAATAAGGTAGCGCTGCTTTTCGTATTCAATACCTGTTGAGCCGAGAAGGGTGGGAAGTGTAAAGCCTGCTACAAGGAAAAGTACCTCGGGAAGGGCAGAGCCGATGCTGTTGAGGTTCTTTGTGTAGGAAATAACATAACCTCTTTCGTCAGCATTGGGCGTCATAAGATTGGGGATTCCCCAGAAGGGGACGTCGGCAAGTGTATAGCACATACCCCAGAGAATGTAGGTCACCGCCGCATAAATCATAAGCTCGGTTTTGGGAAGGTCGGGGGAGATATAAAGTAATACGGTAAGTATGGCAATGGGGGCTACGCCGTAAAGGATGTAGGACTTCATTTTGCCGTGCTTCGGATTTGCCTTGTCGGCAACAATACCCATAAGCGGGTCGTTTATAGCGTCCCACACACGTGCAAGAAGCATAAGAAGCATTACGAACATAAGGGGAAGCTGTAATACGTTTACATAGTAGTCGCTGATGTAGCTGGACATCATAGCGTACATCATGCCCTGTCCCATAGCACCTACAGCGAACATATTAAGCTCTTTTTTAGGTACCACAAATCCGGGAGGGGTAGCTTTTTTTTCTTTTGCCATTGTTTTTCTCTCGCTTTCTACTCAGTTTTTTCTCAGTGCACCGAGAAGCTCTCCCGAATCGGGGAAATCTCCTATGGTTTTACAGTAATGAGAATAAATTACTTTCATATTTTTGTCAATACCTATAAGGGCAGGAAGCTGCAATTCTCGCTTGCCCGAGGTGCTTTCTTCCGTAAAGGATTTTACCATATCCGTCTGGAGAAGATTATGCACGTCCCCCTTTGTCATTTCCTCAAACATCCTGTCACCCGCAACCATGCTTATTATGCTGTTGGCTTCAAAGATGTTGTATTTGTCATAGAATTTACATTCGGGGTCGGCTATGAGCTCAAAGGGGTAAAGGCTCTGATGCTGTGCCAATTCCTCTGCGGTGTTTTGCAGAACAAATTTCAGATCAATTCCGAACATTGTGAAAACTCTCTGATACTTTTTGAACGTATCAAGTGTTTTTACAGCGATTTCACATTCAATATATCTTGAGAAAACAAGAAGAGTTTTCTTTGAAATGTTGTGCTTGAGAAGCTTTCCTGCACCGTAGGGGGAATTGTAAACGAAATCGGAAAGCAGGTCGCCCTTTTCTAATTTTTTATGGTAAGGCTTACCGTTTACCTTTCTGTCCTCAAGGACGGAATTCAGGGCACGGCTGAATCTTTCCATTGTCTTTTCCAGGGTCACTCTCGCACAGGCAAGATTGATTCTCTGGAAGCCTCTTCCGAGGTCGCCGAACATTTCACCCCAGTCAAGGAAGATATCTGCATCCTCAAGCATTTTACGAAGCTCAATGTGAGTCATTCCGAGTGCTCTCATATCAATCCATTGCAGATAAGTGCCCTCAAGAGGGAATACCTTTATTTCCGGGAAATTCTCCGCCATAAAGCTTTCAATATACTTTGCATTTCCGTCAATGACCGTAAGAAGCTCGTCAAGCCAGTCCTCACATTCGTTATATGCGGTTTTGCAGGCCTCAAAGGCAAATATGTTAAGGTGGCTCTGCAGATTCATCATCATAACTGCCTTCATTTTTCCTCTTGCTCTTTTGTCGGGAATAATGATATTTGAGCATTGAAGACCGGCAAGGTTGAAGGTTTTGCTGGGGGCTGTGCATACCGCAATATTCCCGAGAGTTTCCTCTCCCAGGGTTGCCATAACGGTATGCTCATAGCCCGGCATTATAAGGTCATTATGAATTTCATCATCAATGATGAAAACTCCGTTTTTGTTGCAGATATCGGCAATTTTTTCTAATTCTTCTTTAGTCCACACTCTGCCGATGGGGTTGTGAGGATTGCAGAAGATTATTGCCGTTGTTCCGGGAAGAGCTGCTTTTTCTTCAAGGTCATCAAAATTTATGCTGTATTTCCCGTCGGACAGAATCAGCTCGCTGTAAACGAATTTTCTGCTTTTTGCAAGCACAGCCATATCAAAGGGATAGTACACGGGAGTAAGAATAATTATTCCGTCGCCGGGCTTTGTTACCGCTTCAATAATAAGACCCAGACCGTTTACCACTCCGGGGGTTGTGATAATCCAGTCCTTTTCAATGTGAAAACTATGCCTTCTTCCCATCCATGAAACAACTGCGTCATAGTAAGCATCCGTGGGGTCGGTGTAGCCCAGAATCTGCTCCTGTGCCAATTTTGACAGGGCATCTTTTATGGGCTCAGCTGTAGGGAATTCCATATCCGCAACGGATAATGGAACCGCGTCAATGCTTGCTCTTTTTGCTCCGTTCCACTTTGAGGAGCCGCAGCCGCTTCTGTCGGGAACGCTTGTAAAATCGTATTTCATACAATTCCGCTTCCTTGTTTTATATAATTATTGTGGTAACACTTTCAGGGGGAATAACGATGTTTCCGTTTTCGGGAATTTCCTTTTCCGTCAGGTCATTATCCTTATCTGTAAGTGCTGTAAGCACTGCTTTGCCAAAGGTGTTTTCAATATTCTTTATATTTTTTGTTGTGTTTATAAGAACAGCTGCCGTTTTTCCGTCCTTATGGAAGGCAACGGCATTTATATCCTTATCATCACAGGAAATTTCAACTCTTTTTGCTTTGCGGGGAACGTATTTGGAAAAATTACCCGTAACGTACAGGCGTTTTGTTGTGCTGAAGGTTCCTGCTTCCTCATTTATATAGATAAGTCCGTCACAGTAGTCAACCTCCGATACTGCAATCCAGTGCTGCCAGGATGAAACACCGAGTATTGTAATGTCATCAAACATTGTTTTTGCCGTAACCAATGCAGACTCCATTCCGCTGTCACGGCCGCCCTTCATGTGGCACCATTCGCTCATATTCACGGCTTCACCGGGGAAAAATATATCGAGGAAGGCTCTGTACCTTTTGAGGAAGCCCAGTCTGTTATTGAGAAAGGGAACGGGAATGGGCAGACAGTAGGAATGAACGTCAATTCCGTCACAGCATTCTCTTATTTTTTTATTCCCGAGTACGGCAAATGTGTAAGCCTTGTTGAACCAGCGTATGTCACCGTTTTCGCAGGCGCTGATTCTGACATCTCTGAGAGCAGGTCTGTTTTTCAGCTTCGCGGATAATTTTTTCAGAAGAGAATAAACCTCAAAAGGAGTGTAATGACAGCCCTCCTGCCCGTTTTTTTCTGTCCATACCCACATAGGCTCGTTTACGGGAGAAATAAATTTTACGGGGATATCTTCACTTAAAAAGTGTTCTGCACAGTCAAGAAGGTATTGTGAAAATGCATCCTCATTTTTTCTCGGAAGATTGCTGTGCCAGGCCTTGTCAAGACAGGATTTGTGATTTTTTGTAAGTCTTTCGGGAGGGGAGTTGGAAAAGAGTATTACTTCGTCTGCACCCTCCTTGACACACAGCTTCATCATATTAACGGCGTTTTTATCCCGCGACCAATCATATGTACCGTTATTGTCAAAGCTTTCCGCCATTCTGTTTTTATTCGGAAAAACACTGGAACCGCTGTTTTTTGAGCCGCCGCCGAGATTGTAACGGTAAATGCTCATACCGATGCCTGTTTCCGGATTATAAAGAAGCTCGGCAATTCGCTCGTTTACTTTTTTTCCGCTTCCGGTATCCTCGTGATCCCAGCCGCCGACAACCTGTGCCCACCAGGCGCCCGAGGCACCGATTCCGCGGAATGTCTGAAATGACTTTTTCTTATTAATGCTTAACTTCATTATTTTCTTCCCCCGGGAAATGTTATTTACGGGAAATATGTTTTTTGATTGCCTCAAAGGATTCTTCGCTTAAAAAATGCTCAATTCTGCAGGCATCCTCCGTGGCGGTTTCCTGGCTTACGCCCAAACCGATAAGCCAGTCCGTAAGAATTGTATGTCTTTCATACATTTCTTCTGCAATGTAAAGTCCCTGCTTTGTAAGAATGAGCTCGCCGTTTTCGCCGACTGTTATGAAGCCGCCGTTTTTCAGAAGCCCCACAGCACGGGAAACGCTGGGCTTCGAATATCCCAGATGCTCACTTACGTCAATACTGCGGACCGCGGACAGTGTTTTTGAAAGTATGTATATTGTTTCGAGATACATTTCTCCCGATTCCTGAAGTCTCATAAATTTCCTCCGCTACATAATATAAGAATTATACCATATGTGCGTTAGTTTTACAATATGGCATAGTTGTTGACTTTAGAGGTGTTTTATTGTAAAATATTACTGTAAACTCTCAGGCAGACGGGAATTGAACCCATCACGCCTGACAAACGATAATTTTCCGTTTGACTTTGCCTCATCACTTGAAATACGATACATAAGGAGCTGAAAATATGAAAAACGTAAACAGAATTTTATGGGGCTTTGTGCTTGTGGGTGTCGGTGTTGTTCTCGGACTTCATGTTATGGATATTCTGCCCTTTGATATCTTCTTCAAGGGCTGGTGGACTCTGATAATCATCATTCCGAGCTTTATTTCCCTTTTCTCTCAGAGAGATAAAACACCCGGTATTGTGGGTATGGTTGCAGGTGTTCTTCTGCTTCTCGGAAGCCGCGGTATAATCGACTTCAAGATGCTTGCAAAGCTTATCGGTCCCATTCTTATAGTGGTTATCGGGCTTTGTCTTATTTTTAAGGACACCTTCAATAAGAATGCAAAGGAAGCCATAAAGCGTATAAAGGAAAGAAATTTCCCAAAAAAGAAATGCACTGCTGTTTTCGGCGGACGTAATGCCTTATTCGCAGGCGAGCCATTTTTTGGTGCTGATGCCGTTGCAGTTTTCGGCGGACTTGAAATTGATTTAAGAGGTGCTGTTATTACAGAGGATATTGTTATAAGCACAGGTGCCGTATTCGGCGGTATTGATATTTTGTTGCCTCAGAATGTCAATGCAGAGGTTTGTGTGACTCCCGTATTCGGCGGTGCTGCCAACAAAACGGGCAGACCCTTTACCTCCGGTATTCCCACCGTATTTGTAAGCGGTGTATGTGCATTCGGCGGTATTGATGTAAAGTAATAAGTAAAAGGCAACAGTGAAAAGTGACGCTGTATGAAGCCTTGCGGCTTGAATTATGAAAAAGGACTGCATCTGCAGTCCTTTTTTCTATATATTTACATATTTGTTTACAAGGCTGTCAACCGCTTCCCAGTATTTTTCTGGGAAGTTTGCGCATGCCTCATCGTGTCCCGTATCGGGGAGGGCGAGCTTCATCCTCGGTGCGGAGCATTTTTCGTAAAGAGCCTCCATCATCCAGAAGGGGACTACCGTATCATTCTCACCGTGAATGAAAAGAGTGGGAGTTACCGAGTGTGATACTGCCCTTATGGGAGAGCAGTCCGAAAAGCTCCAGCCGAGGAAAATTTTTGCGAAAGCATCTGCGGCATTTACAAAGGGGAATGGGGGAAGCCCTGCCTCTTTTGTTATTGCGCCCCTGAAAAGCTCCTTGCAGTCTGTAAATCCGCAGTCCGCAATACAGCATTTTACGTTTTTGGGAAGCTTTTCTCCCGTTGTAAGCATTACTGTTGCGCTTCCCATAGAAATGCCGAGAAGCACAATTTCTGCCTCAGGGTCAAGGGAAATAATATAATTTATCCAGGAAATTACGTCCGATTTTTCATAATAGCCCATAGATGTGAATTTTTCATCCCTGTTTCTGTGGGCACGCTGACAGGGCATAATGCAGTTATATCCGTTCTTGTAGAAATGAATTGCCTGACGGGCCATAGCTCGCGGACGGGAGGTGTAGCCGTGGACGGCAATAAGCCACTTGTGTGAGGGCTCATTCCTTAAAATTATCTTAGAAAGAAGCTTTTCACCCTTTTCGTTATAAAGCACGGTATCCTCGGGATTTATTCCGCAGTACCAGTCGTCGGCTGTTCTGAAATTTTCGTCATTCATATATCTGTGCATATTTCCGGGGGCCTGAAGAAGCTCCTCGGGATGCTTGTTGCAGGCCTTTTTTGAAAGAATCCCGTAGCACAAGGCACCGCCTGCACCGAGATATGCTCCTGCGGTAATTACGGCAGCACCTGTAATTATTTTTGCGGCTTTCAGTTTTTTGCTCATATAAACACCTTCCCCTGACAGTATAAGGATATTTTAACAATTATTATCGTACAAATCAACAGTTTTTTGCAGCATTGACTTGCCGGGGGTTACAATGTATAATAAATTTGTATATGTTTTCATGAAGGAGTGTACGGCATGAGAAAAGTAATTGATCTGAATTTCGACTGGAAATACAGTGAAACCTTTACAGAAGAAATGATAAAGCCCGGTTTTGATGACGGGGATTTCGTAAAGGTACAGCTTCCTCACACAAACAAGGAGCTTCCTTATAACTACTTTGACGAAAAGATTTTTCAGTTTGTAAGCTGTTACAGAAAAACCTTCCGTTTGCCCAAGGATGCTTTTATCGGCAAGAAGCATATCTTTATTACCTTTGAGGGTGCAGCAAGCTATGCCAAGGTTTATCTTAACGGTGAGTTCATAAGTGAGCACAAGGGCGGCTATACCCCCTTCTCTTTTGAGATTACAGATAAGGTAAATAAGAGCAACAATTTCCTTACCGTTATGCTCGATTCCACGGAAAGACCCGAGATTCCTCCCTTCGGTAAGGTTGTTGACTATCTTGTTTACGGTGGTATTTACAGAGAAGTACATATTGATATATATGACGAAAAATACATTGAGGATGTTTTTGTAAAAACTCCCGAGCCTCTTTACAGCACAAAGACAATTGAAGCTGACGTAACCTTCTCTGAAAAGGTTACGGGTAAATGTATTTTTGAGCTTTACGACGGTGAAAAGCTTCTCGGCACCAGGACTGCCGATGCAGACGGCAAGGCAATCCGTATCCGCTGGAAGGTAAAGAATGTCGAATTATGGGATATTGACAATCCTAAGCTTTATACTCTTAAGGTCTGCTTCGGTGATGACGAAACCGAAAAGCGCTTCGGCTTCCGTGAGGCGGCCTTTACAAGAACGGGCTTCGTGCTTAACGGCAGGAAGATAAAGCTTATCGGTCTTAACCGTCATCAGAGCTATCCTTACGTCGGTAACGCAATGCCGGCCTCTGCACAGAAGGCTGATGCCGATTTTATGAAATATACTCTCGGCTGTAATATTGTAAGAACCGCACATTATCCCGATTCCGTTCATTTCCTCGACCGCTGTGACGAAATCGGTCTTCTAGTATTTACGGAAATGCCCTCCTGGCAGTTCCTCGGAGAAGGCGAGTGGAGAGAAAACTGTCTTGATAATATCCGTTCAATGGTTACCCGTGACAGAAGCCATCCCTCTGTGGTTCTCTGGGGTGTGCGTGTAAACGAGGGCGGAGATTGTGATGAATTTTACACCGAAACCAATGCTCTTGCCCGCTCTCTTGACCCCACAAGACAGACGGGCGGTGTTCGTAACTTCCCCCGAAGCCACCTGCTCGAGGATGTTTATACCTATAATGACTTTATCCATTCGGGCGGCCCCATAAATCTTCTTCCCGCAATTATCACCTGCGGAATAAGGGCTCCATACCTTGTAACGGAGCACAACGGTCACATGTATCCCACGAAGACCTTTGACAGAGAGGCTCTTCGTACCGAGCACGCTTTAAGACATCTCAGAGTGCAGAATACCTCCTTCGGCTCAAAGCGCCACACGGGTGCTATCGGCTGGTGTATGGCTGACTACAATACTCACAAGGACTTCGGCAGCGGTGACAGAATATGCTACCACGGTGTAGCCGATATGTTCCGTATCCCGAAGCTTGCCGCCGCAGTTTACGCTTCACAGCAGGATGATATTCCCGTGCTTGAAACCTCCTCTGCTATGGATGTCGGTGAGCATCCCGGTGCAATTATCGGTCAGAATTACATTTTCACAAACTGTGACTACGTTGAAATTTATAAAAACGGTAAGTACAAGAGTACGGCTTATCCTGACAAGAAGACTTATCCTAACCTTCCTCATCCTCCTATCCTTCCCAAGGACTATATAGGCGACAGCCTTGAAACGGAGGACGGACTTCCTCACGATGTGGCAGAGCCTCTTAAGAATGCCCTTGTTGCAGCGTCCGTACACGGTTATATTATGCCTCCTCAGCACTATCTTGAAATCGCATACTCCTTCTTAAAGGGCAGAATGAAGATTTCACAGATGGTAGACCTTGTTACAAAATATTTTGCTAGCTGGGGTGACGAGCAGGTTGAATACCGCTTTGACGGATATAAGAACGGTGTGCTTGTAAAATCCGTAACCCGTACTGCCGTATCGGGTCAGAAGCTTAAAGTCAAGGCAGACAGCGATACTCTTATTGAAGACAAAACCTATGACGTAACAAGAGTTGAGCTTATGTGTCAGGATCTTAACGGCAACCGTCTTCCCTTTGCAAACAACAGCATAAAGGTTACTGTTGACGGCCCCGCCGCGGTTATCGGCCCCGAGGAGTTTGCACTTGTGGGCGGTGCCCGTGCCTTCTGGCTTAAAACTACAGGTAAATCAGGCAATGTCACCGTAACAATCACAGGTGAAAATCTCGGCGAGCATACTCTCAAATTCAAGGTTATTAAGAAATAAATACAAAAAAATGCCCTCACCCGAAAGGATGAGGGCAAAGCCTTTATTTGGTAAGCTCAATTGCGTACATATACTGACACTTTACTTCGTCGGGATTGATGGCAGGGAAGTTGATTTTCAGCTTTCCGCCGTCATTTTCAGTTGTAAGGGGTGCATCGTGGGAGAGAAGACGGGCTTTGAGATTTTCGTCATAATCCACCTCTGAAAGAGTAACGCTGCCGAAGGGGAAGCGGTTGATTATAGCGTAAACGGTGTCGCCCTTTCTTGTGTAGTAGGTATCCTTCTGGGGATTCTTTGTGTAAAGACGGGTTCCGTAAATTGCATCGCCGTTGACCTCAAGCCACTGACCAATCTGGAGAAGTCTTTCCTCCATAATTACGGGGATTGTGCCGTCTGCGGCAGGGCCTATGTTAAGAAGGAAGTTACCGCCCTTTGAAACCAATTCTACGAGCATTTCAATAAGCTCCTTCGCGGAGAGATAATCCTCTGTGGTTTCGATTCTGTTAAGACCGAAGGATTTGCCGATGCCTCTGCACTCCTCGAAGGGACGGTCAAGCTCAACGTCCTCAATTTTTCTGCCGCCGTCAATGATACCGTATTCCGTGGTGAAGTTGCCGCCGAGTCTTCCTCTTGTTTCCTTGCCCCAACGGTCATTGGGTACTATATAATCCTTAACGGGGGATTCGTTATAAAGCCAGGTTAAAAATTCGGTTGAATGCCAGGTTTCGCTGGGGTGATCCCATTCACCGTCCGTAAAGAGGGTGGAGGGCTCGTATTTTGTGATAAGCTCCTTAAGCATGGGATGCAGGTGCTTTAATGCATATTCCTCGGGGTCCTTGAGATAAAGGGGATGGAACCACTCGTAAACAGAATGGTAAACACCGAAGCGTACACCCGTGTCCTTCAATGCTTCCTTTAATTCCATACAGAAATCTCTGTGGGGACCTACGTCCATTGAATTCCAGTTCCATGCGTGATCGGTCTTGAAAAGACAGAAGCCGTCATGATGCTTTGATGTGATATTTATATATTTTGCGCCTGATTTCCTGAAAAGCTCTGCCCATTTCTGTGCATCAAAAAGCTCAGCCTTGAAGCCTTCAACGAAATCGGAGTATTTATAGTTTTTTCCGTAAACACTTTCGTGCCAGTCCTTTGTTGTAAGCTCGGGTTGTTTTTCAAGCTGCCACTGATACCATTCCGCATACTGCCCTTTAGCTGTGTATGCGGGCACGGAATATAGTCCCCAGTGAATGAAAATGCCGAATTTTGCATCTGCAAACCATTCGGGAACGGGACGGGAATTAAGGGACTTCCAGTTGTTTTCGTATTTCATATCGAATCTCCTTAACGGTTTTTTTTGTTTATTATAAGTGTATTTTTCTGTTTATGCAAATATTTTTTTTCAAACTATTGCGAAAACCCACGCATTGCGTGTATAATAATATATATTTCTAAGGTGCGAGGTTTTATTATGATTGATGCAAAGATAAAGGCTCTTGTAAATTATGCTGTAGGAGAAGGGCTTATTGACGAAGCGGACAGAACCTACTGTATTAACGGTATCATTGCCCTTTTCGGTAAAAATGAGTTTGACGGTGATGCTGCTCCCTTCGAGGGAACTCTTTCCGAGATTCTTGACGGACTCTGTGATGAGGCTGTTGAAGCCGGTCTTATTGACTCCGGTACGGTTTCAAGAGATTTGTTTGATACTAAAATTATGGGTGTTCTTACGCCCCGTCCCTCTGAGGTTATAAAAAAGTTCAGAGAGCTTTATAATGAGTGTCCCGCGGCTGCTACCGACTGGTACTATAAGCTCAGCGGTGATACAAATTATATCCGCCGTGACAGAATTGCAAAAATTATAAAATGGCAGCAGACGGGTGATTACGGTACCATTGATATCACCGTTAATCTTTCAAAACCCGAAAAGGATCCCAAGGCAATTGCCGCAGCAAAGAATATGCCTCAGTCAGGCTATCCCAAATGTATGCTCTGTCGCGAGTGTGAGGGCTATGCCGGCAGACTTGATTTCCCTGCACGTCAGAATCACCGTATTATTCCCGTTGAAATAAACGGTGAAAACTGGTTTATGCAGTATTCTCCCTACGTTTACTATAACGAGCACTGTATTGTTTTCAACTCAAAGCACACTCCCATGACAATTGACAGAAGTGTTTTCAGAAAGCTTCTGAGCTTTGTTACGGTTTTTCCCCATTACTTCTTAGGCTCAAACGCTGACCTTCCCATTGTAGGCGGTTCAATTCTTTCCCATGAGCATTTCCAGGGCGGAAAATATGAATTTGCAATGGAAAGAGCCCCCATTGAAAAGGAAATTGTCTTCGAAGGCTTCGGCGATGTAAAGGCAGGTCTTGTAAAATGGCCTATGTCCACAATAAGACTTCAGTCCGAAAACAAGGAAAGCCTTGTTGAGCTTTCCGATAAGATTCTCCGTAAATGGAGAGGCTATACCGATGAGGACGCATTTATTTTTGCCGAAACCGACGGTGTGCCCCATAATACAATTACACCTATCGCAAGAAGAAGAGGCAATCTCTTTGAAATGGATCTTGTGCTCAGAAACAACATAACAACCGAGGAGCATCCTCTCGGTGTGTATCATCCCCATGCGGAGCTTCATCACATAAAGAAGGAGAATATCGGTCTTATTGAGGTTATGGGACTTGCCGTGCTTCCTCCCAGACTTAAAGATGAGCTTGAAGCTCTTAAGAATGCAATTCTCGGCGGGAAGGACTTAAGAGCCGATGCTCTTACCGAGGCTCACGCAGATTGGGCAGAGTCCTTTATTGACAAATATACCTTTACCGAAGAAAACTGTATGGATATCCTTCAGGATGAGGTCGGCAAGGTATTTGCAACCGTTCTTGAGCACGCAGGTGTTTATAAGCGTGACGAGGCCGGCAGAAATGCATTTATGCGTTTTGTTGAAAGTGTTTGACAACAGGATTTTTCTGTGTTAATATTATCTTAAAGAAATTAAGGAGTTTTTGATATGAAAAAATTTCTCAGCGTTATTCTCAGTGTTCTGATGCTTCTTTCCGTATGTGCGGTTTCTGTTTCTGCTGCTGATGATGAGTGTCAGCACAGCTATACAGGCTCTTACGTTCCCCCCACGTGTGTTGAGGACGGATATTTTGTTTACGTCTGCGGAAATTGCGGTGATAGCTACAAGGAAACAGAAAATGCACCTACAGCCCTCGGCCACCTTTTCGGTGAATGGTACGAGATTGATAAGGCAGAGTGTATCTATGAAGGTCACGAAAAGCGTGACTGCTCACGTTGCGGCGGCTCTGAAATAAAGACCACTCCCGTTCTCGGTCATATTGATGAGAATTCCAACGGCAAGTGCGACCGTTGTAATCAGCCTATGAAGAATGAAAGCACATTTGCTCCCTTCGATTGGCTTGTGGCTTTATTCCAGGCAATTGTTCAGTTCTTCAAGGACATTTTTGCATAATCGGATAACAACAAAAAAGGGTATCACCGCGGTGATACCCTTAATTTTTTATGGCTTGAATTTTTATATTGCTTCACCCTTTGAATTGAACAAGGGGAGCTTTTCAAGATATTTTATGTCTGTTCTTTCCTGAGCATCGCCCTCTGCCAGAATGCAGAGCTTGCCGCATACTATACCGCCTGCCTGCTCTACAAGCTGCTCTATGGCATACAGGGATTCGCCCGTTGAAATTACGTCATCAACAATGAGGATTCTCTTGCCCTTCATAAGCTCAGCATCTGCAGTATCAAGATACAGCTTCTGCTCCTTCGCCGTGGTAATTGAGCGGACGTTTACCTCAAAGACGCCGGTCATATAGAGCTTCGGAGCCTTTCTTGCAAGGAAATACTTTTTATCGCCGTGCTGTCTTGCCATTTCGTGAACAAGGGGAATGCCCTTTGCTTCAGCGGAAATAAGGTAGTCATATTCGGGAGCTATTTCAAGAAGCGCACCGGCTGACGCCACCGTCAGCTCCTGGTCGCCGAAAATAACAAAAGCACCTATCATAAGATTTTCATTAAGAGGGCACAGCGGAAGATTTCTCTCACAGCCCGCAATATTCATTGTGTAATGCATAATATACCCCTTTCGGTAAATTGATATCCTCTTCTATTATAAATCGCAGGAAAAAAATGTCAATAAAAATCACTGAAGCCGAAAAATATTCCCGTAATAAGTATGGTCAGAAGACAGATGCAGAGAAAAATGAATAAATTATTTGTGTTTTCCCTCAAAAAACTCACTTCTTAAGATATTTTTAATGATATTTGGCAAAAATTTTTTAAAATATACTAAACATTTCCGAAAAAGTGTGTTATAATACAATCCGTATATGGAAATATTGCAATATTTTTTAGAAAAGGATGGTTGCATTGAATAAAGAAAATACATCTCCTGCAAAGAACAAAAGGAGAAAAAAGAAGAAAAAGCCCTTGAGCCGTGCTCTTACGGCTATGATAACGGCTTTTCTTATGGTCTTTATGATAGGCGTGCTGACGGCAGGTATAATCGTTATTGATATCTTTACGGACGTTGGGCTTATCAATATAGGTCACGACCCCGAGAAGGATATTGCAGGTGTGGATTATATTGACCTTGACAGCTACATAGCAAATCAGAGTCAGACAACGATTATCTACGGCTATGATGCTGACGGTAACGAGATTGAAATTGCCCGTCTTCACGGACAGGAAAACCGCGAATGGGTTGATCTCGAGGAGGTTTGTCAGGATCTTCAGGATGCTGTTGTTGCTCTCGAAGATAAGCGTTTCCCCACTCATAAGGGTGTTGACTGGATAAGAACCATAGGTGTTGTGGCAAAATACAGCTTCTCACAGGGCGGTTCAACTCTTACTCAGCAGTTAATCAAGAACCTTACGGGTGAAAATGCAGGTACCTTCGTAAGAAAGTACAGAGAAATCAAGAATGCACTTGCTCTTGAGCAGCATTTTGATAAGGATGAGATTCTGGAGGCTTACCTTAACACCATTTATCTTGATATGGGCTGTTACGGTATAAAAACCGGAGCCGAATACTATTTCAATAAGGACGTAGGGGACCTTACCCTTATGGAAAGTGCAATTCTCGCCTCTATTACAAAGGCTCCGAGAGGCTATAATCCTATCGTGAATTATGAGAATAACCGTGAGCGTGCAATCGGCTGTCTTAATTATATGATGTCTGAGGGTTACATCACTCAGGAGGAGTACGATGCTGCTATTGCAGAGGAGGTTGTTTTCTACGGCGATGACAGAGAGCGTGAGGAGGAGTACGTCGACGAAGAGGACGTAATGGTAACAACAGAGTACAACAGCTACTATGTTGACCTTGTTATCGAAACTCTTATTGATGACCTCAGAGAGCAGTACGGCTACACCGAATCCGAAGCCTTCCGTAAGGTTTATTACGGCGGACTTAAGGTTTATGCCGCACTTGATATGGATATTCAGGATGAAATTGAATATGTTTACGAAAACAGAATAACCTTCCCCAAGGAGGCTGATACGGAGAAAAATCCCGCAATTCAGTCCTCAATGGTTATTCTCGACTATGAAGGAAGAATTGTTGCAACTGCAGGACGTCTTGGTCAGAAGACAGGTGACAGAACTCTTAATATCGGTACCACATCTCCCAGACAGCCCGGCTCAACAATCAAGCCTCTTTCTGCTTATGCACCCGCAATTGAGCTTAACTATTACACCTGGTCAAGCTACCTTCCCAATTACGGTATTGCTGTAAGGGGTGAGGATAAGCCCTGGCCCACAAACTACGGCGGTGTTGCAGGTAGTATTGACGATCTCAAGAATCTTCCTCAGGCAATTGCTCCTTCGCTCAATACAATTCCTGCAAGAATTATTGATGCTCTTACTCCCACAACAAGCTACAGATTCTTAAGGGACCGTTTCAAGATTTCTACACTTGTTGAGGGTGATGCAGACTATGCACCTCTTGCAATCGGTGCTATGAATTACGGTCTTACATGTCTTGATATGGCGGCAGCTTACGTGACCTTCGGCAACGGCGGTCTGTATTACAAGCCCTGGTGCTATTATAAGGTTACAAACGCAGCAGGCGATGAGGTTATACTTGAGCCCAACCGTGAGGGTGAGCAGGTTATTTCCTCCGGTACTGCAGATGTTATGCTTCAGCTTCTCAAGTGTGTTGTTACCTATCCCAACGGTACCGGCGGAGCTTATGCTGTCAGCGGTCAGGAAAACTGGGCTAAGTCCGGTACAACATCCGACAACAAGGATAAGTGGTTCTGCGGAGGAACAGGCTATTATGTAGGCTGTGCATGGACGGGCTTTGAAAAGGTTCAGAAGGCAATCAATACCTCCTATTACGGACAAAATCCTGCAGGTAAGGTATACAGAGAGGTTATGACCAGAATCCATGACGGACTCGAATATAAGGGCTTCGAAATGGGTGACGAGGTTGTAAGACGCTCTTACTGCACCGGTACGGGTCTTCTTGCAGGTGCAAACTGTCCTTCGTCAACGGGCTGGTATAAGGTAAGCCACCTTCCCGGTGTATGTAAGGGTTGCTCCGGCAGACCTTCCACAGGTGAAGATATAGGCGATCCCGGTTACGATATCCCTGATTTTTAATAGGTGAAAAATGGTTATTTTAGCTGTAGATTACGGCGATGTCCGTACGGGACTTGCCGTGTGTGATAAAAGTGAATTTCTGGCTTCTCCCGTATGTGTTATTACGGAACGCGACAGGGATAAGGTTATAAGATACGTTGCCGAAAAGGCAAAAGAGCTTAAGGCAGAGGAAATTGCCGTTGGTCTTCCTAAGAACATGGACGGCTCGGAGGGCTTCCGTGCGGAGGCCTGCAAGGAATTTGCCGATGCTCTCAGTACATTTTCGGGGCTTCCCGTGGTGCTTCGTGACGAAAGACTTACCACTGTCAGCGCACATAAGTATATGAATATGAATGATGTAAGGGGAAAGAAGAGAAAAAACACGGTGGATGCAGTTGCCGCGGTTATAATTCTTGAGGATTACATCGCTTACAGAAAAAAACACAGATAAATAAAGACGGACGGGAATTTCCCGCCCGTTTTTGTTATGTGTGAATGGACTATGCTATGAGATAAGAAAAAAGAGCTATTATCTGCCGCAGCAGCAGGGGGGATCAAAGCCCGAGGGGGCAGGATTGTTGCAATCGGGTGTATCGGGCGGGAAAAATTCCGAAACAGGGAAGCGGATTTTTCTGAAGGAATCGCAGGGATCCTCCGTATCGCAGGAGCATTCCTTTGTGGGCATACAGAAATCATAAGCGGGAATGAGCATCTGCACATCTCTTTCAAGCTGAACAATTGAGAAAAGACCGATGGTAACTCTGACGGCTCTCTGTGCGCTCTGAGGACCGAAATTGCCGGGGAAGAAGCGGGCTACACATCTGGGAATAGCGGCACCTGCATCCTGAATATTGTTGCAGCACTCACAGGGACGGCAGATTCTTGCATCAAGACAAAGGGGAGTTGCAACCTGAATTTTTGCTCTGGGGTTTACTGACGTTATGGGTAATGAAAAATCGTTTTCGCAGCTGTATTCTGAGGTAAATACCTTTACGTTACCGTCTGCTCCGTAAAGAATACACTTCTTTGAGAATACCGAAAGTCCCGTTACTGTTACGGGCTGCTGCTGTGAGGAAATTACCGCTTCAAGGGTTACTGCAAAGAAGAAGGTGATGTCAACAGAATAATAGCCTCTGTTAAAGGGGACGGAATCAACCTCCGTGACAACGTTTATTACCTCACAGCCTCTGCATCTGATGCTTACCGCCGATTCAATAATGCTTTCGGCAGTATCGGTAAAATATACTCTGAGGTCTGCAAGACAGTCTTTATCTGCGCAGGAATCATACACACGGGCTGTATCTATACATATAGCCTCGTTTACCTTTCTGCCTTCGATTGTTTCCGTTAAAGGCCCAAGTTTTTCAGACATAAGAAAACCTCCGTAATGTAATTGAAATCCGAAAACTTCATTACATATTACGGAGGTTTATACGTTTTGTTACTGAAAAATCAATATTTTGAAAAATCGCAGTCGTAGGGCTTGCCGTTTTCTTCCATAGATTTATCTGCAAGGAAAACCGTCAGATGTCCTGCAATTGAGTTGTAGATTTCCGTGCAGGAAATTGACTGCTCGCCCGTTCTTATGTAGTTGATGAAATCAGCCGTAAGTGCCGGGTCACCGCCGCCGTGACCCATACCGCCCATAGTATTTGTGTCATAAAACTCTCTTTCATAGCCGTCGGGAGCTTCAGTCACAATTCTTTCTATGTAGAAATTATTGTCTTCAAAATTGCCGTAGAGCTCAGCCTTCGTACCTATAATATGAATTTTCCTTATACTCTTTGCTGTGCCGCCTATCATATTATGGGTACCCGTTGCGCCGTTTTTGAATTTTACAAGCACTGACTGATGGTCAACAACGTTGTTATCACACTTATAGATACATCTTCCGTAGGGGTTATCGGTTTTAAGAGATGCCTCTCTTATGTCGTAGGTCTGATCCTTTATATCCTCAAGCCCCGCCCAGACGTAGCATTCCCAACGATCGGGATGACCGAGGTACATAGTCTTTGCTGAATATCTGCAGGTGTCAACAAGGGGACAGTCCACAAGACAGCGTGTGCCTGCTTCCTCGGGAGCATTCTCGGGCTTAAACTGGAAAATACTGCCGTGAGAGGATACTGTTTCAGGCTGAGTATCATTCATAAGCCACATCATAATGTCAATATCGTGACAGCTCTTTGCAAGAAGCATGCTGGTCTTGCAGATATCGGTATTTGCCCACTTGCCTCTTATATATGAGGTTGAAAGATGGTGATAGCTTACGTGCTCGGACATCTGTATGTTTATAATGTCGCCTAAAGCGCCCTCAAGAAGCTTTTCTTTTATCCTTCTGTAGAAGGTGGAATACCTCAGAACGTGGCAAATCATAACCTTATTGCCGTTTTTTCTGATGACTGCAAGAAGCTTCTGCATTTCCTCAAGGCTTACGGAAAAGGGCTTTTCAAGAAGCATATCATATCCTTTTTCAAGAAGAGGGACTGCAGTTTCAAAATGCTGATGATCCATTGTGCCGTTTATGATAACGTCGGCAAAACGGGGCACCTTGGCAAGCTCCTGGGCGGATTCAAAGCAGAATTCCTCTGAAAAGCCGTACCTTTCTGCTGTCATTTTTCTTCTGACCTCGTTAGGATCTGCAATACCTACAATTTTAAGGTCATCGGGATGGTCAAAGGAATAATCTCCGTAGGTGATTGAGCGGTGTCCCGCACCTACAATAATTGCTGTTACAGGTTTTTTAGTGTCCATATCTTTAATTTGTTAACCCCTCAGAAACAATAGTTATTCTTTTACGGTCTGTTTTTCATAAACCGTGATTTTTTCTGCGTTTTTCTTCATTCTCTGGAAAGCCGAAACGATATTGGATGCGGTTTTGCAGCCGGCGGAGGCTGATTCCTCATAATGAAGAGGAGCCAGAATACTGCCGTAATCGTTATCCGGAACAATGTAACCTATAAAATCGTTACAAAGTCCTGCAACGGCTATTTCCGTCCCGAGAATTTCCTTAAGACTCGGCTTATCCCATTTTGTTCCGTTATAGCTTTCCCAATCTTCAAAAGCTCCGCCGATAGCGATTTCGGGCATAAGCTCACCGGGAACCATTGCAATGCTCAGCTCGTTTCCGAGTACTGCAAAGCCCACCTCAGTAACAAAGGTCAGGTCGTAGGATTTGTCTTCCTTATTCCCGTCATCAACGGTAGTGATTCTTACAAGTGAATTGTTTACAATACGAAGCTTTGCTGCCAGCTCAAGAATTTCATTGCCGGAGGGAAGGAAAACCTCGCTGAGTATTACGTTGATGAGAGGAGAAAGCTTTTTGTATGCTGATTTGTCATAATTTGCCACGTAATCCGCAATAGCCTTGCCGTAAGCCCTTAAGCCTTCATCTGTGGTAAGCCCGTCGGGAATGTGAGGACCTCGGTTTGTTGCAACTGCAGCCTCAGCGCCCTGAATGAACATTGTATCAAGGCCCATTTCCTCCATTGCGTCGCACATATACCCGGGGAAATCACGGGAGGCCTCTCTTTGCTTGTCACCATAGCAAACGGGGTGTGCCGCCATAAATACCATACTGATTTCCTTGCCTGCACCGTCGGGTACAAAGCGGATATTGGTAAGGTCGTTTACGGTAACATAGGGCGGACGCTTATCCCTTACGTAGTCGCCTACTGGAAGCTGGGCATAATACATTTCGCCCGTTGTCATATTTTCAATTGCCTGTCTTATGACCCTTGCGGCAGTCTTTTTAAGGTAAAGCATAAAGCCCTCGTTCTTACCCGAAACGGGCTTTGCCTTTTTGCCTTTCTTGACTTCCTTCTTGTTGTGCTTATAAATCTTCGGTAAATCGCCCCAAAGACCGTCGGTGTCAATTCCCGAATGGCAGTGTGTGGCGCTGATATTCATCGACAGGATATTCTTTTCAGAGATAAGGTCCGAAAGCTGAAGCCTTATATCTCTGATATCCGTGCCCGATATGCCTATGCAGTCAATTACTGCAAAAACGTGAATGCCTCTGTCCGAGCCGTCTGAAACCGCAATGGCTCTTACCATCTGCTCGTTCATAATGCCGTTCATTTTATTGGGAGGAAAGGCGAGATATCCGCCGATGTAATAGTCGCCCTCCTGTACGGGAGGAATTACTGATGCCTTTGAGTAGCCTGCCTGCCATTTGGCATTTTCCGCAGGGCTTGCAAGAAAATATCCGTTGCCCTCAAGAAAGCCCTTGCCATCATATCGGTTGAGATAGGGGATTCCCTTATCGGAAACCGAGTCGGAAATTTTTTTGACTATCTTCATTGCTGCCTTATGCCCCGTGTCCTGAAGCCTTCTTTTGCTGTCGGGCGAGGACAGCTTTTCTTTTAACTTGTCTGCGGTCAGCTTTGTTGTAACAGCACCTGCCGTAAGGGAAATAACTGCCGCAGCAGCTTTTTTCTTATTCATACTGTCCTCCTTAATACGGATTTTTTGTAAAGCGGATTTCCGCAATTTCAAAGCCGTTGACCTTTTCTGTAATCTGTAAGTCAATACAGCCGTTTATGATGAATTCCTTAGGGATTCTGTACTGAACAGCAATAAAGCCCTTCGGAAGCATCTCATTTTCATATTTTTCGTTTCTTTCACCGCCGAACTGAGGTCCCGAATAAAGAGTTTTTCCGTTAATCTTTATTGTATGCTTTATGCTGTCCTCGTTGTGCATATCACGGTGGGTGATCATCATATAGTAATCTGTATCGTATTTAAGCCCCGCACACTTAAGCCTGAAGCTGAAATGGTCAAAAAGCTTGAAAAGTGCTGTGGGGAGAGTTCCGTTGTTTTTATCGGGACGGTCGCCCTGAATATTCATATAGAAATAAGGATTCTGTCTTACACCGCCGGGACAGATGCCGTCAAGTGCAACGGAATAATAATATTCATCGTTTTCTACCTTATTTCTGTTGAAGCAGCGGTTGATGTATTCATTTTTTTCCTTTTCGCCGAGTCTCTCTGCCTTATCATAAGCGTGAAGAAGCCACGGTAAATCCGTAAGGGGAAGCTTTATTGTGTCAAGCACCGCACCTCTTTCGGGATTCTTTGCATAGTAGCGCTCTACATCAAGCTGCATACCGATGAGCTCAAAAAGCTGCCTGCCGTTTTCTTCAATCTCCTCGTATAAGGTGTTTATGCTGTCGGGCAGGGGAGTCAGAAGAATCTCCTTTGCTCTTGCAGTATCGGTAACAGCCGCTTTCTTTGCTTTTCTTATAAGCTCCTTTTCGAACATTACCTTTCTTCTTACGAAGGCATCGCATCTTGCCCTGAAAAGACACTGGATATAACGCCAGCTGCCGTGAAGTGCAGGGACTTCTTCTCCCAGCTCTTCCCATAATTTCAGCGTGTTTTCAATTGAGGGATTCTCCTCCGGAGCTCCCTCCCAGTTCTTTTCAAGTCCGAATATGCCGTCTGCAGCTTTTTCGTAATCGGCACCGGGGAAGAAAAGTCGGGAATAGTCCTCAAGAATTTCTCTTAAGGGAGTGGAGCTGTCAAATTCAAGAGCGCTCCAGACCGCCTTGTTTATATCGTCGTTTACGCCCTCGGAGTATGATACGCTTCCGACGGTGTAGCCCTTTGTTTCCGAATGTATTCTCTTGTATTCAACGGGTCTGGGATTTATGCTTTCCCGTCCGTTTACGGCCTGCAGGGCATAGTGCCAGTCATCACGGTCGGAGTGCACGGGGTATTCGCACCTGAGATTATGAGTAATATCGGGATAAAGCCTGATGGGGTATTCCTTGGGAAGATATCTTCTCAGGATATCAAGAGGGAATGCCGCATTGGGACCTGTTATGACACCGTCGATAAAATCCGGCTTATTCTTCATAAGAGCCAGGAACTGAGTTCCCCAGAGCGGAAGATGGTGGGGCTGCTGAGCCGAGGGCCACATTTCAGCATCGGGGTGGTATTTTTTTACAATTTCTCTGTAGGATTTACATCTTTCAAAGAGCTCGTCGGGCTCAAGACTGCCCGGGTCTCCTCCGGGAGGGAATATATAGTCAAGCTCTTCTGCTTCAGAGAAAAGCTTTTCGCGGTTTCTTTCTCCCTCCTCAAGGGTTGCCTCGCAGTTGGGGTACCAGAGGGAAACAGCCATACCGTAAGCCTTTGCCTGCTTTGCTGAAAGGCAAAGCAGCTCCTGCTCGTCACGGCGCATAATGGGACTTCTGTCCGAGTGACCGTTTTCATAGGGTATATGCTCGCAGGTGTTTGCTCCGAAATACATCATATCAAGATAGCATCTTCTGTATTCCTCCAGATCCCACGCCTCATAGGTGTTGCTGGTCTGTCGGTAGCCTACCTGGTGTCCTCTGATTTTTTTCTCGGGAGAATATCTGCCCGATATATCATCAATAAGATAAAAAGCATTATTTTTTACAACGGATTTTCTGAGAAAACGGCCGATTCCGAAAATAAAGCCTCTGATTCCGGAGGCGGTAAAGGTTATTTTATTATCTTCGCAGAGAATTTCGTACTCGTCATCTGAAAATATGCTGTTTTCAATGAAAGCAATGCTGAAATCCGCAGAAGGATAAACGGAGGGAGTAAGTCTTAGCTTTGCTTCTTCCGTAAAAATATCTGCCGCCTTTTTTCCGTCAGGTGCGGCGAAAATGAATTCAGGATTCCCCGGAATTTTCATAACTGATCCTCCTGCAAAAAATACTTATAATAATTATAATTATTTGTTAAACTTATGTCAATATAAATAATAAATGAAGCAAATAAACATTAAATTTGAACAAATGTATGATATTTCCGATGTGCAAAACCACAAAAATATGTATTTTTTTCTTAAAATTAAAAATATGGGTTGCTTTTAATCGCTATGTAGTATATAATACATCTGAAAATATTCTTCGGAGGAATTATTATGAAAAAATTATTAGCAGTTCTTATGGCTGTTCTCGTTGCTTTCTCTGCTCTTTCCGTTGTTGTTATGGCTGACGAAACAGCTGACACAGAAACAGTTGTTGATGAAAACAAGAACATTATGAATGATGAAGGTCTTGTTTTCCCCGAAAACTTCACTCAGCTTGAGTTCTCGGTTATTTTCAAGCTTATCGAAAAAGTTTTGACTTATATTTTTGAAACAATCGAGTCACTTTTCGGTGATCTTTTCCCCGATCTTGACATTGACGATGAACTCGCAACAGGAGTCGGCAATCTCGGTGACGACATCGCTGACAGAATCGAGCAGGTATTCCCCCAGGCATAAGGCTTCAGCATTCCGGGCACTCTTCTTTGTGAAGAGTGCTCTTTTCTTTTTAAAAAAAGGTATAAGAATTATGAAAAATGTTGACATTTGACAAGTATTGCGATATATTTACTTTAATATGTACTGTATATAAAGGGACATAGGAAATATCTATTCGTTGTTAACGGAGAGGGGCTGCATAATTGGAAAACAATGTTATCATTGACCTTAAAAACATTTCCGTTTCATTTGACGGTGAACAAATCTTAAAAAATATCAATTTATATATAAGGGACGGCGAATTTATCACCTTCCTCGGTCCTTCGGGCTGCGGTAAAACCACAACGCTCAGGATTATTGCGGGCTTTCTTGAGCCTGACGGGGGAGATGTGATTTTCGACGGCAAGAGAATCAATGGTGTTCCTCCTCACAAAAGAGAGGTTAACACCATTTTTCAGCGTTATGCACTTTTTCCGCATCTCAATGTTGCAGAAAATATCGCATTCGGTCTGAAGCTTAAAAAGATGCCTAAGGATAAGATTGACAAGAAGGTAGAGGAGATGCTTTCTCTTGTTAACCTGAAGGGCTTCGGAAACAGAAATATCAATTCTCTTTCGGGCGGTCAGCAGCAGAGAGTTGCAATTGCACGTGCTCTTGCGGTTGATCCCAAGGTGCTGCTTCTTGATGAGCCCCTCGGTGCGCTTGACCTGAAGCTTCGCAAGGATATGCAGAATGAGCTTAAAAAGATTCAGCAGAGTCTCGGCATTACTTTCATTTACGTTACCCACGATCAGGAAGAGGCTCTTTCAATGTCTGATACCATCGTTGTTATGGACAGCGGTAAGATTCAGCAGATTGGCTCACCAACAGATATATATAACGAGCCCAAAAATGCTTTTGTTGCCGACTTTATCGGTGAAAGTAATATTGTAGACGGTATTATGAAGGAAGACCGGATTGTAGAGTTTTCCGGCCACGTATTTGACTGCCTTGACGGCGGCTTCGGCAAGAACGAGGCTGTTGACGTTGTTGTGCGTCCCGAGGACGTTGATGTTGTTCCCGTAAGCGAGGGTATGCTGACGGGTAAGGTTACCTCCGTTACCTTCAAGGGCGTGCATTATGAAATTATTGTTGATATCGGCGGCTTCCTCTGGATGATTCAGTCCACGGATATTCAGTATGAGGGCTCCGAAATCGGCCTTGTAATTGAACCCGACGCTATACACATTATGAAAAAATCCGAGTATTCGGGTACCTTCGGTGATTTCTCCAGTTATTCTGACGAATTCGATGAATTGTCCGATGTAAATGCAGGAATTGATGCGGAGGATTCGGGCGATGAGTAAGACTGTAACTATAGGCAACAAGAAGGCAACGGTTTCTCCCTTTGCCTCCTGGATGACTGTTTTTGTGCTTGTTCCCATGGCGCTTGTTGTATATTATGCTTTTACAAATGCCGACGGAGCATTCACTCTCCAGAATCTCAAGTGGATATATACATATCGCTCCACTATGTTTTTGTCCCTTCGCCTTGCATTTATTGCAACGGTGATCTGTCTGGTGCTTGCTTATCCTATTGCATACAGTATGTCAAGGGCAAGTGAAAAAATTCAGAGAAACGCAACGCTTATAATAATGCTTCCCATGTGGATGAACTTTCTTGTAAGAACCTATTCATGGATGACGATTCTCGAAAACAACGGTCTTATCAATTCTGCGCTGAGAGGTATTGTCGGTCTTTTCGGCGGTGAATTTGACGGCTTTCAGCTTATAAACAACCGCGGAGCCATTGTTCTCGGTATGGTTTATAATTTCCTTCCTTATATGATTCTTCCCATTTATACCTCGCTTACAAAGATAGACAATTCTCTTCTTGAGGCGGCAAGGGATCTCGGATCAAACGGCTTCCACGTGTTCAAGAGGGTTATTCTGCCTTTAAGCGTGCCCGGTATAATTTCGGGAATTACTATGGTTTTCATTCCCTCCATAAGCACATTTATCATTTCCCGAATCCTCGGCGGCGGTAAGGATTTCCTTATCGGTGACCTTATTGAGGATTATTTCCTCGGAAATTCGGGTGTTGTAAATTATAATATCGGCGCAGCCCTTTCAATGGTGCTTATGATTCTCATTCTTGTAGCAACCTTCTTTATGAATCACTTTGACAAGGATGCAAAGACCTCGGGAGGTGGCAGAATATGAAAAAATTTCTCAAGGTTTACAATGCGCTTATTCTCGCGTTTCTGTATCTGCCTATTCTCGTTGTTGTTTTCTTTTCCTTCAATTCCGGCACATCCCGTGCAAAGTTTGAGGGCTTTTCTCTGCAGTGGTATATAGAGCTTTTCCAGGATGAGCTGATACTGCAGTCGCTTTATTATTCAATAATTATTGCCGTGCTGTCTGCACTTATTGCGACACTTATCGGTACGCTTGCCGCTGTCGGCATAAATTCAATGCGCGGCTGGAAGAAATCTGCGCTTTTAAGCATCAACAACATTCCTGTTGTCAATCCCGAAATAGTTACGGCTATTTCGATGATGATACTTTTCGTTTTTGTGCTTTCTCATTTTAACGGAATGGAAATGGGCTTCGGTACGCTTCTGATTTCTCATATCACCTTTAATATTCCCTATGTGGTGCTGTCCGTGCTTCCGAAGCTTAAGGGTATGGATCAGAATATTTATTATGCAGCACTTGACCTCGGCTGTCCTCCCGTGAAGTCATTTATCAAGGTTGTAATTCCTCAGATTCTTCCCGGTATTGTTTCGGGTCTTATTATGGCATTTACACTGTCCCTTGATGACTTCGTAATCAGCTATTTCAATTCCGGTGCAACCTTCCAGACGCTTCCCGTTACCATTTATTCAATGACAAAGAAGCCCTATTCTCTTAAGCTTAATGCACTTTCAACACTTCTTTTTGTCGTGATTCTTGCGCTTATGCTGATATCCAATATCAAAAAGCCCGAATCAGGCAAAAAGGCAAAAAGATAAGGGGGACTAAAGCATGAAAAAGAAAATTATCTCCCTTATATCGGTTGTTCTTATTCTGTTTTCCTTAGCCGCCTGCGGTGAAGGAGGAAACGGGGGAGACGCACAGTCCATAAATGTGTATAACTGGGGCGAATATATAGACCAGACCGTGCTTGATGATTTTGAAGCGCAAACGGGCATAAAGGTAAATTACACCACTTATGCCAGCAACGAGGAAATGTATTCAAAAATCGTCAGCGGAGCTGCTTCCTATGACGTTATTATTCCTTCCGAATATATGATTTCAAAGATGATAAGCGAGGATCTTTTAGCCGAGCTTAACTTTGATAATATTCCTAATTATAAGTATATCGGTGAGGATTACCGCGGTCTTTCCTATGACCCCGGGGAAAAATATTCTGTGCCTTATACCTGGGGTACTGTTGTTATTGTTTATAATACCAAGTACGTTGATGAGGAAGACGTTGCGGATGAAAGCATAAATCTTCTCTGGAACGAAAAATATGCGGGAAATATCCTTATGTTTGATAATCCCCGTGATGCCTTTGCTCTTGCTCACATTAAGCTCGGTCATTCAATGAACACAACGAAGCCCGAGGATTGGTACGAGGCTGCCGAAGAACTCAAAAAGCAGAAACCCATTGTACAGGCTTACGTAATGGATCAGATTTTTGATAAAATGCTTAACGAAGAGGCATATATTGCCGCTTATTATGCAGGCGACGCCATGACAATGATGGAAGAAAACGAGAATCTTGCTGCCTACGTACCCCGAGAGGGCGCAAATATGTTCTTTGACTCCATGTGCGTACTCAAGTCTTCCCGTAACAAGGAGGCCGCTGAGAAGTTCATAAACTTTATGTGTGAAACGGAAATTGCCGTAAGAAATGCCGAAGAGGTATGGTATGCAATTCCCCATACAGCCGCTTACGAGGCACTTGATCCCGAGCAGAGCGAGGATCCGCTTGTTTATCCTCCCAAGGAGATTCTTGACAAGTGCGAGGTTTTCATTAACCTTAATAAGGAAACTCTTGTTCTTCAGAGTGAGCTTTGGATTAATCTTAAAACCCAATACTGATAAAAGCTTAAGCCTCCCTTTTTGAAGGGAGGCTTTAATTTTTGCTTATTTTCGCCGTTTTGCGGTGTAGAAGGTTAATTCGTTATCAATGTCGTTCAGCATCTTAAAATAGCAATTTACCGTCATTTCGCAGTCACCGAGGGCTCTGTGGAGCGTTCTCGGCGGAATACAGTAATATTCCGCTAAATCATCAAGCTTATGATGCTTGAGATGAGGTAAAAGGCGTTTGCCGATTTTAAGAGTATCAACGAAATCGTTTTCAAAAAGAATTCCGGTTTTGTCAAGACATTTGTCATAAAGGAAATTGATATCGAAATTTACGTTATGGCCTAAGAGAATGTCACCGCCTACAAAGCTGCAGAATCTTGTCAGTACGTTTTCCGCAGAGTTGCTTTTTGCAAGCTCCTTATCGGTAATCCCTGTAAGTGCCGTGATAAAGGGCGGCAGAGGGCGGCCTATGTTGATTGTTTCGGAAAAGGTGGCAACAGATTTTCCGTTTTCCACTCGTATTCCCGAAACCTCTATTATGTCATCATATAAAGGGCTCAGTCCCGTTGTTTCAATATCAATGCAGACAAAGCTTCTCGGGAATTCCGTAATGCATTTGCCCTTAAAGGCTCTTTCGCACGCCATATTACTTGATTATTGCATCTGCAAGGTCTTTTATTTCCTTGCAGTCCGAGAGCTCAATCATACCCTTATCACAGGCTGCTGCAAGCTTGGGGTTGATGGGAAGCTTAGCAATTGTTTCGATTCCATGCTCCTTTGCTGCTTCATCAATATGGCTTTCACCGTAGATGTGGTGTTTCTTGCCGCAATCGGGACATTCAAAATATGAATAGTTCTCAACAATACCGAGAACGGGGATATTCATCATTTTTGCCATCTTTACAGCCTTGTCAACTATCATTGAAACAAGCTCCTGAGGAGATGTTACAACAACTATGCCCTTTACGGGGAGTGACTGGAAAACGGTAAGGGGAACGTCACCTGTTCCGGGAGGCATATCAACGAACATATAGTCAATATCGCCCCAGACAACGTCTGTCCAGAACTGCTTTACTGCACCTGCAATAACAGGACCTCTCCAGATGACGGGATCCTTTTCATTTTCAAGAAGAAGATTAAGGGACATAAGCTCAATTCCCGTGGAGGTTTTTGCCGGGAAAATGCCGAGATCGTTGCCTACAGCCTTTTCGTGGATTCCGAAGCTCTGAGGCATTGAGGGACCTGTGATGTCACCGTCAATAATTGCGGTCTTAAAGCCCTTTCTCTGTGATTCTACGGCAAGAAGGGAAGTAACAAGAGATTTGCCGACACCGCCCTTACCGCTTACAACGGCAATAACGTTCTTTATATCAGACATCTTGTTCTGTGGTTCCTGCAGGGATTTTGTCTTTTCTGCGCTGCTGCATTTTGCTGAGCAGGTTTCGCAGTTGTGTGTACAATTTTCGCTCATAATAAAACACCTCTTTTAAATTACTTCAATATTATACCCCGAAATTTGCTTAAGTCAATGGCTTTATTGATTTAAAAAGCAGAAACGCTCCGGAAAGGGGGTATCCGAAGCGCATCCGCTTTTTTTGAGGAGATTTTCATGAAGAAAACGAGATAGCAATTCTTGCTGTGTTTTCAGTATAAATAAAAATGCTTAAATGAATCTTAATTAATCATATTTTCAAAAAAGAAATATTTTTAAGTTTGTTTTCAGTTTTGTGCCTTATATTGTGTATGCAACGAAGAGTTGCCTTAAAAAGCTTTGCTCGTTTTTCTTCATAAATAATCTCCACAACGGAAAAACCACGGTTCTCCTCACCGTGGTTTTTTCGTTTTTTATCTGTCAATTATTTCTGTAAGCTTTTTCAGAAAGGCTTCTTCTCCGAAGGTGTTGATTTTCACAAACATAGCCTGGCTTCCGCCTGCGGTTATACCTGAGAGATAAACAGGGGAGCTGCTGTTTTCCTGAAAAAGAGTAACCGTGAGGCTTACACGGTTGCCTCCCAGATAAGAATATCTTTCAAAAACTCTGACGGCGCATTTTGCTTCTCCGCTTCTGAAAAAAGATGATCCTTCCTCAGATGCGGAAATGCTTCCGCCTAAAATTCCGTCCTCAATTTTTTTAAGGAGTGCGTAAAAGTCTGTATTTATTCTTCTTTCAAGCTTTGCCAAAATGTACCGCCTCCGTTCAGTTTAAGCTTAGAAAAGTCCGGTAATCTTTCCGTTTTCGTCAACGTCAATCTTTTCAGCTGCGGGAACCTTGGGAAGGCCGGGCATTGTAAGAATGTCACCTGTAAGCACAACGATAAAGCCTGCACCTGCAGAAACCTTTACGTTCTTGACTGTTACGGTGAAGCCTTCGGGAGCACCGAGCTTTGTGGGATCATCAGAGAATGAATACTGTGTCTTTGCAACACAAACGGGAAGCTTGCCGAAGCCGAGAGCAGTCAGCTGTTCAACCTGCTTCTTCGCATTGGGGGTAAGAATAATGCCGTTGCCGCCGTAAACCTTCTTTACAATGGCTTCAATTTTCTCTTCGATTGTTGTGTCAAGCTCATAAGCAAAGGTGAAATCGCCCTTTTCTTCTTCGCAAAGACGTACAACCTCCTTTGCGAGAGCCTCACCGCCTTTGCCTCCTTCAGCCCATACGGTAGAAAGAACCGTATTTACGCCGAGTTCCTTGCACTTTGCGATAATGAAATCAATTTCATTGTCAGTATCGGTGGGGAAGCGGTTAACTGCAACAACGCAGGGAAGCTTGTAAACATTCTTGATGTTGGATACATGGCGGAGAAGGTTGGGAATACCCTTTTCGAGAGCTGCAAGGTCTTCAGTACCCAGTGCGTTTTTGGGAAGTCCGCCGTGCATTTTGAGAGCTCTTACAGTTGCCACAACTACAACCGCATCGGGTGTAAGACCTGCCATACGGCACTTGATATCAAGGAACTTTTCAGCACCGAGGTCAGCACCGAAGCCTGCCTCAGTTACGGTGTAGTCCCCCATCTTGAGGGCAACCTTTGTAGCCATGATTGAGTTACAGCCGTGTGCAATATTGGCAAAGGGACCGCCGTGTACGAATGCGGGAGTACCCTCAAGTGTCTGTACAAGGTTGGGCTTTATAGCGTCTTTGAGAAGTGCGGTCATTGCACCTGCACATTTAAGCTGTCCGCAGGTTACGGGTTTATCGTCATAGGTATAGCCTACGATGATATTGGAAAGCTTTTCTTTAAGCTCTGTAATTGAATTTGAAAGACAGAGGACTGCCATAATTTCGCTTGCTACGGTAATATCAAAGCCGTCTTCACGGGGTACACCGTTAGCCTTACCGCCCATACCGTCAACGATGAAACGAAGCTGACGGTCATTCATATCAACACAGCGCTTCCAGGTGATTTTTCTTACGTCAATACCGAGCTGGTTGCCCTGCTGAATGTGGTTATCAAGCATAGCTGCAAGAAGGTTATTTGCAGCGCCGATAGCGTGGAAGTCACCTGTAAAGTGAAGATTAATGTCCTCCATAGGTACAACCTGAGCGTATCCGCCGCCTGCTGCACCGCCCTTTACACCGAAAACGGGACCGAGAGAGGGCTCACGAAGAGCAACGGTAACGTTTTTGCCGATTCTTTTAAGACCGTCAGCAAGACCGATTGTTGTGGTGGTTTTGCCTTCGCCTGCGGGGGTTGGAGTAATAGCAGTAACAAGAATGAGCTTGCCGTCCTTCCTGTCTGTTTCCTTAATAAGAGCAGGATCAATTTTTGCCTTGTAATTGCCGTACTGTTCAATGTATTTTTCGTCAACGCTTGCAGACTTTGCAATTTCAGTAATGTGACGCATCTGACAGCTCTGAGCAATTTCTATATCGGATTTGTATTCCATAATATTTTCCTCCTGTAAATTATAATTTAACGGTAAAGTTGCCTTTTCATTGTAGGGGAGGGCGTCCTCGACCTCCCGTAGTAGTTAGTTTGATTCTGTATATAATTATTTGTGAGGTACATTTTTATTCTCCGAGGAAATCAATACAAAAATTAACATTTCATCAATGCGGGTCGTCGGGGACGCCGACCCCTACAATGGCAAATTACAATTTATTTGAAGTATTCTACTGCAGATTTAAACATCTGTATGTCATATTCACCGGGAACATTCTTATAAAGACCGCTTCCGATACGCTCACTGTGTCCCATTTTACCGAAAACTCTGCCGTCAGGCGAAGTAATACCCTCAATAGCGCAAACAGAATTGCTGGCGTTAAAACGGATATCGCTTGTAGCGTTGCCGTTTAAATCAACGTACTGTGTAGCAACCTGTCCGTTAGCAATTAATTGCTTAACAAGTTCTTCACTTGCAAGGAATCTTCCTTCGCCGTGGGAAATCGGAACGGCGTAAACGTCGCCCACGTTGGTGAGAGAAAGCCACGGAGATTTGTTGGAAGCGATTCTGGTATGAACGATTCTGGACTGGTGGCGGTCAATGGTGTTGAAGGTAAGGGTCGGGCAATTTTCATCGGTATCGATGATTTTTCCGTAAGGAACAAGTCCAAGTTTGATAAGAGCCTGGAAGCCGTTGCAGATACCGCACATAAGACCTTCGCGGTTATCAAGAAGATCGGTTACGCCTTCCTTGATAAGTCCGTTGCGGAAAAAAGCGGTGATGAATTTTGCGGAGCCATCGGGTTCATCGCCGCCGGAGAAACCGCCGGGAATGAAGATCATCTGGGATTCCTTGATTTTTTCTGCGAAAGCTTCAATGCTTCTGTGGATTCCTTCCGCGGAAAGGTTGTTGATTACCATGATTTCGGGTTCCGCGCCTGCATCGGCAACAGCTTTTGCGCTGTCGAATTCGCAGTTGGTGCCGGGGAATGCAGGAATAAGAACCTTCGGTTTGGCAACTTTGATTGCGGGAGCTTTCCATTCGCTTACGCTGTAATTAAAGTTCTCCATGGGAGAATTGCTGTTAGGAATGTTGCAGGCGAAAACGCTTTCGAGTTTGCCTTCATAAATATCGAGCATTTCGCAAAGGCAAAGTTTTTCTTCGCCGAGAACAAGGAACTGCTCTTCGGTGGTTTCACCAAGGATTCT
>JAZSIM010000079.1:0-2155 GCA_045533835.1 Acutalibacteraceae bacterium
CAAATCTTCTCCACCTTAATATAATTATTTCATTGTAATTATACCACTGAATCAGCATAAAACGAAAGGTCCTTATTTGCTTAAAAAAGTGTCCTTATTTGTATTGATTTTTCTGATATGAAAATGTATAATCGAACAGAGGTGGTTATATGATAAACCGTGAAATCCTTAAAGAATTGATTCCCATAACCGACGAGGAGCAGTCTATATTAGACGGAAGAAGCACAGTAGACAGCAGTATTTATACGGAAAACGATGATAATATTATTTCATCCAGAAAGCTTCTCAAGGACGGAAAGCTCATTACAATCAGAACACACACAAGATTCATTCATTTTCCCGAGCACACCCACGATTTTGTTGAGGTAGTCTATATGTGTTCAGGCAAAACAACACATATTATAAACGGAAAAACTATCGAGCTGTGTGAAGGAGAGTTGTTATTTCTCGGACAGAATGCTAAGCAGGAAATCCTTCCCGCATCAGGAAATGACATAGCGGTAAACTTTATCATTCTCCCTCAATTTTTCGACAAGACACTTGAAATGTTAGGTGCTGAAGAAACGCCCCTTAAAAAGTTTCTGATAGAGTCTCTTTTCAAAGAAGAAAACGCAGGCTATCTCCACTTCAGAGTTTCGGATGTTTTACCCGTACAGAATCTCATTGAAAATTTACTTTGGACACTCATCAACAACACATCAAATAAAAGAAATATCAATCAGACTACTATGGGACTTCTTTTTATGCAGCTTCTCAATCACACAGACAAGCTCGCATATCAGTCAAAGGAAGAAGCCGCCATACTACAGATTTTCAAATACATAGAAGAAAATTACAAAAACGGCAGTCTTACCGAGGCGGCAAAACTGCTTCACTACGACTTTTATTGGCTCAGCCATGAAATCAAAAATCAGACAGGAAAGACCTATACTGAACTTTTGCAAGACAAAAGGCTTTCGCAGGCGGAGTATCTTTTAAAGAATACGAAGATAGGTATTGATGAAATTTCAAAAGCCGTGGGATATGAAAATAAAAGCTATTTCCACAGGATATTCGCAAAACAGTTCGGTATGAGTCCGAAGAAATACAGGGATGGTTGAAATTTTTATAATTAGAATAAACAAATATCCACTTACATATAAACTAATTTTTTACTACGAAAAAATATCTTCAACAAGCCTGAAAAATCATACCATATAAGCTAAAAGCAATCACAATCAACCACAACATATTGTATGATCTTTTTGAATTTTGCCTTGTATTCGATAGAAATTTTTGTAATGACCATATGTATTATCCGAGGAAAATTAACGAATAAAAGGCATTTTTAACACTAAAAGTAAGCACGACCTACAACTGTAAGCCGTGCTTTGCTATATCAAATTCAAACGCCAATTAAATTTTAGCTGTATATCAATTCACTGCACACAATCTCTCTTGCCTGTTCCTGAATATTGCTCATTCTCTGTACCCATTCAAGTTGGTCTTGTTCTTTCAGTTGCTCTGTAACACCTTCTGCCGCTTTCATCTGCTCAATCAGAAGGTCATACATTTCATTTGCCTGACAGTCAATATCTGCAAGATATGGCCAAAGTGTGCATTTAGTTACCATTAACATAAACATGCCTCGCTTGTTATGCTCAATGTAATCCTTATGCATCATACCCCATTTGCCGATGGTGATATTTGCTTGTTCGGGCGGCAAAATAATGTTAGGAATGAGGTAATCCCCAACTTTTCGGTACATGATTTTACTCGATTTTTCTTTCGTCATTTCATCAACCTCCTTAATTTCGGAAAAATCAATCTTGCGAATACTTACCGTTAAACGGTTTTTTTGTTTGTTTTTCAGAACTACAAACCTGTCCTTTTGGACAGATTTATCATTCCCTGGCAAAATAAATCATACCCTGTCAGTATCGTCTGTAACGGGTCGCCCTCACGAATCCGCATAGTCCTTCTAATCTCTTTAGGGATAACCACACGACCAAGGTCGTCTATGCGGCGGACAATTCCTGTTGCTTTCATTTATCTTTCTCTCCCTTAAAAATTACAAATTGTGATAGTAGTATTTGTTATTTGTGGGGATTTATACTGCGAGATTTACTTTTCAAATTAAATATGATATAATTGAATAAAGGCGGTGATGTTGTGA
>JAZSIM010000037.1:0-1563 GCA_045533835.1 Acutalibacteraceae bacterium
CCGAGAATCTTTGCGGGTGCAAGAGCAGCGCTTATATACTCTCTGGGATCCTGGCTGTACTTCACGATGTCAATCTTCTCACCTGAAAGCTGAGCGATGATTCTGTTTATTCTGTCACCTCTCACACCGATGCATGCGCCGATGGGATCAACGTTTTCATCAGCAGAGTAAACTGCAATCTTTGTTCTTGAGCCTGATTCTCTTGCAATAGCTCTGATTTCCACAAGACCGTCCTGGATTTCCGTAACCTCTTCCTCGAAAAGACGCTTTACAAGGTTATCATCAACACGGGAGATAAGCACCTTGATATCATTTTCCTCTTCTCTTACGTCCTTGACGTAAATCTTGATGGTGTCGCCTGCCTCAAGCTCCTCATCCCTGTTCTGCTCCTTTACGGGAAGAAGCAGCTCCTTGTTATAGGCCTTTACAATAACGTCGCCGCTCTGTGTCTTCTTTACAACAACAGCGGATACCATTTCGCCTATCTTATCATTGAAAACCTCTGCTACCTGAATGCGGTCAATCTTTCTTACACCCTGACGGATCGTGTGCTTTACAGTCTGTGCGGCAACTCTGCCGAGGGAGTCAAGCTCAACGGGGATAGCAACCGTATCGCCTACCTTTGCGCTTCTCTTATACTTCTTTGCATCAACAACAAGAATCTCTCTTGAGGGATTTTCAACCTCTTCAACAACAAGCTTATTCCATGAAATGTTTATTGCAAAGGTTTCGGGATCGATTTCGCAGGTAACGACACCGTCCTTGTCCTTAACCTCACATTCCTTTCTTGCAGCAACGGCAATTGCGTTTGCTACCTCCTCGTGGAACATGGGAATGTACTTCTCGTCAATTCCTGCCTCCTTGATATACTGGTCAATCGCTATTCTCAGCGCTGCCTGTCTGTCCTTCTCTCTCTTGGTAAGCTTAGCCATTTTTTCCGATCATCCTTTCATATATATAATTAAAACCTTTTACATATCATACTTGCCGTCAAAATCGTCAAGTCTTATGCTTGAAAAGTCTGCCTTCTGGAATTCCCTTATGTCATCCTCTGCGAACATAAGGTAAATTTTCCCGTCAGAAAAATCGTGAAGCACGCATTTGTGCACCTTGGCACCGTCCACGGCACTTCTGAATTTTACAATTACGTCCGAGCCCCTGAAGGTCACAAAATGGAAATCCCTTACAAGCTCTCTCTCAATTCCGGGGGAGGAAATCTGCAGGTTGTAGCTCTGCTCAATGGGGTCAGCCTCATCAAGGGGAGCATCCAATGCGTCATTCATGGCTACGCAGTCATCAATTCCCACTCCGCCGTCCTTGTCAATTATAACACGTAGATACCAGTTTGCGCCTTCCTTCTGGAATTTTATATCCCAGAGAATAAGCCCCAGAGCCTCTGCAAGGGGTGCGGCAATCTCCCAGACGGCATTTACTACGTTTCCGCCCTTCTTCTTTTCAGCCAAAGAAAATCACTTCCTTCAAGTCATATTAAAGACCGAGCGGAGTGTTTCCGCTCGGTCGCCATTGATATTTCGTACTTATATTAACATACTTATTCACAAA
>JAZSIM010000040.1:0-46091 GCA_045533835.1 Acutalibacteraceae bacterium
AACAGCGTTCTTCTATGGTAAGATGTGTGTAACTCATATAAATCCTCCTTGGTTTTTGTTTTGTGGTAATTACATTATACCATGGATTTATATGGGTTGCTTTATTTTATCAAAGTGTTGCACTTGATAGTATAATTCATCTAGCAGAAAAAAATCGGTTATCCTTTTTCAGGATAACCGATTTAATTTCAGTTCGGAATTAACCGCCGAAAAGTCCTCTGAAGAATTCTACGATGCTTCTGAAGAAGTTCTTGAGCTTTTCGAAGAAGGAAAGCTTTACAACGCCGTTGTCGGGCTCTTCGGGCTCGGGCTCGAAGCCGAGGTCAGGACGCTCGCTGGCAATAACCGTATAGTTTTCCTTGATGTTCTTGATTCTGTATACACCGTCCGTATCTCTTTCAAACTGTGTTGCATTAAGAGTTACGAAGTGAGGCTCTGCAAGAAGGAATTCAAGAGTATCGCCTTCCTTGCATACGATGTTGATGCTTTCGTATGTCTGCCCTGCAATGATGTACATTGAGGAGGACTTATTGAACATTACAACGTATGTCTTTACGTCATCATTGACAAGAGAATCATCGGTTGTGCAGGTAACGGTGATTGAGCCTGCTGCATAGCCGTCGGACATTGCAGTAATAACTGCAGTGCCTGTGGTTGAGCCGAATACTACAAGACCGTTTGCATCAACTGTTGCAACTGCGGGGTTGCTTGTTTTCCACTTGACAATTTTATTGGATGCGTTTTCGGGCATTATTGTTGCATAAAGCTGAACTGCTTCACCGGGAAGTCTTGTTGTGGAAACGCCGGCTGCGGAAACTACGATGTAGTCGGTAGTTACGGGAGCAACGTTTACAAGACAGAAGGCCTTGAACTTGCCGTCCTTGGACTGAACACGGATAAGAGTTTCGCCTGCGCTTATGCCGACAATCTTACCGTTTTCATTGACGGTTGCAATATTCTGGTTAAGTGATACCCATTCAACGTCCTTGCTTGTAGCTGTTGAGGGAGAAATAACTGCATTAACGCTTGCGCTGTCATCAATATCAATGAATATTGCAGTATGGTCAATTCTGAGTCCCTGAATCTTTGTATAAACGTCAAAGATTGCGGTATAGGTAACGTCACCTGTTACGATTGTAACCTCAGGTGACCATCCGAGGAAGGTGAAGTCATATTCGTTTGTGGAAGGTCTTACGGGAGGATTGGATGCAGAGAAGGGACATTCTACGGACTGACCGTAGGTGTAGGTCTGCTCGTAAATCTTACCGTCAACATCCCACTTTACAGTATAGATTCTTTCAACAGCTCTGAATACTGCCTCGTAGATTGCATCAGCGGTTACAACGGGAATTTCGTCAATTTCCTGACCGTTTACTGTAAGCCACTTGCCTGTGAATTCATAGGAGTTGTTGAAGTCGGGTGTCTTATAGGGAGTACCGTCAAATGCGGGCTGTGCACCGTGATACCACTTTGTGGTTCTTGTAACGTCACCTGCGATCCAGGTGATTGTGAACACCTCAAGCTCCCATACTGCAGTAAGAGTAGCATTACCGTATGTGCCGAGAAGTGCCGTGCCGCCGTCATATACGCTGTCCTTGATCCAACTGCCGCCGCCGGCGGAAACCTTCCAGCCCTTGAACGTTGCACCCTCTCTTGTGGGAATTGCAAGTGTCTTGTCTGAGGTAATGTCATAATAGAAGCTTTCTACTGCGCTGCCGCCGTTGGAGTTGAATCTGAGGAAGTACTGAATGGGAGTATATACTGCTGTGATTGTAACATCATGAGCAGGCATTGTTGCGGGAACTTCTTCATTCCACTTTGCTGTGTAACCTGACTTTGAAACGGGGGCATAGGAAACGATGTATTCACCGAATCTTACTTCCACAGTCTGTGTGATATCACCGCTTACCCAGTTGAGCTTATAGGTCTTTGCGGACCATACGGGCTCAATGGTAACGTTACCGTACATGCCGAGAAGTGACTTGTCTGTGGCAACGGTATCACCCATCATCCAGTTGCTGCCTGCATCTGAAGTAAGAACAAGCCAGCCTGTAAGGTCATAGCCTTCCTTGGTAAGAGGAGCTATGATACTGTTGCTTTCAATTGTATACGCGGTAGTTGTTTCAACACCGCCGTTATTAACGGTCAGAGTGTATTCCGTTGCCTTCCATACAGCCTCGAAGCTTACCTCGCCCCAACGTCCTGCATAGGATGCGTCTGTACAGATTTCATTGAATACCCACTTTGTGCTTTCAGTCTTTGTGACTCTCCAGCCCATGAAGGTGTAGCCCGCCTTTTCAGGCTGAGGCATCATAAGAGGAGTATTTTCGTTTCTGTTGTAGGTAACAAGTGTCTGGCCTGTGTACTTACCGCCCTTGAGGTCGAAGCTTGCCTGATAATCCTTGACTCTCTGACGGATTGTTGCGGTGTAGGTTACGGGAGCGGATACCGCAGTAATTACGGGAGTCCATTCCAGGATTTCACGGGTATAGCCGTCCCTGTCCGCAAGCTTGTCAGTACCGGGATATGAGGGCATGTCACCTGCTAACCAGTAGGTTTCATATAATTCGCCGTCAACATTCCAGGTGATCTTTATTGCGCTGTCCTTGTTAACCTCAGTAAAGTCTGCGGTGTAAACAACGTCACCTGTTACGATTGTTTCGTTTGTGAGCTTGTCTGTTCCGTTATACCAGCCTGCAAAGCGATAGAATATGTTTGCGTTTGCAGAGGTCTTTTCGGGAGTACCGCCTGCAAATACGGGATGCTCACCGTACTTATAAACCTCGGAAACAACGGTTTCTGCCGTGCCTGCAGCATCGCTTGCAAGATATTTCCAGGTTACGGAATAAACTCTGAGATTGCTCTTGAACTGAGCTGTATAGGTTGCGTCACCGGTAACAGGCTCGATTGAGGGAGTCCAGCCGATAAACTCATAGCTGTACTGCTGATCCTGAGCCTTTGCGGGTGTGCCGTTGAACACGGGCATATCACCGTATGCTACCTTTGTGGTAGTGGTCTTGCCGTCTACTACCCAGCTGATGGTATAGTAATGAGCGGACCAGAGAGCGGTAAGGGTTACGTTACCGTATTTGCCCTTAAGTACCGTGCCGTCAACAACTGTGCTGTTGAGTGTCCAGCTGCCGTCAGCTGCCGTTACCTTCCATCCGCCGAAGTCGTAGCCTGTCTTTACGGGCTTGGGAAGAGCATCTGCTGACTCGGTTGTGTAGAGCATATCTGCGATAGGCTCACCGCCGTCAGTAATAAATGTAATATTATATTTGTTTACTTCATATACAGCCTTAAGAGTTATGTTACCGTAGAATCTGCCGGCATCGATATCGCCTGCTGCAAATTCATCACCGATTACCCAGCCGCCGCAGTCGGCAGCATCGGCAATATTGCTTACCTCCCAGCCGAGGAATGTATATCCGGGCTTGGAGTGTGCCTTGAGAGCAAAGCCTTCGGTGAATCTGTAGTTTACGGGTGAGCCGATAGCCGTAACGCCGTCAGAATCAACAAAATTGATTGTGTATGTCTTTGCGTCCCAGAGAGGTGTGAAGGTTATATTACCGTACTTGTTTGTAAAGGTTGCGCCTGCATTGTACTTTGATGCAGTCCAGTTACCTGTATTGTCGCTGAGCATCCAGCCCAGGAAAATCTGTCCGGGAGAGGAAGCGGAGGGAAGAACTATTGTATCCTCATAGTTATAGGTTCTGTTATTTTCGGGGAATCTCATGAACTGCATGCTGTAGGTTGTTACCTCCCATACAGCTCTGAGGGTTGCATTTCCGTAATAACCGGCAGGAAGTGCATTTGTTACGTAAGCATTGTTGCCTTCAAGATTTGTCTTGTAGTCACCCCAGTTGCCTGCAAATACTGAGAATTCCCAGCCCTTGAAGGTATAACCTGTCTTAACGGGAGTTTCATTGAGGTATGTTGAAGCAGTTGTCTTGTAGCCGAGAACCTTGTTTGTAACACCCTCGCCGCCGTTGAGGTCAAGTGTGATTGTATAGGGAGTTTCTGTCCATACGGCTTCAAGAGTTACGTTACCCCATAAGCCGGTAAGCTGTGTTGAGCCTGCTGCGTAGATATCACCCTTCTGCCATGCACCGACTGTTTCGGAAACTCTCCAGCCGCCGAAGGTCCAGCCGTTTCTGCTTGTAGAGGGAATCATCTTTGTTTCGTCGATTGTATATGTGTCTGCAGCAACTGTGCTGCCGCCGTTAGCATTGTAGGTAATGTTATATTCGTGCTTTACAAAGTGGGGCTTAACCTTTACGTTACCGACCTTACCTGCATCAAAGAAGGTAAGACCTGCGTCTGCATCGTAGGGATAAATCTCACCGACTGTCCAGTCAGGCACGTCGTTTTCAAAGTCGCTCCAGCTTTCAATAACCTCCCAACCGTCGAAGTCCCAGCCGTTCTTGGTTGCAACACCGTCAATTGTGCCGCCTTCCTTGAAGGTATAGCCGTAGCCGAGGGGGCTTGTGTTGAAAAATTCACCGTCACCGAGAACGATTTCAATTTCGTATTCCTTATCCTCATAGTCTGCAATGAACTTAACATCACCGTGCATACCTGCAGGAATTGTCTTGTAAACCTTGCCGGTAACCCAGTTACCCTCGGAGGCAACAACTCTCCAGCCGTTGAAGCGCTGTCCGGGAGGTGTAAGAAGAGGAAGAGATCTTACTGTTTCTACATTATAGAAATAGTCGCTGTCATTTGAAGAGGGTCTGTCCTCACGGTTTTCGTCATCATCAATGTCGAAGGATATTTTGTATTCTACGGGAGTGAAGTGAGGAACAAGCTTTACGATATTACCGTATCTGCCTGCAAACTGTGCGCTGATAACGGCAGGAGTGAATTTCTCACTTGCAGTGCCGTCGGCATTAACGGTTGCAACGTTGATTCTGTCATCAAGGTTCCAATTTGAATTGCCGTCAAATTCCTTGACCTCATAGAAACCGTCAAACTTATAGTAATTCTTTTCAAGCCAGTTGGGAATTGTCTGTGCGCTGTTGATTGTTCCGCCGGAATATGATGAGAATACGTCACCTGTGTTAGCATCAACAACATTGTCTGCATTGATGTCAATGCCGATGGTATATGTAACAGGCTTCCAGGTTGCAGTAATGAAAATATCACCGTATTCACCGTTAACGGAAAGGTTTACGGGTGTATTGGTTGCGGAATTCCATCCGCCGTGCTTAATGTTTTCATTCCAGCTGAAATCGCTGTCGGTAGCCTCACGCACGGAAGCATCAACAATCCATCCGTCAAACTGATAGCCGGGACGTGTGGGTGCGGGAATTTCGTCTGTAGTATCAATTCTGTAGGTCTTATAACGGCTGTTGTTTGCCGTGAAAAGATTCTTGTCTGTTACGGGATATTCCGTGCTGTCGCCGAATGCGTAGGTTATATTGTAAAGAGTGGGTGTCCATGCGGGAACAAGGAACAGTGTACCGCCCTTTGATGCACCGAAGCCTGCAGCCGAGGTGCTCTTGAGAGTTTCGCTGTAAGCATTTCCGGGATGGGTCTTTCCGAGCCAGCCTGAATGTGTATAACCGTTACGGAGATAGCCGTACTTTGTTACGGTCTGGTCACCGCCGGCATTTATATGAGTTGAGGAATAGCCGCCCTCGTAGTAATAGTCGGAGGAGCAGCTGTCAACATACTCCGCAAAGGTTGCGAACCTTTCGGGATTCACACCGTTTCTTGCAAGTGCATCGGCAAATACGATCTTTGAATATACATAAATTGTATTTGAAACTGAGCTGTTCGTACCGCAGCTGTTATTGAAGCCGCTGTTGGAGCCGTAGGATGCGGAGGTATCAATAGGTCCGTCGTACTTGAGTCCGCCGTTGTTATAGGTACCCGCAAATTTGTAGGGTCCTCTGAAGTTTGCAGCATCTATCATAGCGGTGTTATTGACATTTTCTCTGGTTCCCTTATAGGAATACTGACCGCCGAAGATATGTGCAGCATTAGTCTCGCTTGTGGAATAAACGTTACTTGAGTATATGTATTTGTTATCAGAATTGTCGGACTCCATACCTGCTGTTGTATTAACATCGGAATTCATGTTAAAGATGTAGAGATTCGGTGTCTGGCACTTGATGGCAATAGCTGTATATGTATTACCGGAATGCGCATTTGTAGCGTCGCGATCAAAGGGCATTCCTACGCTGAAGCTCGGAACACTTACGGAGCCGCCGTAGATTTCTGCGGATTTACAGCTCTTGATATTAAGAGCAATTGCAATAAGGTATGAGGTAGAATCTCTTCTGAATATGATATCACCTGTCGAAGAGATATTACCGCCGTACATCTTGAGCACAGCGTCCATACCTTCAATCTTAACGGCAAAGGAGGATGCGTTTGCACCCTTGCTTGAACCGATGAGGGGCTGAGCGCTGCTGGTGTTAAGAACAGCAGAATATGACTGTAATGTGAAGTTGCTGTTTGTATCGGCAGCCTTTTCACCTAAAATAAGAGTACCGGCACAGCTGATAAGGCTGGCTGAAGTCTGGTGGCTGGCACCTGCATTTCTGCTGTCCTGTACCTTCGTTGAAACGGTCATTGTTGCATCAATATTGCTGGTGTTGATAATCTGAAGAGTACCCTCTGCAGCAACCGTAATCATTGAATTTGTAACACTGTCGGCATCCGCAAGCCATGCACCGTCTACAGCATTTTCCTTAGGAAGCTGAGCCTCAAAATGGTTGGAGTCATAGTCGCCGCTTATGTGATGCATAAACGCAAGGTCGTTACCGTTGAAATCAAAGATAACCTGACCCTCGATTGTGGGGAGCTTGCCTAACGCACCGCCACCGTTACTGTTTATGTTGTTAGTCCAGGTGGAGGTAAGCTTGATCTTATAGACATTCGAAGGGTCTGCATTGGAGGCCTTGATTGCGTTTACGATATCATCATAGCTTGCGCATGACTTGTCAATCGTAGCAGCAGAAGCCGTAAGGTCGGCATCGGGCACAATGATGCCTACCGATATTGTTGTGAACAACATAATAACGGTAAGGACCACTGAAAGAGCCTTCGTTGTCATTCTGTGTTTTTTCATAGTTTTCTCTCCTTTTCCTGCACTCCGCTTTTCTTGAAATCGGGGTGCAAAGATAGAATTATACTTATACATTTTCGATTCTACCACACGAAATCGGAAATTTCAATTATAATATATTAAATTGCGTATAAAAATAAAAGAGAAATTTTTAGTAAAAAATAACAAACCTGAGCAAACAAAGACTCCCCGCCCCTGCATCACGGAAAAAAGCTCAGATACAGAAGCGGAGAACAGTAACACACTTAGTACATTCCGTTGGCAGACATATAGTCGTATATCATTTTTCCGTGAGTCTGCTCTTCCTTCTGGATGTGATTCAGGAAATTTCTGACATCCTTGTCACGGAATTCAAAGACTGAAGTATCATATAGATGGGACACCTGCTTCTCCCCGGACAGTACATCGGTACATAAATACATATCGGCAGTTTTTTCGGGACAGAGCATCGCCTTGTATTTTGCCGTAAACGAGGGCAGAGGCTTTTCCTCGCAATTGACGGGAGGAACTGTTCCCATCCCTATCTGCTCAAGGGAATTAAGATGCTCCGTTTCAGCTGCTTTAAGGTTATCAAAAAGGGCTTTAAGCTGCTCATCATGAGCACTCTCCGAGTGTCTTTTATACTTTTCGATGCACAGTTTTTCGTGGCTTTTAAGCTCCTCGAGCCAGGTTCTTTCTTTTTCCGTAAAATCCATTATTTTGTACTCCTTTCAATTTTTCGGTCATATATATTGTGCACCGATTCTGTCAATTTATACAAAAAATTTTGCACTTTGAAAGATAAATTATGGCACTTTCCGAGTTTTTCGGAAAAACCCGATTTTTGTAACTATTTGTAATAATTTTACTATAGACAAACGGAGCTTTTTGGGGTATTATCCCTTAGGCTTTTGTAATTACACACAACTATTTATGCACTCTTTTGTGCAGAACGGAGATAAATTTATGAAACGCTTCATACGGTCGAACAGATGGGAAATAGTTTCCGCTGCCGTAATTTCCGGTGTTTTCACCGCTTCGGTAGTCATTGCTATGGCAGTTTCGGCATTTTAAGCACATTTTACTGACAAAGAGCAGAACGGGAGTAATTCATACTCCCGTTCTTTCTTTTTTGTTGATTGACAATGTTTCCATTTAATGTTAAAATTACTGTGTATTATTTTATTTAAGAGGTACTTTACTATGAACACGATATCAGTAGCAGGTAAAAGACTTATAGACGACAACGGAAGAGAACGTATTTTCAACGGCATCAACTTTGTTTACAAGGGTGCCGAAAAGGATGAGGACGGTGTAATAAGATACAAAACCGACCTTACAGAGGACGTGCTGAAGGCTCTCAGAGCAAGGGGCATGAACATCATAAGACTCGGCCTTACCTGGGCCGGCATTGAGCCCGAGCCCGGCAAGTACAACACCGAATATCTTGACGGCTACAAGGAGATTCTTAAGCTCTGTGACAAGCACGGAATGTATGTATTCGTTGACTGGCATCAGGACCTTTTCAGCGCATATTGCTCCGCCCCCGGCGACGGTGCTCCCGAATGGGCATGCATCTACACAAAGAAGCGTCAGGATCCCTTATTTATCTGGGCAGAGGGCTATTTCTTCCACAAGGATATCCATAAGTCCTTTGATGCCTTCTGGGAAAACAAGGACGTGAACGGCAAAGGCATGCGCGACAGCTTCTGCGATATGCTTACCTTCACCGTTGATTACCTCAAGGAGTTCGACTGCATTATCGGTTACGACGTTTTCAACGAGCCCTTCCCCGGCACTCCCGGAGGTAAGATGTTCCGCACGCTTGTAAAGAACGGCGTTGAAACCATACTTTTCAACAAGCGTGTCGACAGAAAGAAGCTCGTAAAGGATGCTCTTTCCAAGGAAGTTATGAAAATGCTTTCCGTTGCCGATGACCACAAGGTCTACGGAGGAATTATCGGCAAGACAAAGGAAATGATGTATGAGTTTGATACCAAGAGATATTATCCCTTCCTTGTAGCTGCAGCAGAGGCTATCAGAAAGGTTGATAAGACCGGTATCATCTTCTCAGAAAACTGCTATTTCTCAAACCTCGGTATTCCTTGCTCGGTTCCGAGAATCGTATATAAGGACGGCACAAGAGAGGAAAATCACCTTTTCTCCCCTCACGGCTATGACATAACCGTTGACACTCCCCTTACAAACAATGCAAGCCCCTACAGAATAGACTTCATTTTCAATGAGCACAAGAGAACCCAGGAAAGAATGGATGTTCCCGTGCTTGTAGGCGAATGGGGCGGCATGGTTCCCGGAAGTGACGAATATCCCGCACTTGAGCACCTTATTGAGAAGTTTGACAGCAACAAGTGGAGCCACACCTACTGGCATTATTTCGGCGGCTTTGAAAACAGCGAGATTATGAACGTTATCTGCCGTCCCCTTCCCATTGCCGTAGCAGGTGAAATCAAGGGCTATTCCTACGACAGAAAGAAAAAGGAATTCACCCTTACCTACACAGGCTCAAGCACCGTAAAGGCACCCACTCTCATTTATCTTCCCTCTGAACCTAAGAAGGTATATTCCACAAAGGGCTGGAAATATAAGGACAATGTTCTGTCCGTATATGCAGGCAAGGGCGAGTGCATAGTAAAGGTTGAGCTGTAATGGCTGAATATTTCATTGTAATTTCCGTGATAACGGCAATAATTACCGTGTACGATAAATTTGCGGCTAAGCTTCTGCCCCGTCACAGAATTCCCGAAAAGGTGCTGCTTATCACAGGACTCATAGGCGGTGCGGCGGCAGAATATATAACAATGAAAATCATCCGCCACAAAACAAGGCACAGAATTTTTATGAGAGGACTTCCGGCAATGATTGTCCTTCATCTTATCGTTGCAGGAGTTCTCATTTACAGATTTTATTTTTAGGAGCAACAGATGTTAGAAGTCAAAAACATAGGCTTTACCGTTGAAAATGAAAACGGCGGCGGAAGCCTTGAAATAATCGAGGATGTTTCCTTCACTCTCGAGGACGGAAAATTCCTTGTGATCACAGGTCCCAACGGAGGCGGCAAGTCAACCCTTGCCCGTCTTATTATGGGTATAGAAAAGCCCACAAAGGGACAGATTTTATATAACGGAACAGATATCACGAATCTTTCCATAACAGAGAGAGCAAAGCTCGGTATAGGCTATGCCTTCCAGCAGCCTCCCCGCTTCAAGGGGCTGACCGTAAGAAAGCTTTTATCTCTTGCACACGGCAGCGATCTTCCCGAGAACGAGTGCTGCTCATACCTTACAAGAGTAGGTCTTTGCTCAATGGACTACCTTAACCGTGAGGTGGACACCTCCCTTTCGGGCGGTGAGGTAAAAAGAATCGAAATAGCCACCCTTATGGCAAGAAATCTCGGTCTTGCAATATATGACGAGCCCGAGGCGGGAATTGACCTCTGGAGCTTTTCGATGCTCGTTCAGTCCTTCAGGGATATTGCGGCTGAAAGAAACGAAAGCGTTATGATAATCTCCCATCAGGAGAGAATTATGCAGCTTGCAGACGATATTCTTGTTATTGCTGACGGCAAAATCCGTTCATTCGGTACAAAGGAGGAAATTCTTCCCACACTTCTGGGAGAATTTGACAGCAAATGCTCATTGAGAGGTGACGGAAATGCTTAATATTACGGATAAGACCTTACTTGACAGAATTTCCGATTTTTCTTCAATTCCCGTGGGAGCCTCTTACAATATAAGAAAAAACGGTCAGGGTGTTGAAAGAAGCACCAACGAAAAGGTACAGATTACAAACAAAACAGACAAGCCCGGCATTGACATCACCGTTCTTCCCGACACAAAAGGGGAAAAAATATACATTCCCGTTATCATCACCGAGGAAGGCGTTTCAGACAAGGTATATAACGACTTTTACATCGGTGAAAATGCAGACGTTACCATAATTGCAGGCTGCGGCATTCACAATTCCGGCTGTAACGAAAGCCGGCACGAGGGTATTCACCGCTTCTTCATCGGCAAGAATGCACGCGTTGTTTATATCGAAAAGCACTACGGTGAGGGCGAGGGCACAGGTGAAAAAATACTCAATCCCGAAACAGCCGTTTATATGGACGAAAATTCCGTATGCGAAATGGAATCCGTACAGATAAAGGGCGTTGACTCAACAAAGAGAAACACCGTAGCACAGCTCGGCAAAAACGCAAAATTCATCGTTACCGAGCGCCTTATGACACACGGCAGACAGATTGCCGATTCGGATATGACAATTGAGCTTAACGGTGAGGGTGCATCCGCACAGATCATTTCCCGCTCCGTTGCAAAGGACGAATCAAAGCAGGTTTTCTATCCTAAGGCAGTAGGTAATGCACCCTGTTCGGCACACGTTCAGTGTGATTCAATTATTATGGACAATGCAGGCATCCGCTCAATCCCCGAGATTGCGGCAAACCATGCAGAGGCTGCAATTATCCATGAGGCAGCTATCGGAAGAATCAATAATGAGCAGCTTCTCAAGCTTATGAGCTTCGGAATGACTCCCGAGGAGGCTGAGGAAATCATTATTCAGGGCTTCCTGAATTAACGGACAAACGGCACCTTCCCGAGGGAGGGTGCCGAAACAGCATAAAAGGAGAAACAGCTATGCGACTTGACAAATATCTCAAGGTTTCGCGCCTTGTAAAAAGAAGAACTGTTGCAAACGAGCTTTGCGATGCCAAGCACGTTGAGGTAAACGGAAAGGTTGCCCGCGCATCCTATGAAATCAAGGTCGGCGATGTTATTGATATCCAGATGGGAGCAAACCACATAAAGGCAGAGGTTGTAACAGTCACCGAATATGCGACAAAGGAAAGCGCATCGACAATGTATAAGCTTATCTGACGGACTTTTTCCTATTTTATATACAAGGGGAAGATAATATGAAAAAGCACAATAAGCAGAAATTTCCTTTCGGTGCATTTGCGGTTATTCTTGCAGTCTGCATTCTTGTAAGTGCAGCATCGGGCGCCGGCGGAGCATTTTTCATGTTCAGCCTTCTTTACAGCACCCCCGAGCAGACCACAGCACCGGAATTCGTCATAGAAGAAACAACAACAGAAGAACTGACCGCTTTCGTCACAGAGGCTGAAACGGAGGCTGAAACAGCGTCTGAAACGGAAGCCGTGACGCTTCCGGAGGACTCAACAGCTGCAAGACCTACCGAAGTCGTAACAGTTTACGTCCCTGCTGAGAAGCCCGGAAATACTCTTTCAAAGGGTGAAATCTACTCCGATGCGGTAAACAGCATTGTAACAATAACCTCTTCATGGAAGCAGTATTTTTCCTCAATTCTCGGCTCATATTACCGTCCCGCAAGGATGTCGGGCACGGGCTTCTGCGTTTCGGACAATGGCTATATAGTCACAAACTACCACGTTGTAGAGAATGCGGCAGAGCTTACAGTCACCGATTATAGCGGTAAGGAATATAAGGCGGAATTAGTGGGCTGCGAGCCCTCGAACGACTTTGCGGTAATTAAAATCGATGCAGATACAGCAGCAGTAAGACTGGGAGATTCGTCCGCCCTTAACGTAGGTGATGATATTGTTGTCATAGGAAACGCTCTCGGTGAGCTTTCCTACACCTACACCGACGGAATTGTAAGCCATTTAAGCCGACTTGTTAAGCTTGAAAGCGGAGAAGAGGTAAATATGTTCCAGACGAATGCCGCTATAAACAACGGCAATTCGGGCGGTCCAGTATATAACATCAGGGGCGAGGTTGTGGGCATTGCCAGCGCAAAATATGCTTCGGAGCAAATTGAGGGGCTCGGCTTCTGCATTCCCATAGACGATATAAAAGAGATGATTTCGGATATCATAGTTTTCGGCTACGTAAAGGGCAAGCCCTGTCTCGGAATTACCGTACAGACCGTAACGTCAGTTATGTCAAACAGATATTCTCTGCCGCAGGGCTGCTATATTGTAGCTCTTGACAAGTCCTCTCCCTGCTATGAGGCGGGACTGCGCTCGGGTGACGTTATAACAAAGCTCGGAAATAAAACGATCGCCTCTGCAGAAGACATACGGAAATATCTTTCGGAAAAGGAAGCGGGAGATAAAGCAAATATCACCTATTACTCCTCGGGAGAATCAAAGACTGTCAGCATAAAAATCGGAGAGTACAAGCCCTCAGACCCCAGAACAAATTATTCAAACGTATATGATTTCTGAAAAAAACAAAAGCCCGTCTGATGACGGGCTTTTGTGTATTTATTTTTTAATTAATCCTGTACGGGAGCCTCTACGGGGCAAGCGTCTGCACAAGCGCCGCATTCGATGCAAGCGTCCTCATCGATAACATAGATATCGCCTTCGGAGATAGCCTCTACGGGGCATTCTGCTGCGCAAGCGCCGCAAGCGATACAAGCGTCTGTAATTTTGTATGACATTTGATTTTCCTCCTTTTGAGTTTTTCTTAATTGTAGCACATTAACAGAAAATTTCAATATGTTTTTTAAAAATTTTCTCTCTTATTCAATATCTTTAAGAGCAGCGATTTCCTCACGGTTGAGCTTTATCTGTGCATCCCTTAAAATTTTGACATCCCTGCGGTTGTATTTTCCGGGGGCGGCATCGGGATTGCGGTCAAGACGAACCTTGAGCATACCCGTAAGAAGATTGTTGTCAACAACCTCACCCTTGCCGTCTGCGGTTTCAACAAGTGCGCCGATTTTGGGGGTAATTTTAAGAAGATATTCGTAAGAGGACTGCTCGTACTTAAGACAGCACATAAGTCTTCCGCAGGTACCGCTGATTTTTACGGGATTGAGGGAAAGGCCCTGCTCCTTTGCCATTTTTATGGAAACAGGCTGAAAATCGTGCAAAAATTCCTTACAGCAGAAGCCTCTTCCGCAGATACCGAGGCCCCCGAGAAGCTTTGCCTCGTCACGGACACCTATCTGTCTGAGCTCTATTCTTACCTTGAACACGGATGCAAGGCATTTTACAAGCTCTCTGAAATCAACTCTTTCGGGTGCTGTATAGAAGAACAGCACCTTGGAGCCGTCAAAGGTATATTCCACGTCCAGAAGATGCATTTCCAGACCGAACTGCTTTATTTTTTCCTCACAGATGGCGAATGCCTTTTCCTCCTTGCGGATATTCTTCTCCATATTGAAAAGGTCATCGGCATTTGCAACCCTTATTATGCTTTTAAGAGGCTTTACGAGAACGTCCTCGCTTACCTCCTTATTGGCAACCGCACATTCGCCGCACTCGACACCGCGCACGGTTTCAACAATAACGTGCTGTCCCGCTTCCACCTTCTGACCTGCAGGGTCAAAATAGTAAACCTTTTTTGTATTTCTGAATCTGACGCCAATTATTTCAGCCATATTATTTATGCAAGAAATTTCTTGCCCTTTCTGTTATTTTCGTTCCTTGATTATCTTTGCCGTTTCCGCAGAGAATCTTGAAATAAGAAGATTCTCATTCGCATTACGGCCTGCTTCTTCTATTATTTTATCCAAAACTTCTTTAATTTGCAATAGTGAAGATATTTTATAGCTTCTTGAAAGCGAATATGCCGCCATATCACTGCCCGAGAGCAGAGGCGCACCGCTTCCCTCAGCCATTGCATCCCTTATAATAAGAATAAGCCTTTCAGCCACCGATGCCATCATTTTTCTGTTTTTGTTCATAGGGGCACAGGTCAGCATCACACCGAATTCATCCTCATTGCAAAGTGCAAAGGCAAGCGCTTCGGCTGTTTCGTTTACCTTTTCATCGTTTTTTCTGCTTTTTGAGGAAAGGGTATCGCCTAAGGGATATTCCGTAAGACGGGATATAACCGTCGTAAGCAGTCCCTCCCTGCCGTCGCAGCAGAAAATAAACATAGTATCCTCGGGAGGCTCCTCAACGGATTTAAGCAGGGCATTCTGCACCACAGCCTGCATTTCATCGCAGTCGGGAAAAATGAACACCTTGCCGAGTCCCTCCGTGGGAGAGGATGAAAGCCTTGCAAGACAGCTTTCGCGGACAGTCTTTACGGAAAGAAGCTTTTTGCCGTCCTCGGGAACAATCTTAAAAACATCGGGATGAAGACCCGCCCTGACGCGCAGACAGGCGCTGCACTTCATACAAGGCTCACGGTCGGTGCCGTCCGTTTCGGTACAGAGCACGGCGGACGCAAGCTCAAGTGCACATTTTTCACGAAGCGCACTGCTGCCCCCCGACAGCAGTATACTGCAGGGAAGACGGCCGAGTCTTACGGCGGAATTCACCGCCTTTATTGTATTTTCGGGTATTTCCTTATCCGTAAAAAGCATAATTTTCACATCTTGACAAATCTGTCGATATCAACAACGAAGACCGTAGCACCGCCCACGGTGATTTCCACGGGAAGAGATGTGAAAAACTGATCCATATGATTTCCCGTTCCCGTGCTTATCATCTGTGTGCGCTTTGAGCAGCACTCTCTCATAACGTCAAGACACTCTTCAAGCCTTTCCTCTTCAACACCGATAAGGAAGGTGGTGTTTCCCGCCTTGAGAAAGCCGCCTGTAGTGGAAAGCTTTGTGGACATAAAACCTGCCTTGTTAAGATTCGACGTAAGCTTTCCCGAATCATCCTTATTTACAATTGCAACAATAAGCTTCATAAACAGCTCTCCTTTACACAGTTTTTTCTTAATTTATTTAATTATATCTAAGTTACGGTCAATAACCGCCTTTCCGCGCCAGGAAAAGGCCCTGTTTTCGATTTCTGTTTCCTTTGTGACAAAAGGTACGGCTGTGCTGATAAACTCCTTTATAGGGGTAATTACGGCATTTTTGTTATAGGGGCAGACCTTCTGACAGATATCACAGCCCCAGGCACAGCCTGTTTTTTCTATAAGAGCCTTCGTTTCCTCGTCCAGCTCTCCCTTTTTCTGGGAAAGAAAGGAAAGGCATTTTTCTTTTATTATCTCCTTGCCTGTAATTGCACCTACGGGACAAGCAGACCTGCATTCCATACAGCCAATACACAAAGAGGGCTTTTTTTCGGAAAAGGGGAATTCTCTGTCGGTCACAATTTCTCCCAGAAATACCCATGACCCGTAAACGGGGCTTATAAAAAGGTTATTTATTCCCATAACGCCGAGCCCTGCATTCACGGCACAGCGCACCTCGGGAAGCGGAGAATTGTCAACAAATGCCTCGAAGACGTTTTCCGGGAAAGCATTTCTGAGATTATCCCTTATATCATTTATTATTTTTCCCGTAATATTATGATAATCCTCGCTTACGGCATACCTTGAAATATTGGAGCCTTCATAAGCCTCCTCACCGAGATAATAAGGAAAAAGCACGGATATCACGGTTTTTGCATTTTCGGGAATACGGCTTTTTGCTCTGCAGGGAATAAGAGAATCCCTGATATCGGAAAAGGCGCTGAAGCCGTAAGGCAGACCCATAAAATATTTATCCATTTTTTATACCTGAGTAAGAGCTATCATTACGGGCATTGTAAGAATTGATGCAAAGCTTACAAAGGCAACGGTTTTTGATGCCACACCCGTATCTCTGCCGTATTTTGCGGCAAACATTACGGTATTGTTTGCACTGGGAGCAGATGCCTGGATCATACAGGCTGTGAAAAGCGCACCCGTAAGAATACCCGTCGTTTTCATTATAACATAAAATACCGCAGGTACGGCAATAATTTTTATTACCGCAACAAGATACTGCTCCTTATTCTTGAAAATTGTCTTAAGTCCGGCATTTGACATATAGGTGCCGAGCATCAGCATTGCAAGAGGAGTATTCATAGAGCCGATGAAGGACACGGGGGACATTATGATTTCGGGGAGCTTTATTTTAAGAAGGAAGAAAGGAAGACCGATGCACACGGCAATCACACCGGGGTTGAAAAACAGCTTTTTAGGGCTGAATTTCTCTGCAGCACCCTTGCCTCTGTTCATCTGCCAGATTCCGTGTGTAAAGGTGAACACCTGGAAAACAATGACGCCTGCCGAGCAATAGAATACACCCTCACTGCCAAGCACAGCCTCGGCAAGGGGAAGTGCCATATAGCCCATATTTCCGTAAACACAGGCAAACTTGAATACGGCATTGTTGTTATTATCCTTTTTCCTGAAGAAGGGCTCGGCAAGCACGATACCGAGAATATGAGTCACGGCACCGCCTAAGGCTGCAAGGAGGAAGCCCTTTGAGGTTTCGGGGGAAAATTCAGTTGTAAGAAAGGAATTTATAATAACACAGGGGGTGATTATATAAAAAAGAAGGTCATTTGCGGCTCTTGCGGTTTTTTCCGTAAAAATTTTCTTTTTATCGCAGATAAAGCCGACAGCAACGATCAAATAAAGAATTACAACCTGCTGTGCCGCAATAAGACAGTTCTGAAAAAACAATGAAAAATCCACTTTATTCATTCTCCGTTACGGTGTCATTTATTTCCGCCGTTTCCTCGGCTCTTACAAAAAGTGAAGCAAATGCATAAAGTCCGCCGCCGAGAGTATAAAGCTCAAAGGGACAATATTCAACAACAAGCTCAGGCTTGAAAACTGTTGCAAGAAGAGCAGGCACTCCCGTTGCAACACAGAAGCCTGCGGTGATTATACCCGTTGCATAAAAAAACCATAATGCAGACTTTCTTCCGATGCCCGTTGTTACTCTTGCATTTTCAAAGAGGAAAAGCATTAAGAAGGCGGCAGAATAAATTGCAAGGAAAAGCTGTGAAATCTTTATGTAGCTTACCGTTACGGAGAAAAAGCCGAGAGTTTCGGCAAATGCCCATAAAACGGGGAAAAGCATAGGTATTTTGAGCTTACCGGTAAGGGTACCCGTTTTTACATAAGAAATAACAGAAAGAACAAGTGCCGCAGCACCGAGAAAAGCGAACACCGTCCCGATAAGACCCACGTTTCCGCCGACAGCCTCCTTCATTGCAGAAAAGCCGCTGCCTGCAGACAGCATAAGCCTTACGGAGCAGATTCCTTCATAAAGAAGAGTGCCTGCAAAAAGAAGTCCTGCACCTGCATACAAGGGAGATTTACGCTTTCTGACGTCCCCCGCAGGGAAATCCTTTATAAGATAGCAGAGTATACAGATAACGACTGCCGCTCCGGCGGACAGGATAAACATAAGAGGTACCGTTATATTGTTCTTTGTAAAAAAGCCGGTTTCACCGTCTGTAAGCACAAAGGTCTGATATATTCTTAAAGCAAGAAGCAGACCGAAAAGCACCGCAGAGGTAAGCTTTACGGTTTTAAGGGAAAGAAGTGTGTTTCCTTTCACTTTCATTTCAATCACCTTTCCTTTTTTATCTTTCGCCGAGGTTTGTATAAGCGCAGGGCTTGGAAATACTCTTGTAAGCAGGACGCATAATCTTGGAGCAGGTTGCTACCTCTTCAAGTCTGTGAGCGCACCAGCCGGCAACACGAGCCACCGCAAACATAGGAGTATAAAGGTCCTCGGGAATCCCGAGAGTTCTGTATACAAGTCCCGAATAAAGGTCAACATTGGCGCATATCTGCTTCGAAATGCCCTTTTCCTCGCAGAAAACAGCAGGAGCAATTCTTTCGATAGTATCAAGCAGCTGCCATTCTTTGAGAAGACCGTTTTCCTCGGCAAGCTCCTTTGCATTCTGTTTGAGAAGCACGGCACGGGGATCGGAAAGAGTATAAATTGCGTGTCCCATACCGTAAATAAGACCCGAATTGTCATTTACCTCTTTTCTGACGATTCTTCTGAGGTATGCTCTTACCTCATCCTCATCGGCAGTATCTCTTACGTTTGCAAAAATATCATCAACCATTTCCGTAACCTTGATGTTCGCACCGCCGTGACGGAAGCCCTTAAGGGAGCCGATGCCCGCACCGATTGCGGAATAGGTATCCGTGCCCGTTGAGGTAATACAGCGTGTGGTGAAGGTAGAGTTGTTACCGCCGCCGTGGTCTGCATGAATCATAAGACAAAGGTCAAGAAGCTTTGCCTCCTTTTCCGTAAAGGTCTTATCGGAGCGGATTGAACGCAGCACCACCTCAGCAGTCTTCTGCTCGGGCTTTACCTGATGGATGTACATGCTCTTCTTATAGAAAAATCTTCTCTTTACCTGGTAAGCATAGGACATAATTGCAGGAAGCTGGGCTATAAGCTGTATTGACTGACGAAGCACGTTATTAACGGAAATGTCATCAGGATTATCGTCATACGCATACAAGGCCGTAACCGAGGAGGCCATCTTATTCATAATATTGGGTGAAGGGGCTCTCATAATAACGTCCTCAACGAAGTCATAGGGCAGCTCACGGTTTGCAGAGATAAGCGAGCAAAAGCCCTCAAGCTCCTCCTTTGAGGGAAGCGAGCCGAAAATAAGGAGAAATACCAGCTCCTCAAAGCCGAAGCGGTCATCTGCCTTACAGCCGCCTACAAAATCGTAAAGGTCAATGCCCCTATATCTTAAGCGGCCGGGCTTGGGAACACGCTCACCGTCATCAATATAGTAGCCTTCAACGTTACAAATCTTTGTAAGACCTGCCATAACACCGGTGCCGTCCGTGTTACGAAGACCCATTTTTACGGGGAAACGGCTGTAGTCACCCTTAGGAATCTGATTATTTTCATTAAATTTATCTGTTAAACGGGAAAAAACATGGCTGTCGCCTAAAAACTGTGACTTATCCATGACTGCTCCCCCTTTCTTTAGGTATAAATAATTTCTTTAGTAAATAAATATTATAATATATTCTTTTTTGCAAGTCAACAAAATACGTGCCGATTAAGGTGTTCTTATGGAAACTTTTCAGAATCTCATCCTGCCCCTTACAATAAGTCTTATAATATTATACGGCATTATCAATAAACTCCCCGTATTTGAAATTTTCCTTAAAGGCGCAAAGAAAGCTCTTGCCGTAACGGCGGATTTGTTACCTGCGCTTACAGCCCTTTGTCTTACGGTATCAATGCTGTCAGCCTCGGGAGCGCTGGAAATTCCGGGAAGGCTTCTCTCCCCTGTCGCAGGTCTTCTGGGAATCCCCGAGGAGGTGCTGCCTCTTTGCATCATCTCTCCCCTGTCGGGCAGCGGCAGCCTTTCCGTCTTAGAGGAAATCTTCCGAGAATTTTCACCTGACTCCTTTACGGGAAGGACTGCAAGCGTCATAGCAGGAGCCAGCGAAACCACCTTTTATGCCGTAGCAGTTTATTTCGGAAGTGTGGGAATAACCAAAACACGGCACACGATTCCCGCCGCTCTTGCAGCGGATATCACAACTTACATTGCCGCCGCCTTCTTTTGCAGGATAATATAAAAACGGGAGGAAAAACCTCCCGCTGAATTTTTATGCGTTTTTCTGCGCCGCATCTCTTGCGCTTGTCTTTCCCTCGGGAATGATTTCTCCGGCCTTCTGAAGAGCCATTTTTGTAAGGAAGGGGCCCACAAGCTCGTAAATGAGGACTGAGAAAAGAGTGATGTTTGCAACGATAGCACCGGGCTCACCGAGTGTTTCAGCCTTGATAGCCATACCGAGAGCAACACCTGCCTGGGGGAAAAGAGTGATACCGAGATACCTGATGATATTGGGGTCGCACTTTGTTGCTTTTGCGCTGAAGGATGCACCGAAATACTTACCGACACAACGGGTAATTATATAAATAAGACCGATAATTACTATCATATAATCCTTGAAAACAGCAAGCTCAAGCTCTGCACCCGATATTACAAAGAAAAGGATAAAAAGAGGTGCCGTCCAGCGGTCAAGTCTGTCCATAAGCTCCTCGGAGAAATCGCAGATATTGCAGAAAACCGTACCGAGCATCATACAGGCAAGAAGAGAGGAAAATGCAATATGAATACCGCCTACGTGGAATTCGAGCATTGAAAGAGCAACTGTCAGAAGCACAAAGGTTACGGACATTGCAAGTCTTTTTGAACGTGAATGGAAGAATCTTTCACAGAAGGTGAAGAGGAAACCTACACCCGCACCAAGAGCAATAGAAAGAACAACCTCAAGAATAGGCTCAACAATAACCGAAACAAGGTCTGCGTTTCCGAGATGAAGTGCCTTTGCAACACCGAAGGAAATTGCAAAAAGAACAAGCCCCACAGCATCGTCAAGAGCAACAACGGGAAGAAGAATGCTTGTAACGGGACCCTTTGCCTTGTACTGACGCACAACCATAAGCGTTGCGGCAGGAGCGGTAGCGGAAGCTACTGCACCGAGAATTATTGCAGCAGGAAGGGGGAATTTTTCGGGGATAATAAAATGAACGGCAATAAGCGCTGCGTCAACCACAAGCGTTGCGGCAACTGCCTGAAGAATACCGATAACGGTAGCCTGCTTACCAATCTGCTTCAGCTGTGACATTCTGAATTCGTTACCGATTGAGAATGCAATAAAGCCGAGAGCAACGTCGGGAATGATACCGAAGGAATCAATATCCTCCATACTGATAAAGCCGAGACCCTTTATGCCCAGAGCACCGAGCAGATAGGGTCCTATAAGAATACCTGCAACAAGGTAGGCAGTAACTGCAGGGAGCTGTACCTTCTTGGCTACACGGGAAAGCATAAGTCCGGCAAAAAGAGCAACGGACAAAGCGAGCAAAGTTTCCATAATATAAAACCTCCATAAGATATGATGACAAGTCAATTCAAAAACCAACTCATTGTATTCCTTTCACAAGACTTTGTCAACACTTTTGTAGAAACTCAACAAACTTTTAACAATTTGGTGAATTTTGTGAGATTTTCCCTTAGAATAAGGTAGTTAAAAGGTGAAAGGACGGTGGAAATATGGATGACAGCAAGATAATTGACCTTTTCAATGAGCGCTCTGAAAAGGCAATATCCGCAGTTTCCCGTAAATACGGAAGACTTTCACTGAAAATTGCCGAAAATATTCTGAAAAGCCGTGAGGATGCCGAGGAATGTGTAAACGACGCTTACCTTGTGCTGTGGAATAAAATCCCGCCCGAGGAGCCTTCGCCTCTCAGTGCCTATCTTTTTAAGGTGGTGCGCAATATCTCCTTAAAAAGGTATCATAAAAACGTTGCAAGGAAAAGAAACAGCTTTTACGATGAAGCCCTTGAAGAGCTCGAAAACGTGCTTTTTACGGACGAATCGGCAGAACACGAGCTGATAGCAAAGGATATTGCAGAGGCAGTCAACAGATTTCTCGGAAATCTTCCCGTAAATGACAGAATTCTGTACGTACGACGTTATTTTTACGGCTACAGCCTTAAGGAAATTGCAGAGCTTTCGGGACTTGACCCGCATTATGTTTCAGTCCGCCTTTCAAGAATCCGCGAAAAGCTGAAAACCCAACTCATAAAGGAGGAATTGATATGAAAAAGGAAAAAATATCGGAAATTATTTCCCTTACAGACGACCGCTTTATTGAGGAAGCGGCAACAGCAAAAAAGAAGCCCGTGAGGATTTTCCGTTACGCGGGAATTGCCGCTTGCCTTGCAGTTGCAGTAATCGCAGGTATAGTGATAAGTCAGAGTGATTTTGTCACTCCCCCTCCCGTTTCAACAGAGGAAACAACGGGAAATGAATCGGGCGGCGGTAAAAATACTCAGGAAATTACCCCCTCTCCCGAAATTGTGACAACACCTGCAATTGAAATTGAAATTGTAACTGAAGCGGAAATGATGATTTCCCCGAAATGGGAAGACCGCATTACATCAGACAAATTCCCCGAGGTGATGCTCGGAGAAACCTCTTATGCTTCACAGCGCACAAAAATTGCAGCTGAAAACATAGGAGAATTTATATCAGACACCGTAATGTCCGGCTATGATATTTATGAGGACAAGACATACACTACAGTTGCAAAGGTATATTCCGTAAAGAATATCAGCACCGACTGTGCAGTTGCAGTAAAAATCGGAAATGAAGAGGTATATTATGTATATATAAATGTATGGTATACCCCCGAAACTCTGGAGGAGCTGATTAATGCCATCGATATGAAAAATACCGTTTCCTTCGGAAAGGCTTATAAGAATTACACCGATTATGACAAAAAAGAGCACATAAGCGTTGTTTTTGCCGATTTTGATGACAGCACAGTATGGAATATGATACTTTCCGATACAAGTGTCAAAAATATTGAATATGACCGCTTCAAGGATATGCTCATAAGCGTAAGTGTTGATATTCCTCTTTTAGGTTATAAAAATATTTCACTTGGCGTTACAAAAGACGGCTATATTGTTACAAACATTCTGAATACACAGAAATGCTTCTTTATAGGCACGGAAAAGGCAGAAGCCTTTGAAAAATACATTTCGGAAAACATTGCATTTAAGGAAACGGCAACCGTATACGAAAGACCCGACGGAGCAGTTCCCGGCAAGGGCGAAATAACTCCCGGCTACAATCCCGATAAAGTGGTTACGTCACCTCCCTATAACCCCGAAACGGATGCCGTTCCTCCCTACGCAGGTACAGGTCAGTCAACACCTCCCGCTCTTTCCGATTACGTAATTGAAGCCACAACCGAGATAAACAAATAACAGTATTCAGGCACATCTCCCGTGAGGTGTGCTTGTTTTTTATACAAAAATACCCCCTGCACCTTCCGGTGCAAGGGGATTTTTCATTTAGTCACGGATTTCCTTTTCAGTTAATCTTATTTGAAAAGATTCTTGAAGAAGTCTCCGATCTTCTGGAAGAATTCAACGATCTTCTGGAAGAATGCGATTAATCCGTTGGGAGCAATCTCGTTATCGTCGATGATGTCACCGGTGTACTTGTTGAGAAGGTCACCGAGAGAGATTTCGATCTGACGAAGGAAGTCAAGGTTACTTGTCTTAAAGAGCTCGTTAAGGAATGAGTAGTCACCGTTGAACTCTGCAAGCCAGTCTTCTGTGCTGTGAGCTGCAACATTTGCTGCATAGAAGATCTGGTATACGGTGTACATAATTTCATCCATACCGGTCTTGTTGCCGTTTTCATCAGTCTTTGCTGCCATCTGTGAGAAGTTCTCAAGAAGTGAGCAAAGGAACTTGTAACCGTCTTCATTGAGCTTGCCTTCAAGCATACCTTCAAGTGCAACTACGTTTTCGGGAATTGATACGAAGGTAAGAACAGTTCTGAGAATAACTGTTACCATATCAACTCTGTCTGCGCCTGTTGCATACTCAACTGTGTATGCTGTCTTGCCGTTCTTGGATGTGAAGGAAATTACGGTACCTACTGTAAGTTCCTTGAGAGCTTCCATAGCAACCTCTGTAAGCTGGAAGCCTGTATCCTCCTCAAGGCCCTTGATGAGCTCGGAGATGAGAGTTTCAATGTTGATATTTTCTGCATCGAAGCCGATAAGCTCATAAATATCAATCTCACCTGTGAGAGGTTCAATGTTTTCAAGAACTGTGAATACAGCGTTTGCCGTGTTCTTGATAACCGTATCAAGACCGTTGGAGTTAAGGAAGTAGATAACACCGGGAAGAACATTGAAGATTTCGTTCACGGGATCTGCAAGAACTGTATCAACAACATCAAGAACGGGGTTAAGGATGTTCTTGAGCATTGCGGGAGCATCTGTGGAAGCTGCCTTGAATTCTTCGGGTGTGAGGATTTTCTCGCTGTCGTAATCAAATGCCTCAAGAAGAGGAATGATACCGTAAGCATAGCCTTCAGCGCCTTCGATTACAACTGCATCTCTGCCTTCTGCTGTGTAGAAGAGAGCAACGAGATCTTCATCAGTAAGGAGCCATCTGAGTACGGGATAGAGAGGAGTGAGCATTCTTGTAAGCTCATCAACGAATGCATCTCTGTCGCCGGTTTCAATGTCAGCTACTGTGTAATTGTCCCAGTAAGTAAGGTCGATACCGAGAGCCTTATCGAGAACATTTACTACTACCTCAAAGAGTTCTGCACCGAGTGCTTCCTCTGCCTTGGGAAGAAGTCCCTTGATGAGGTCAAGAATCTTATCGAGATTTTCCTTAGTGTAGAGTGATGTGCCTATGAGCTCATTGAGGATATCGCTGAGACCTTCATAGTTTGTGCCGTCTGCACTCTGAACGCCGAGGAGAACTATCATACTGTCTACGAATGAGGGAAGCCACTTTTCAATGTATTCGCCCATTTCTCTTGTGTAGAGCTCACCGTAGAATTCGCTGTTGATCTTTGCGCCGAGAGTGATGGGAGATACAACTGTATCTGTATCAGCATACTCTGTGAGCTTCCAGTCAACATCCTGCATGGGAACCTTAACGATTTCGTTTGCAAGGTAGCTGTAGATTACCTTATAGATATCTGCACCGAGCCAGCCGGAAAGTCTTGCTTCATTTCTCTTATCGAGAACACCGTCGATTACGAAGGAAACAACAAGAGTAATCATATCCTCACGGCCGGAAACGAGATAATCGCCTTCGTCGTCAGCATTGTATGTCATATAATATGCTGTCTTGCCGTTTGCAGACTTGAATTCAACTGCTTCACCGATATAGAGTGTTGCAAGGAAGTCCTGAATCTTTTCAGGCCAGTAAAGACGGAAGGATTCAACAATATCAAATACTGAATACCAGTCAAGGTTTGTGATATCAAGAGCCTGACCTCTGATTTCAACAAGTGTTGAGAAGTCAACTGTAAGACCGAATGCCTCAAGGTGACCGAGAATTTCTTCTACAGGAAGAAGAAGATTCTGAACTACTGCCTTAACAGTACCTGCGTTGATGTTATAAATAACATTGGGAAGAAGGTCGAGCATTGCGCCGATAACGCCGTATTCACCCTGATTTGCAAGGTCACCGCAAATCTGTGAAAGCCAGCCTGTGAGAGCAGAGAACAGATCTCTTACAACTGCTTCCATATTGTAGCCTGTGATTTCGCCTGTTGCCTTATCACGGAGCTCATAATATGCAGCGGGTCTCATAGCTGTTTCGCCGTTTTCGTACTTCTTGTCTTCAAGTCCGGGCATCTTAGCGCCTACTGCCTCGAAGAGAGGTACAAGAGCTTCTTCATAGCCTCTGCCACCGGTAAGAGTGATAAGAGGATCATTTGTTGTTCCGTTGAGGAATGTGAATTCCTGATCGAAGAGGAGCCATGCGAGAAGCTGGTATGCAGGTTCAAGAACATCTACAAATGCTTCTACGAATTTTTCTCTCTTTTCATCATTTGTTGCTGCTTCGTCAACACCGAAGTCGTGAGTTACGGTTACGTTGCCGTTTGCATCAACCGTGCAGTAATCGAACCACTTGGAGATGCTTTCTGCACCGAGAAGCACGCCTGCACCCTCAATGATTTCTGCATAGTCAACAACAAAGCCTACAACCAGTGAAATAAGAGAATTAAGAATGCTGTCACGGTAGAATCCGTTTGTAATTGCATCGTCAAGCATCTGACCGAGAGTAGTTTCTCCCATGATACCTGCTACAACTGCATCTACTACTTCGTTTACATACTTAGCTGTTTCCTTATTCCAGTTATTCTTATAAAGGAGATAATTTGCTGCTGTGGAGTTTTCGGGATACTTGGGCATCTTGCCGTTTGCAGCTGCGAGAGCAGCAAGTCTGTCAGCAAGCTCTGCACCCTCGTACATGTAGCCCCAGTCAATTTCCTTGTATACGAACTGATCCTTAGCACCGCGGATAAGGTTGTATACTGCATCGTACTTATCTTCACCCATAAGGTCTGCGAATACAGTCTTATTAAGGTTAAATGCATCTACTGCGAAGGAAAGAACTACCGTAAGAACGTCACCCATATCGGGCTCGATTGCATAAGCTGTCTTGCCGTTTGCAGATGTGAACTTCTGAGCATCGCCTACTGCATAAATCTTGTAGATAGCTTCCTTCATTCCTTCGTTCACAGCGAAGCCTGTCTTTTCTTTAAGAAGAGCAAGAAGATCAGCTGTGCCGAGCTTGGAGATATCAAAGCCGATTGCTGTTGTAAGAAGGGCTGCAATATTTTCTGCACCTACAACATCGCTCAGACAGCCGATAATTGCATCAACGGGAGCAACAAGGTTGCTTACACATGCGTTAAGACCGTCAGCATTGATGAAGTAGAGAAGATTGGGAAGAAGAGTAAATACATACTCTACTGTTGATTCAGCTGCACCGAGCTCATCAACTATTGTAAGAACTGCGTTGATAATGTCTTCAACTGCTGCGCCTACGTTGTACTTGCCGTCTGCTGTCTTGTAATCGTCTGCGGGCTTCATTGTAAGACCGAGAGCCTCAAGAATCGGAACAAGACCGTATGCATAGCCGTTACCGCCGTTTACGGTGATAAGCACCTCGCTTGTTGTGCCGTTGAAGAAGGTGTAGGAGGTTCCGAAGAACAGCCAGCTGAGAAGCTCATTTGCGGGCTGAAGAACCGTCTTAAGACCTGCTATGAAGTCTTCCTTATTGTCACCGCTGAGTGTGCCGGGGATAACCTCGTACTCACCGTCTGCGTTAACCTCGCACATTGCGAACCAGGAAGCGATGTTTACATCGAGAACTGCATCAACAACGTTTCTGAGTGATTCATCGAAGTCTGCAAGGAGATTTACGATAAGCTCAACGATTGTTTCAAGGTTTTCTGTCTTGTAAAGATTGCCTTCGATAAGGTCTGTTACAAGCTTCTTGAGATCGCCGTTTTCAACAACCATGGGAAGAACGAGCTCAAGAACTTCGTCAAGAACTGAATATACACTGTCAGCTGTTGTCTTTGTCCAATCTGTTGCATATTCAAGATAGGTAAGCTTGGTTGCGGGGAAGCCGTTTCTGTCAAGCTCTTCCATATTGCCTGAGTACATATATGCCCAGTTGATTTCCGCAACTGTGATTTCGAGGCCTGCGACAAGCTCAACTATTGCATCATATACGCCTTCGGGAAGAAGATCTTCAAAGAGAGGCTTATTAAGCTTGAATGCATCAATTGCAAAGGAAAGAAGAACAGTAAGAACATCGTATTCCTTACCGGCTACGTCTACTCTGTAAGCTGTTTCGCCGTTTACAGACTTGAAATCATCAGCTGTACCGAGAGCGTAGATATTTCTGATAACGTCCTTCATTGCTTCGTTCATTACGAAGCCTGCTTTTTCTTCAAGAAGAGCAAGAACGTTTTCTGTGTTAAGGTTACTGATTTCAACACCTGCAAGACCATTGAGAAGCTCTGCGAGAGTTTCAGCATCACCTGCAACGTCACCGAGCAAGGGAGCAACTACGCCGAAGAGTGCTTCTACGGGAGCAAGAAGGTTATTGACGCTTGCTACAAGACCGTCAGCATTGATGAAGTAGAGAAGGTTGGGAATGAGAGCCATTACTTCCGCAGAGGGATTCTCTGATACCTTGTCAACAAGCTTGAGTGCGCTGTCAAGAATGTCTTCGACTGCCTCATCTACGTCATAAGTCTTTGTTTCATCATTATAGTAAGCAGCTGCGGGCTGAAGTTCACAGCCGAGAGCCTCAAAGATGGGCACAAGTGCTTCATCATAGCCCCTGCCGCCGTTGATGGTGATAAGTGTTTCCTTGGTAGCATCCTTGAAGAAGGTGAAGGTATCCTCAAAGAAGAACCAGCTGAGAAGTCTGTTTGCGGGCTGAAGGATTTCCTTGACAGCAGCTACAAATACAGCCTTCTTGTCAGAAGCCTCGTCTACGCCCCATTCCTTTGTGCAAACATACTTTGTTTCTCCGTCAACTTCCTGTTCTTCACAGAAGCTGAACCAAGTGCTTATGTCAGCATCAACAACAATACCGATTGTGTTTGCAAGAGATTTATCAAGACCTGCAAGAGCATTGACAATAAGCTCTACAACTGTCTTAAGGTTCTTTTCTGTGTAAACCTTGTCTTCCATTACGCCCTGAAGAAGAGCTGCGATGGAGCTTTCACCTGCAAACTCACCGAGAGCGTATGCAATTACGTCATCAAGCTGAGCATAAACGGCTTTTGCCTTTTCATCTGTCCAATCAGTTGCGTACTTGAGGTACTGGAACTTGGGAACAGCCTTGAACTTGCCTGCCTCAGCAAGAGCTGCATTATCAGCCTCAACTGAGCCTGCTTCATACATATAACCCCAGTCGATATCCTGATATGTTACTGTATAAGGAGTAAGAAGAGCATTGATTGCTGCATAAATTTCAGCACCGTTTTCACCGAGAAGCTCTGTTATAACGGGACCGTTCTGCTTAACAAGGTCAATTGCAAATGCAAGAACGATTGTAAGCATATCGTGGTAGCATTCTTCGTCTGTGTATACCATTCTGTAAGCATCATTGCCGTTTGCGGAATCAAACTGCCGGAGCTTACCTACATAGAATGTAAGAAGAATGTCAACCATTTCCGTGCTCATTACTAAGCCTGTCTTAGCATTGATAATACCGAGAATATTCTTCATTGTAAGGTCGGAAATATCAATACCGTCTAATGCAGGAACCATTGTATCAAGAATTTCTGCAATACTTGTTGCACCGTTAAGGTCTTCAATGAGAGGTGAAACCTTAGCAATAAGAGCATCAATGGGAGCAAGGATATTGTTAACGCTGGTCTTTATACCGTCTGCGTTAATGAAGTAAAGGAGATTTACAAGAAGGTCAAGAACACCCTTTGTGGGGTTAGCGGAAACTTCATCAATAAGATTGAATACGCTTTCAAGAATTGAATCTATTGCAAGACCTACATTGTATGTGCCGTTGCCGTCTGCATCTGTGATATAGAATGTATCAGCAACAGGCATTTCAATACCGAGAGCTTCAAGAATGGGAACAAGAGCATAGTCATAAGCTCTGCCGCCTGTAAGTGTAATGATGTCATTATACTTGTAGCTGCCGTCTTCATTCTTTTCTGTGCCGGTGAAGAATGCGAAGTCATCACCGAAGAGGAACCAGGAGATAAGACGCTGTGCAGGCATAAGAACTTCATAGAGGCCTGTTACAAACATTTCTCTCTTGTCTTCCTCAGCTGCTGAATCAACGCCCCAGTCCTTGTCAGCCTTAACCTTGTAGGTTACGGTTGCGTTGCCGTCTTCGTCAACACCTTCAACTGCATCGCACATTTCGAACCAGGAAGCAATGTCAGTATCAATAACTGTGTCAATTGTGTTGCGGAGAGTCTCATCGAGACCTGCGATAAGATTTACAATGCCTTCAACCATCATTGTGAGGTTAGCATCAGAGTAAATATTATCGTTGAATACGCCGTTCAGAAGAGTTGCAATTGTTGCGCCTTCTTCCTTGGAAACGGTTTCAAGAACCATCTTGATAACGTCGTCAAGGGTCTTTTCAAGAGCAATTGCCTTGTCTTCAGTCCAGTCAGTGGAGTAGTCAAGATAATTGATTGTATGTGCGGGAAGAATTACTGAGAATTCATCGGGATTTTCGAACATATAACCCCAATTGGGAGTCTGATAATCAACCTTTACACCCTTTATAAGGTCAATAACTGATGTATAGATTGCCTTAACATCAATGGAATCATCTTCCATCATGCCCTGAATAAGGTCACAAAGGATTTCGCCGTTTGTTTCTCCGCTTTCTGTTTCAAATTCAACTGCTTCAAGAAGTGCGGAAATAAGAATTGTAATAGCATCGGGAGCATCAACTGTTGATCTCTTTGCCTTACCGCCGGAAACAACGGATTCATACTCTTCGATACCTGAGCAGAAGCCGGGAATGCCGTATGTGCCGAGCTGACTGCCTGCAAGGTCTGTACCGAGAATTGCATCAAGAATCTTGACAATTTCGGTAATTGTAAGATTGCCGACATCAATGCTTATGTACTTATAGTCTTCATCCTCTGCTGCAGCTGCTGTTCCTGTAAGAAGAGCGAGAACAGAATCAAGGGAGAAGCTCTTGCCGTTTACAAGATCGGAAACAATAGTGGATAAGAGACCGTTAAGATTTACATCAAGAATAGGTCTTACTGTATCAATAAGAACAAGCACGGGCATAAGAAGGTTGTGAAGAACAACTGAAAGTCCGTTGCTTTCAACGAAATAAATGAGATTGGGAACAATTTCAATTATCTTCTGAATTGTGTTACCTGTAAGAAGGTAACCGTCAACCCAGTTAAAGAGCTGCTTAACCGTGAAGCTGAGAGCAGCTGTGTCGCCGTTAGCAGCACAGTATGCTGCATATTCATTCTGATCCATAACACCTTCAATACCGAGAATCTCGAAGAAGAGACCTATGGAATCAGCATAGTTGGGATAGCCGAGAATTTCAATTGAACCATTGAAAAGACCAACGCTGTCGCCACGGAAGAATGCACCGAGAAGTCCGGAGAAGCCTGCAACTGTTTCGCAAAGAATGTCAACGAAAATTTCCTTGGCATTTTCTGCTTCTTCGTCAAAGACTACACCGTCATATTCCCAGATTACGTTAACCTTCTTTCTGACAATGGGGTTACCCTCGCCGTCAAGTATAGGCTGACCGTTTTCGTCTTTTTCTATAACGGTAACCTCTTCACCGCTTTCATTCAGCTCAGTTACTTCTTCATAAGTAACTTCATAAGGCTCGAACTTGAAGGGATTATTATAACCGTTATCACCGGGCTTAAGAGGCTCTGTGAAGCCCTCCTGGAGTCTGTCAAGGTCAGTTACAAAGAGATAACCGAATGCATTGTAAATAGACTTGAAGTCTGCACCGAGGTCATCAAGCATTGAATAAATGATATCATTATCGCCGAGAGCCGTTCCGAGAGAGGAAACAGCCTTAACAAGACCTGTGATGTTAATGTTGGAGAAAAGCTCATCAAACTTATCCTGAATGAGAGCATTAACCTCAACCTCTTCCTGACCTGCCATCTTAAGAACGGAGGACACGAGAGCGTCGATGTTTTCAATTAAGTATGTAGCCTTTTCCTTTGTCCAGTCATTGGAGTAGTCAAGGTACATAAGGGTTGCGGCATTAGCTCCTTCAATACCGCCGTAATTATACCGGGATTCCTTCCAGTCAATTGCTTCTGTCTTGTAGCGCTGAGGAACAAAAAGTTCAACAAGAGCGGCAAGAACACCGTCGGGATCGGAGGATGCGTTTGCAATAACCACATTCAGAAGGTCAGCAATGGGACCTGTAAGCTTTGCTGCTTCAACAGCTTCCTCTGTAGGTGCATCGGCTACGCCGTCACCGTCTGTATCAACAGTCTTTTCAGCAGAGGAGTATGCAATGAAGTCAAAAAGACCGTCAACAAATTCTCTGTCACCGATAGCAGATACAACGTAGGTAAGAAGGAAATAGAGAATATCTGCCTTATCGGAAGTAATCTTTATTCTCGTTCCGTTTCCGCCTGCAGAGGGATAGCTTGCATTTGCGGTACCGCAGGTGATAACCTCACCGGCATCGATAATGGGAAGAGCAAGATCAAGTCCGAGAGAATCGAGAACAAACTTAAGAAGATTGTTAATATTTGTATAATCGAAGCCTAAAAGCTTTGCAAGATTAAGAATATCAGAGAGCTTAACGGGAGGAATATCAAGCTTGGGCAGGAAGCCGTTAATGGTACTCTTTAAAAGGTTGCCCAAGGACGAAAGGTCGGGTGACCAGCCAAAAATCTTGATAATTTCAAGGTTGTAAACCTCATTGACTGCAAATGTAGCACCGATATTGATTTCTACACTGTTGATAAGAGTCTGGATAACGTCAAAGGAGAGGGTGTACATAAGCTGGGGAAGGATATCAAGAAGCTTATCAAGAGGCTGACGCTTAAGCTGTTCAATAACAACAAGAAGAGGAGAGAACAATGCGTCTGCCATCTGTGCAGATGTTGAGGATGCGGAAAGGCTCTTGAAGGAGTATGCACCGTTTATGCCGAGTGCAGTAAGGTCATAGCCTGCATCAGTTGCACCGAGAGCCTCCATTACGGGAATCCAGAGATCCTTGAATACAGTCTTACCTACAATACTGAGGGTAGCATTAACTCTGGCTTCAACAGAAGAAATTGTTACGTCAATAGAGCCGAGTGCATCGGGAATGGTGATGTTGGCACCCTTACCGTATGCAAGATTTACTACGGTCTGGGAATAGTCCGTACCTGTAAGAAGTGTTCTGAGAAGAGGAAGCAGGGGATCAAAAATAACACCGACAGCAGAAACGAAGGTATTGTAGTTATTTACACCCCATTCATAGCTTGCAAAGTCAAGGCCGTTAACGGTTCCGTCCATATAGCCTTCTCTTGCAACGCCGTCAATTGTGGGATTGATGCTGTCGAAGTAGTTCCAGTCAAGCTTTGCGGCTCTGAGGTCGTTTATAAGCTTGGAATGCATAGCATCGTTGGGAAGCTTCTTCGCAAAGGACTGAGGATAAATATAAAGTCCGAGATTTTCAAACACTTCAACAAGTTTCTTTGTATCTCTTTCTCCGTCAAGATAAAGATCAAGATAGCCTGATAAGCCTGCAAGTGTTGCGAGGTCCAATCTGGCGGCTGCTGTTGCGTCGGGAGATTTTACAATACCGTTAACGCCGAGAGAGCTGAGGTCGCTCAGCATACCGCCAAGCATATCTCCTACCATGGGGAACAGGGAGCCGACAAGAGTATTTACGAGATCATCCGTAAAGAGCATTGTCTGGATAATATCGTCAATAGCATCTGAAAGTGTTTCATAGGGCTCTTCCGTTTCAGCGTCCTTAAGGCCAACGAGAGAGCAGAAATCCTTGGAAACAAGGAAGCCCTGAAGCTTGCTGATTGTTTTGTTAACAGAATTTACATCAACGACATAGTTTTCTTCTGCACCTTCACGGGCGATGTCATTGGGATAGTCATTTTCAACACCCTGATCGCCTGCAAGACGTACAACGTAAATGCCGTTTGCGTCGTGGTAATGATGCTGCTTGAATGCAGACATACCGCCGGACTCAACAAATGTCTTGTAGTTTGCAAGAAGAGTGCTGAGAGAGTTATAAAGTTTCTTATAATCGTCGTCTACAAGATTCTTGCTGAGAGCATAATCATAGAAGGATGTATCAACCGCATCAATAGCAGTCTTAAGACCTACGAAGTTTTCAAAGTTAACTTCGTTGGGATGGTCTTCATCTCTGAACTGAGCAACCTTATCAAGCTGAGCATTATTCTTCGCACGGATAACGCCGCCGAGTCTTGAAATGTAGTCAGCAACTGCCTGAGGAAGAGTAACCTGTGTCTCATTACCTATTGTATATTCAATAGTATAAATTGTCTTTGTAAGATCTGCGCCGATTAAGCTTTCATTTTCACCGTAGGTTTTGTTGAGCTTTGCCTGCTCTGCGGTATCGGCATCATATCTTGTCTTTAATTCTTCCTTTGTAAGGTCGGCAAGGTTAGGAGCGTAAATAAGGGGAAGGAAATACTCCCAATAGGTATCAAAGTTTGCCTGAACACCTCTTGAATCAAGCTTCAGCTGAGCTGCATCACGGTACTCTATGATATAATCTGTACCCTCTGTGAAAACAGCAGCCTCAACGTCATCACGGTAAGGAGCAATTGTTGCAAAATAACCGCCTACCTGACCGATAATAGCGGAAAGCTCGCCGTTTGTGATGTCTGTTTCATTGAGAGGATCTGCAAGCTTGGGATTATTCTTCTCTATAGTTGTATCAACGTCATTCTTGAACTCTGTAAGGTTATAGAACTGAATATCGTAGTCAAGAGTGTCGATGTAAGCTGCTGCGCCTTCCTTTGTGAAGCCGTCATAGCCTTCATAGTTAGCAACAACGAAATCAAAGATAGTCTGGTCATAGCCCTTGAAAACGTTATATGCCTCTAAGCCCTTTGCATAGTCCTCGTTCATTTCATCAATGTCATTCTTGTCATAACCCTTTTTTATAAGGTCGAGAACTATCTTCATTGTGGGCTGAGCATTAACAACCTGAGCTGCAAAGGTTACCTCTGCAACATAATTGCTGATTGCCGTGTAGTTGAAGAAATGGTTTGCAATTGAAGAGCCGTAGCCGGTTTCACCTGCAAGAGCATTCCACTTTGTCTGTACCTCTGAAAGAATTCCGTTAAGCTCTGTAACAGACTTATCAAGAAGATCTGCGGCTGTTGTTGAAAGTCTTTCAGCAGTAAAGTAATCAGCATAGCCCTGAAGGTCTGACTTTGCGGTTGTGTTTGTGTAATTTACCGTTCTTGTGGGGTTGGAGCTCATGTAGTTCCACTTGTATGAGGTCCAATCATGTGTCCACTGTGTAACGGTATCACAGTCTTCCTCATAGCTGGTATCCCTGTCTGACCATGTAACACTTGTGCTGTATGTGTGGGGGAAGGAATAGGTTACCTTTAAGGGGAACGAAGCGGGAATAGCCGCAATCGTATCAAAGGTAAGAAGATAATTTACAAGGTTAACCTCAACAACAGCCTTCTTTGTGAAGGAATCTGAAACGTTACCGTTGTAGGAAACGTTACTGCCTGATGTATGGTCACCCTTGCTGGAGTTATTGAAGCTGCCTGAATCAGTATAGCTTTCGCGGGAATCGTATCCGTGTGCTGCAGTTCCGTTGGGATTAAGAATTGCAGTAATGAATACACCCTCCTTGGATGAAGCGCTGTATCCGAGGTTCGAAAGAACCGTTGCGCAAAGAGCATCCGAGGAGTTGGGGGAATCTGTGGTGCCGGTTTTTCTTACGCTGTTAACAGCGTAATCAAACACTGCGTCGGCAGCGGCAAGCACCGTTCCGTCATCATTGGTAAAGGTTGCAGTGTTGTCTGTATTGCTTGATGCCGTTTTTGAAGCGGCTTTGCTTACAAGCGTCTTGACGGTAGCCGCATCAACAGCTGCCTGTGCCCCGGGGACAAGCTCGGGCAGAACAAGACTGAAGCATGAGAATGCCATCAGCACTGCAAGGAACATACTAAGTAGTTTTTTGGGTAACTTAAGCTTAGTTTCCATTTTTGAGAATCTCTCCTTTTCTTTTTATTAGCTCTGAGAAACTAATACAAATACTCGTTTATGTCCCAAAAGGGTACAATACGGGTATAATATATCATCCTTATGATATCACAAACAAATTATGTAAGTCAATAAATTAGCCTTTGTAAGTTTATCTAAAGTTTACTAATTAATTTGTTTGTTTTATACAACAAAAAACATAGCCCGTTGCTTTTCTTTACTTAATTTATTAAAGTTTTATTAAAGCCGACATATTATCAACAGAGTTACTGACATTTAAACAAAAAACCGCCCGTAAAGAAACCGGGCGGAAAAGTAGTTTATCTTTGATTTTTACACGTTACGGGCAGATTTTCCGTATTTTACAAGCGACAGCCACAAAATACCGCTTATTACGGTTATTACGGAAATTAACTGCCAGAAGCTCACGCCGAGGAAATACGTGCGGTGGTCTTCGGGATAAAAGCGCAGATATTCAGCAAGGAATCTCACAACACCGTAAAGAATAAGAGAAACGGGGTAAGCAGTACCCTTTCCGAGTCTGTTTTTCGTGTAAATAAGATACACTATACCGAAAAGTGCAAAGCAAAGCACCGATTCAAGAGCCTGCACGGGAAAGCAGAGGTGATTTTCAAAGGGGGACGGCACACCGTACTCCCACGGAATACCGTAGCAGCAGCCGTACACCGCACAGCCGATTTTTGAGCAGCCGAGAATAAGAAAGGCTCCCGGAGCGAAAATATCTGTTATCAGCTTAAAGTCCCCTGCAAGATACCTTACGGGGATATACAGCAGAAGGGGCGTAAAAAGCAGTCCGCCGAAAATACGCATACGGCTGACGTTATAGGCAAGTCCCGTAAGGGACATTATAAAATTCTGAAGCTGTCCCATAAGGAAGGCACCGAAAAAGCCGAAGAAAAGAGCAAGAAACAAAAATATTTTAAGGGGCTTCGGCGTAAGCTCACGCTTTCTGCCTAAGTGATATCCGCAGATTGCCGCAAGCACACCGCCGACGGCAATTGCAAGATAGTAGATTAAAAGCCTTATATTCATATTACTGCATAGAGAAATCTGCATAATAATCGGACTCGATATAGTCAACATCCATAAGCCTGCAGAGCTCTAATTCGTGAGGCTGATTCGCAGTCCAGAGCGCAACCCTGAGTCCCTTTTCGTGGAAACGGTCAACAAGTCGCTTGTAGATACCCGAATGTGCCATATCAATATCGAAGCCAAGCTCCAGGCACTTGTAAACGTCCTCGTCAGGCTCACCGCAGGTCAGCATTATCTGTAAATCCGGGAATGCCTTGTGCGCACGAATAAGATTATCAAGATCAAAGGACTGCAAGGAGCACATTTTAAGGTCATATACCTCTTGAGCCATACGGAAGGCCTCGTCAATTTTCTCATCGGGGAAATGGCCCTTGAATTCAATAAAGCAGACCATATTGCCGTCACGGCAGATTTCAAGATAACGACGGAAGGTGCAGATGTGAATTTCCGTGTCCGTGAAGTTGTTACGGAGAGGCTTTGCGGCCAACTCCTCATAGGTATAATCGGAAACGGCAAGCTCTGTGCCGTCGGCATATTTTACGTTATCGTCGTGATTCACAACAAGAATACCGTCCTTTGTGATGCGGACATCAGTTTCGATTCCGCCTGAGCCGTGCTCAACAGCCTTGAGGAACGCCTCCTCGGTATTCTGTAAATATTTTCCGCTGAAGCCTCTGTGGGCAATAAAGCAGGGATTTGTCATAAATTATACTCCTTCATAAATTCTGATATATTTTTATAAAATGCGTAAAAGCCGAGGTCATTGGGGTGGCAGGTGTCAACAGTCGCATTGCGAAGACCGATTTCATCATAAAAACGCTGACCGTCAAGGAAATATACATTCTTATCCCCGTTTGCACGGGCATTTTCATAGGTTTCCCTGATAACCTCCCTGCGCTTTTCAATCTCCTCCTTGCCGAAGTAGCCGTCCGCAACGCTGAGCATCAGCACGGGTGTATCGGGCTGAAGCGCCCTGAACTCCTTAAAGAATCTGCTGTGGGTAGAACGGAGAAAATCGGAGGTCGGCGCATTATGGTCATAGTCATACACAAGAAGACTCATGGGGAGGCTGCCGATATAATCGGACATAGGCTTTTCCGCCTTACAGTTACCTGAAAATCCGAGATTTATAATCTCTCTGTTAAGCTCACGCATTATCATATTCGTGTATGCATTTCCCGGATGGGAGGCACAGCCGCCCTGAGTGATGGACGAGCCGTAGAAAACCACGGGAGCTCTGTCCTCAAAGCGGTTACCCTCCGAAAGACCGGCAGACTCATCCAGCGATATATATACTTCTTTTACATTATTATATAGGGGGAACAGAATCATAATATCCTTTTCACCCGCAGGGAGGAGTAATTGCGAGGACCAGGTGCCGTTATATTCCTCTGTTGAGGGGGCACGGAACACACCGCAGAATTCACCGTCGCAGTAAAGGGAAAAGGAGGATGAGCCCGTAAGAGGCATATGATTCATAAAGCACACGTCGGGAAGAACCGCAGTAAGAATAATTTTCCGTGAATCACTCTTAAAGCGGAGGCATCCGCCCGAGGTATTGAAGTTAAGAGCCCTTACACCCTCGGAAACAGTATCCGCAACCTCTGTATCCATACGGTAAAAGCCGTTTTCTCCGTATTTGAGCCCGTAAAGGGCAAAGGGAGCGGAATGTATATCATAGGTCTTCATTCCGGCAAACTCCGGAGCAGCAGCTCTGAAGTTTTTATCAATTTCTTCTAATCTTTTCATATCATTCAATTATTATCTTATTTGTTCCTGCGGTAAGAGAAATTTCGGTATCCTTATATCTGAAAATACCGTCCGCGGGCAATTCTATTTCAAAATGGGCACGGCTTTCCGTATACTCTGCAGAAACGGAAATTTCACCTGCGGGTACGGTGATTTTACCGCTGAATCTGCCCGTTGCTCCGATATCAACGGGAGCAATCAGGATTTTTTCATAGCCGTAGCTGTCCTTCTCCTGATTTATACCGAGAATATATCTGAAAATGTAAGCCACAACAGCACCGAACATAGGATGTGAGTGGGAGCGCTTTCCCGTCCAGTATTCCCAGAGTGTAGTAGCACCCTGATTCATAAGATTACCGAAGGAGTATTTGCCCTCGCTGCCCAGAAGCCTGTAGGCAAGGTCGCCCTTTCCGTGGGTAAAGAGCACACGGGTAAGGATATCCGTTCCGAATATACCCGTATTGTAATAAAGATGCTTTTCATCATAAACCTTCACCATATTATTAAAGGTCTTTTTCGTACCGAGTCCCAGATCAATTGCAAAAGCGTTTGCGCCCTGAATATTGCGTGCGAAGTCACCTGTTTCGGGGTTATAGTAGGTTTTTGTCAAAGCATCGGCAAGGGCCTTTCTTTTTTCCTTATAGCCCTTTACCTCTTCACGGGAAAGCCTCAGCACATCCTTGCAGGTGAGAATTTCGTCAATATATTTTATGTAGAAATAAGTATTTACAAAACGAGGGGGAATTTTAATCTTTGTGGGAGTGCACCAGTCACCGAGGCACCACTCAAGGGGGACGTCGGAGGATACAAGCTTACCTCTCGAATGATTGTCAAGAAAACGGAAATACTCCTTCATCTGAGGATACAGCTTTATCATAAACGAGGGATCGCCGTAATGCTTATAGTACATAAACGGCACGTGGACTATTGCACCGCCCCATCCGCCGGGACCGCCGCCTGAGCGTACGTAGGGTGCCGTATTCTGTACATGGCCCGAAACTCTGTCCTGGCAGTCCGAGATATCCTCAATCCACTTGTCATAGAATTTTCTTGCGTCAATGGTTTCCATAACGGCATCGCAGGCAAGCTGACCGTCACCCGTATAGCCTCTTCTTTCAAGGTGGGGACAATCCGAGGGAATACCCGTGTGCATATTGGAAAGCTGAGTGTTTATGAAGGCATCGTAAAGCCACTTAAGCACCCTGTTGTCGGTATCGAATGCGGAGTCGGCATCCGTATCGGTATAGATAACGTCAAAGCGGATTACCTTTATGTCGGCAGGTACTCTGAAAAATCTTGATGCGTGCCAGGTAAATTTCTGACTTGCCTCTCTTTCATAGTCACCGCAGATAAACTCTGCCTCCTGCTCCATAATTTTTGTGGGCTCAAGCTCGTTTTCGGGAGTTTTTTCCTCGCTGCCCGTGATTCTGACTGCCCTGCCCTTTTCTGCAGGGAGCATTATTACGAGATTTCCCGTTGTGTTTCTTCCGATATCGTAAATCTTATATTCATCCGTCACCTTTATAATTGCAGGAGAAATAACCTCCTTTACTCTGTCGGGAGGACAGTCGCTTGTCATATAGCGTGTTTCGGGGAATTCACAGGGTACGGCTCTTTCCCACGACGTACAGTCAGCTTCGGCAATAAGCCAGTTGTCGTCATAGTCCGTGAAATCCTGAGTTTCACCCTCAGTCAGATCGTACTTTTTAATAAAGCCCTCTTTACATAAAACGTCACCGTCGGAATTGATGCTTGTGACACATCCCTTTGAATCCGTAAGAGTAAGAGAGAAAATAAGCTTTTTACTGCCGAAATTTTCGTGGTGGCAGGAGGAATACCAGCCGTCACCGAGCATAAAGCAGATACAGTTCCTGCCTGCCTTGATAAACCCGGTAACATCATACTGAGTAACGTATATCCTGTAAGCAAGCTCCTCGGGCCATATTCCGTATGCACGGGTAAGCGTTCTTTTGTGGAACTCCGTATTAAGAGGAAGAAATCTGTCTTCGGAAATCAGCTTTCCGTTTATATATCCTTCAAAAAAGCCGAGTCCGATTACGGCAAGCTCTGCCTTTACAATGTTTTTTGCCTTGAAATCCTTTCTTGCGAGAACAGAAGCATAGCTTTCCGGAAAGGTCACCCAGGAAGCCGAGCCGAAGTATTTTTCCTTTGTCATAACAGCACCGCCCTTTTCTTTATTAGGCTGACGGGAGTTGAACACATTACGGTTTCGCTCGTCGCCTTATTCCGCACAGCTTCACACTCTTTTTTGAAAGGCGTCAGACTTCCTGCAAATTCGTGTATTTCCACACGAAAAATCCGATGACAGAAACTCTTCGACCTGCCAAACAGAGAATTTTTTGTATTGGCAAAGCCGAAGAACGTGGGAATACTGCCGTATTTCAAGTGATGAGGCAAAGTCAAACGGAAAATTATCGTTTGTCAGGCGTGATGGGATCAATTCCCATCAGCCTAAGTATATAATATCCCCTGAGGTAAAAAAATACAATACCTCAGGGGAATTATTACGGTAATTTAATTGTAATTTCGTGTAAGCCCTCGGAGATCTCAGCACCTGCCATATATCCTGCTATGGTAAGGGTTTCGGCTTCAATGCCGTCAATTTCAATTTTTACGTCCCTTGCAGGAAGAGAAACAACAAGCACACCGTCTTTAACGGAGCTTACGGTACCCTTTATTTCCTTTTTGCCGAAATCGGTGATTGTGCATTCACTCTTGCGGATATTTTCAATACCCTTAAGAAATTCCTTTGCATAAAGGGAATAGCCCTCAACGGAATCCCTGTTGAAAATACCGTTGCCCCATATTACGTCACCGCTTCCTGAAATACGCTTGAATATTTCATTGGTAAAGGCGTGACCCGAAAGGCTCATATCAATGCTCAGAACGTCCTTTTCCGCAACGTAGAAAAGAGGAAGAGCTGCTTCATTTTCCTGTATATAGTGCTTTCCGGCAACACCGACGTTCACACAGATATCATCGGTAACGGGGGAGTAATTCACGATATATCTTATACCGAAAAGGGAATTAAGCACGGGATTGGGTGCGTACTCGGAGCTGACGTTTCTTGCATACACACTCATTCCGAGCTTTCTGAAGAAATTATAGCAATCCCCCGACATGGTTGAGGAATAGTGTGAAATTCCGTTATAGCCGTAAAGCTGTCCGCCGTTATAGCGGTGCTCGGAAAGCTCAATTCGCCAGAATTCGTTTTTATCGGGGTCGGGGCTGTAATTCTTTCTTACAACACTTAAATCCTCATCATTTCTGAGCGTAGATTCTATGGTAACACATTTGGTGTCATTGCATATTTTATGGATGGCATTGGCACCCACCTCTGCACATATAAGAACACAGAGAGCAACAGACACAATTGCTCTTACGTAGTTTTCCTCCTTAAGGACGGAAACGAGATATCTGTAGCCGCTGTAGGCAATCACAAGGCCGAGAAACGCAAAAATAAAGCTCTGTCTGCCGGGAAGCTGATTGGGAAAATGGAAGCCGTGCCATATAAAATCAAGAAGATTGAAATTGAAGGACACGAACAAAAAAACGAAAAGCAGAAGATATGAAAGCTTTTTGACAAGCCTTTCCCTTGAAACAACCGCAACAATACAGAAAACAAGAGGTACAATGCCGAAATAGATATTGGGAGCCTCAAATGCAAGGGAGGAGGGTCTGAAGGGCAGGAGCATCGTTAGCATTTCCGTTAAGCTGTGATAAAAACGGAAGGTGCTTCCGAAGCCGAGATCCGAGGCCAGCGTATTGCCGATAGCTCTTAAAAGAGGGATAAGCACGGGAAGATTGAGTATACCCGCAAGAAGAGAGCATATACCGAAGCGGAATGCCGAAATAAACATATTGCGGATTCCCCTGAACATACATACAGTCTGCAGCATATACCACAAAACTGCAAAAAAGCAGACCATAAATGCAATATAGAAGTTTGAGAAAATTGTAAGGAAAAGAGAGCAGAGATAAAGCCACATTCCCCTTTCACCCTTTATAAGCTGCTCAATTCCCAGCATCACAAGGGGAAGAAGCACAACCGCATCCATCCACATAAACTGATTGATGAAGGCAAGTGTATAACCGGAAAGCGCATAAGCGGCAGAGAAGAAAACCATTCCGTAATCCCTCTTGCCGTAATGGGACGAAATGTAGTGAAAAAAGGTAAGCCCCGCAAGACCGAAGCGGATAAACACCATAAGGTCAACCTGCCCGGGAGTCAGCTCACCCGGCAGTATAAAGAGCAGAAGCCACAACGGGCTGTTAGTATAATAAGCACTCTGTGCCGTAAGATCGAAGCCGAGAGCCCCGGTAAAGGAATAGCTGAAGTTAAGCTCCCTGAAGGCACGCTTCATTTCTCTGAGCATCGGGAAGTACTGCCCCCAGGCATCAATTGCCATAAGAGTGTTTTCACCGAAGGGGGCAATTTTTCGTGCAACCGCACCTGCTATAATGAAAACAAAGGGAATAAGAAAAGCCGCTCCGTACCATGACAGCAGATCGAGCTTTTCATCCCTTGTTAGCGGACTTTTCTTCTGCTTATTAAAAATAAAAATATCTTTTACAAAAGATTTTACCATAATTTATCTCCGTTTTTATTGATAACTTAATTATACCTATAAAGACGCAGTTTACAAGGCAATATTTCTTAATTTCAGATTAATTTTCATAAAAAAAGCTGCAAATCCGAAAATCTGCAGCTTGATTTTATTTGAGTGTAACTATCGTAACACCGTTTTCGCCTTCGCCGTAAACACCGAGGCGGAAGGATTTTACGAATTTATTGTTTTTAAGGTGGGACTGAACGGCAGCACGGAGAGCTCCCGTACCCTTGCCGTGAATTACGGTGAATTCACCCATATTTGCCATAAGCATTGAATCAAGGAAGCTGTCGAGGGTTAAAAGAGCCTCATCAACAGTCATTCCCCTGAGATCACAGCGGTTGTCCGCACTTGCCGTCAGACGGGATTCCATTGACCCGCTTCTTGACATTGAAGCAGTCTTCTGTTTATGCTCCTTCTTTTTCTCTATAAGACGAAGCTTTCCGACATCAACTCGCATTCTCATAGCACCCGAAAGCACCTCAACCTGATTCCTCTTATCGGGAAGGGACAGCACGTTTGCCTCCTTGCCGAGCTGTGTAAGCAGCACGGTATCGCCCACCTTAAGGGGACGGGGAAGAGTATAATCGTCATCCTCATAAAGAGATGTTGTAACGGGATTTACAGCCGTATCAATATCGGCAAGACCCTTTTTCATTGCGGATTTTGCTTTTCTTGCAAGCTCACCTGCATCCTTGACGGTTTTCATTTCTTTTCTGAGCTTGTCAATTTCCATAAGAAGAGTGTTTGCCTCTCTTCTTGCCTTTTCCGTGATTTTAAGAGCCTCACCCTGAGCCTTTTCGTATTCCTTCTGTCTTAAATCCTCTGCTTCGGCAAGCTTTTTCTCGGCAAGACGAAGCTTTTCTTCATACTCAAGTCTTACCTTTTCTGCTTCAGACCTTTCCGACTCCATTGAAAGACGGGATTCCTCAAGAGAATCCACAACATTTTCAAAGCGGATGTTTTCAGTTGAAACAAATTCGTTTGCACGCTCTATAAGCTCTCTGTCAATTCCGAGCCTTTCGGAAATCGCAAAGGCATTGGAGCGTCCCGGAACACCCGTCAGAAGACGGTATGTGGGACGAAGGGACTGTACGTCAAACTCACAGCTGCCGTTTTCAACTCTCGGAGTTTCAAGGGCATAGGCTTTAAGCTCCGCATAGTGAGTTGTTGCAGCAATCTTTGCGCCGTTTATATGAAGTCTTTCAAGTATTGCAATGGCAAGAGCCGCACCCTCAACGGGGTCGGTACCGGCACCTAATTCATCTATAAGCACAAGACTTTCGTCATCTGCATTCTTTATGATATCAACAATGTTCACCATATGGGATGAAAAGGTTGAAAGGGACTGCTCAATGCTCTGCTCGTCACCGATATCGGCAAAAATCTTTTTGAACACGCAGATTCTTGAATTATCCGCCGCGGGAATAAGAAGACCGCAGCAAGCCATAAGAGTAAGAAGACCCACGGTTTTTATTGAAACTGTCTTACCGCCCGTGTTGGGACCCGTGATAACAAGGGTATCAAAGCTCTCACCGAGGGAAATATCCGTGGGAACAACCTTTTTCGGGTCAAGAAGGGGGTGTCTTGCCTTTTTAAGCTCCGTAATACCGTCTGTATTGAGAAGAGGAACGCTTGCCTTCATTTTATAAGCAAGCTGAGCCTTGGCAAAAATAAGATTGAGCTCACTGAGAGCCTCAAAATTATGCTTTATCGTGTCTGCATATTCACCTGCTGCAACGGAAAGCTCCGTTAGGATTCTTTCAATCTCTTCCCTTTCCTTACCCTGAAGCACTCTGATTTCGTTGTTTGCCTCAACGACCGCCATAGGCTCAATAAACACCGTAGCTCCCGAGCCGGAGGTATCGTGGACAAGACCGGGCACATCCGCTCTGTGCTCATTCTTTACGGGCACAACGAATCTGCCGTTTCTCTGTGTGATTATCGCATCCTGCAGATATTTCTGATAATGAGTGCTTCTGACAAGTCCCTCAAGCTTTTCACGGATGGACTGTGCCTGATTTCTCATTTTTCTTCTTATATCACTGAGCTCTCTTGAGGCATTATCCGCCATTTCCTCTTCACTTAAGATAGAGGTAAAAATGGTATTTTCAAGGGTTCTGTTGGGACAGAGAGAGGAGAAAAACACGTCAAGACAGCTCTCGGCTCCCGGCTGTGAAAATCTCCATTCATAAAGCGAGCGGATAACTCTCAGCACCTCACCGATGTCTAAGAGCTCTCTCATTGTGAGCACACCGCCTGCTTCAGCTCTTGAAACAGAGGAGTTCACGTTTTTTGCGGCACCGAAGGAGGGCCCTCCGAATTTTGCAAGAAACACGTATGCCGCATTTGTCTGATTTATAAGCGCCTGAGCATCGTAAAGGGTGGTTGCGGGCTTTAAGCTCAATGCCGCCTCCTTGCTGTCCTTTATGGACGCAAGCTCCGAAAGGCGCGCAAGCACCTTATCCAGCTCAAGTGCATTAATATGTCTTTGTTCTGTCATAATGTCACCAAAAATCATAATTTAACAGTCCTTGACTGTTAAATTATGATAGTTATATTCGCACCGATGGTGCGAGTTATATTGTGCTTCGCTGAGTTTATTCGGCGTTGCCGAGTTATATTTTTGCTTCGCAAAAGTTTTGGAAGCCTGACGGCTTGTTCCGCTTCGCTCTATATAATTCAAGGGCGAAGCCCTTCCGAAACATTTGCCGTAAGGCAAATATATCACTCATTCCGAAGGAATGAATATCACCCGTCGCAGACGGATATCACCGACAACAAAGTTGTCGATATCACTACTTATATTTCTGT
>JAZSIM010000088.1:0-11816 GCA_045533835.1 Acutalibacteraceae bacterium
GGTTGAGGAAATGGCCGCAAAAACCGAGGTTACACCCGAGCAGTATGCTTCCTTTGAATCGGGTGCTGAGGATTTACCTTTTTCTTTTATTCATAAGTGCGCTCTTGCCTTTGATATCGGTATAACCGACCTTCTTGAGGGCCACAGCGCAAAGCTTACGTCTTATACCGTAACCCGTAAGGGCGAGGGACAGACCACCGCCAAGGAAAACGGTATTGAAATTCAGAATCTGGCTCCTCTTTTCAAGGATAAGCTTGCAGACCCTTACTGGGTAAGATACGAGTATTCCGCAGATCTTGAAAATAAGCCTGTTCACACCGTAACACACGCAGGTCAGGAATTTGATATGGTTATAAGCGGTACTCTTATGGTAAGAGTCGGAGACCATACGGAAATTCTTCACGAGGGAGACAGTATTTATTATAAGAGCTCAACGCCCCACGGAATGATTGCCGTTGACGGCAGAGACTGTACCTTCCTTGCCTTTGTTATGGCATCAGACGAAACTCCCGAGGATATAGTAAAGCACCGTGTTCTTCCGGAGCAGACCTCCAAGGAATCTCTTGTCTGTCACAAGTTTGTAAAGCCCGTTGAAAATGAAAACGGCGAGCTTCTCGATATAAGCTTTGAAAATACCGACGAATTCAACTTCGCATTTGATATAGTAGATAAAATTGCAAAGAAATCTCCCGACAAAACCGCAATGATTCATATTGCACGTGATATGACGGAGAGAGTATTTACATATCAGCAGATAAAGGAATATTCCTGTCAGACAGCTAACTACTTCCGCTCTCTCGGCATAAAGAAGGGCGACAGGGTTATGCTTGTGCTTAAGCGTCACTATCAGTTCTGGTTCTCGATTCTTGCTCTGCACAGACTCGGTGCCATAGTTATTCCCGCAACCCATCAGCTTCAGGCGCACGATTTTGAATACCGCTTCAATTCTGCAGGCGTCAGCGCAATTATCTGTACATCTGATGACAATACACCTGCGCATGTTGACGAATGTGCCGATAAATGTCCCACCCTTGTCACAAAGGTTGTTGTGGGTGAGTCCCGTGAGGGCTGGCATAATTTTGATGAGGAGTACAAGCTCTTCTCAAGACGCTTCCGCCGCGAGGAGGATACAGCCTGCGGTGAAGAGCCTATGCTTATGTTCTTTACATCGGGTACCACGGGCTATCCCAAAATCGCAACACACAAGTTCTCTTATCCTCTCGGTCATTTCGTTACGGCGAAATACTGGCATTCGGTAAGCAAGGACGGACTTCACTTCACCATCTCCGATACGGGCTGGGGTAAGGCACTCTGGGGAAAGCTGTACGGTCAGTGGCTGTGCGAGGGAAGCGTGTTTGTTTATGACTTCGACCGCTTTGATGCCTCCGAAATCTTACCTATGTTTGCAAAGTACAACATCACAACCTTCTGTGCTCCTCCCACAATGTACAGAATGCTCATAAAGCAGGATCTGTCAAAATATGATCTGTCCTCAATCCGCCACGCAACCATTGCGGGTGAGGCGCTGAATCCCGAGGTCTTCAAGCAGTTCGAGGCTGCAACGGGTCTTCAGCTTATGGAGGGCTTCGGTCAGACGGAAACCACGCTTACAATCGCAAATCTCATAGGCACAACGCCCAAGCCCGGCTCTATGGGTAAGGCAAATCCCATGTACGATATTGATATAATAAAGCAGGACGGAACACCGGCACAGCTCGGTGAAAACGGTGAAATCGTTGTAAAGACATCAGATAAGATTCCCTGCGGACTGTTCCTCGGCTATTATAATCAGCAGGAGAAGACGGATGAGGTATGGCACGACGGCTATTACCACACGGGCGACCTTGCATGGAAGGACGAGGACGGTCATTTCTGGTACGTCGGACGTGTTGATGACGTTATCAAGTCCTCGGGCTACAGAATCGGACCCTTTGAGATTGAAAATGTTATTATGGAGCTTCCTTACGTGCTTGAATGCGGCGTTTCCGCAGAGCCGGATGAGCTGCGAGGTCAGGTCGTAAAGGCAAGCATCGTGCTTACAAAGGGCACGGAGGGCACCGAAGAGCTTAAAAAGGAAATCCAGAAATACGTCAAGGAGCATACCGCTCCCTATAAATACCCGAGAATCGTTGTTTTCAGAGAATCCCTTCCCAAGACCATAAGCGGAAAGATTCAGAGAAACAAGCTTTGATATTATGAAAAGAATAACAATTCTTGCAGGGCATTACGGCTCGGGCAAAACCAATATTGCCGTAAATCTTGCGCTTAAAATGAAAAAAGACGGCATTGATACCGTAATTGCCGACCTCGACATTGTAAATCCCTATTTCCGCACGAAGGACTCCTTAAATGAGCTCCGGGAGGCGGGAATCAGGCTTATTTCCTCGGAATATGCCAATTCAAACGTTGATATCCCCGCACTTCCGCAGGAGATGTATTCCGTTGTGGACGATAAGGAGCATCATTACATAGTTGACCTCGGCGGTGACGACAGAGGCGCATATGCGCTTGGCCGTTATGCCGATAAGATAAATGAAGAGGGAAATTACGAAATGCTTTTCGTTTTCAATAAGTACCGTCCTCTGACTCCCGATGCCGAAAGTGCCTTGGAGGTTATGGCGGAAATTGAAGCGGCGGCAAAGGTAAAATTCACGGGAATCGTAAACAACTCCAATATCGGTGCTATGACCGATGAAGGGACGGTTGCCGGGTCAGCTTACGAATGTGAACGACTGTGCGCGCTTTCGGGGCTTCCTCTGAAATTTACATCGGTTGACAAAAAAATTTATGACAGTATAATGGGAGATAAGAAGGATTATTTTCCCCTCGAGCTTCAGAAGAAAATTGTTTGACAGGAGAGAAATATATGGCAAAAGTTACTTTTTCGGAAGACCTTTGCAAGGGCTGCGGACTCTGTGTTACCGCTTGCCCCAAGGGTATTGTAAAGCTGGCAGACACACGCCTTAACGTTAAAGGACATCATCCTGCAGAAATCACGGATCAGGCTTCATGCATCGCCTGTGCTTTCTGTGCTACTATGTGTCCCGACTGTGTAATTAAAGTAGAGAAATGAGGAGAGTGAAATAAAATGAGTGATATGGTATTGATGAAGGGAAATGAAGCAATTGCCGAAGCCGCTATCAAGGCAGGCTGCAGACATTACTTCGGCTATCCCATTACTCCTCAGACAGAGGTTGCCGCTTATATGGCAAAGAGAATGCCCAAAATCGGCGGTACCTTCCTGCAGGCTGAAAGCGAGGTTGCCGCAATCAATATGGTTATCGGTGTAGCCTCAACGGGTAAGAGAGTTATGACATCCTCATCCTCTCCCGGAATCTCACTTAAGAGCGAGGGTATTTCCTATCTTGCAGGCTGTGATCTTCCTGCACTTATCGTAAACGTACAGAGAGGCGGTCCCGGCCTGGGCGGTATCCAGCCCTCACAGTCCGACTACTGGCAGGCAGTAAAGGGCGGAAGCCACGGTGACTTCAGAAATATCGTTCTTGCACCTGCATCCGTTCAGGAAATGGCAAGCCTTACCGTAAAGGGCTTCGAGCTTGCAGACAAGTACAGAATGGTATCAATGATTCTTGCGGACGGTACAATGGGTCAGATGATGGAGCCGGTTTCCCTTGACCTCCAAAGCACCTATACCGCAGAAAAGCCCTGGGCAGTAACAGGCACCAAGGGCGGAAGACAGCATAATATCGTAAACTCTCTTTTCTTACAGCCCGAGGAGCTTGAAAAGAAGGTTTTTGAAAGATATGAGCGTTATGCACTCGTTGAAAAGAACGAGGTAATGTACGAGGAATATCTTATGGATGACGCCGAAATCTGCGTTGTTGCCTTCGGTATCACCTCACGTGTAGCAAAGAACGCTATAAACGTTGCAAGAGAAAAGGGTATGAAGGTAGGTCTTATCCGTCCCATTACACTCTGGCCCTTCCCCAAAGATGTGCTTCTGAATGCTGCCGATAAGTGCAAGGCATTCATTTCCGTCGAAATGAATATGGGTCAGATGATTGAAGACGTTGAGCTTGCAATCAAGTGCAGAAAGCCCGTATATCTCTGTTCACGCACGGGCGGTATGATTCCCGCTCCCGAAGAGGTTCTTGCAAAAATCGAAGAAGTAAACGAGAAGGAGGCTTAAGAGTATGGCTGTAGTATTCCAAAAACCCAAATCACTTACCGATGCAGTGCTCCACTATTGTCCCGGCTGTACTCACGGTATTATCCACCGTCTTGTAGCTGAGGTAATTGATGAGCTCGGCATTGAAGGAAAAACCATAGGTGTGGCTCCCGTAGGCTGCTCCGTTATGGCATATAACTATTTCACCGTTGACTTTGTTCAGGCGGCTCACGGCAGAGCTCCCGCAGTTGCTACGGGTGTAAAGAGAAGCGACCCCGAAAATATCGTATTTACCTATCAGGGTGACGGCGACCTTGCAGCTATCGGTACTGCCGAAACAGTTCACGCAGCAGCAAGAAGAGAAAACATCACCGTAATTTTCGTAAATAATGCAATTTACGGTATGACGGGCGGTCAGATGGCTCCCACAACTCTTCCCGGTCAGGTAACACAGACCTCTCCCTACGGCAGAGATACCTCCGCTGTAGGCTTCCCCGTAAAGGTATGTGAAATGCTTCAGAACGTTGACGGAGCTGCTTACCTTGAGAGAGTTGCGGTAAACAACGTAAAGAATATCAGAAACGCAAAGAAGGCTATTAAGAAGGCCTTTCAGAATCAGATAGACGGCAAGGGCTTCTCCCTTGTTGAGGTGCTTTCCACCTGTCCCACAAACTGGGGTATGTCCCCCGAAAAGGCTCTCACGTGGCTGGAGGACAATATGATTCCTTATTATCCCTTAGGTGTATATAAGGACATTACAGCGGAAAAGGAGGCAGAATAATGGCTACTGTTAATATGCTTTTTGCAGGCTTCGGCGGTCAGGGTATCCTTTTTGCAGGTAAATTCCTTGCCTATAAGGGTCTTATTGAGGGTAAGCAGGTAAGCTGGCTTCCTTCCTACGGTCCCGAAATGAGAGGCGGTACGGCTAACTGCTCCGTTATCTTAAGCGACACACCCATCGGCTCTCCCATTGTTGACAAGCCCGATGTGCTTATTGCCATGAATCTTCCCTCGCTCGACAAGTACGAGAATGCTGTTGTTCCCGGCGGTAAGATTTTCGTAGACTCAACCCTTATCGGCAGAAAGGTTGAAAGAACGGATGTTGAGGTTTATTACGTACCCGCTTCAGGTCTTGCAAATGAGAAGAATCTCAGAACCCTTGCGAATATGATTATCACGGGCAAGGTTATTTCCGCTGTTCCCGAAATCGGCTCTGATAACCTTGAGGCTGCTCTTAATAAGGTAATCTCTGCCCGTCATCAGGATATGCTCGGCTACAATCTTGAAGCATTGAAGCTCGGCGCAGAGCAGTAATTTATCTGCAATAAATTACTGCAGTGATATACCGGCTTCGCACGGTGTGATATATTTGCTTTCGCAAATGTTATATATTCCGCTGCCCCGTAATGTGATATATTTTCCTTCGGAAAATGTTTCGGAAGGCTTACGCCTTTTCCGCTATCGCTCTATACTCATACAGACACAAAGCTGTTAATTGCAGTCTTGTGTCTGTTATTTCATTTTTTCTGTTGAATTAGGGGAGAGGGGTCACCCCTCCCGCTCCGGAGAGTTGTTATTTTTTTAAAAAGTTACAGAAGTTATGCTACAGGCGGGATGTCCTTCAGAAACATAGTCTTCTTGCTTCCCTTGTAGCGGTCGCAATACTCCTTGTTTCTTCACCTCTTTCGTGTGCCTTTATCTGTCCCCGACAGCGGCACACTCATTCGCCCCCGCCCCTACCGTACTCGCATCTCTCTCGCTAAATTATGATTTATGCTGTTGAAATATTGTATTTGTTGTTGTATAATTCTACTGAAATAATTTCTGAGGTGAAAGAAATGAAATATGTTTTGTTTGCACTGCTTGCAATTGTTGCGGTTATTGTGCTTATTGCAATAGTCTGCGTTATCCGTGCCGTGAAGGTGAAGGCTAAGGAAAAGACGGCAAACCCCGCAATTTCATGGACAAAGGAAGAGGCGGACAGGTATGCCCGTGTTCTTTCAGATATGATAAAGGTATCCACCGTATCAAAGGCAAGGGGAGAGGACTACAGCGACTTTATTGAATTACAGAAGGTAATGGAAGAGCATTACCCGAATATCTTTGCCACTCTCGAAAAGCACGATTTTGAGGGCAATCTCCTGCGTTTGTGGAAGGGAAGTAACCCCTCTAAGGGAGCTATCCTTCTTATGGGACATCAGGACGTTGTGCCTGCTGCGGAAAAGGAATGGACAAGAGATCCCTTCTCCGGTGCAATTGAGGACGGCTGTATCCACGGCAGAGGCGCTATGGACTGCAAGAGCACTCTTTCTGCTGAGTGGGATGCTGTTGAGGAATTAATCTCTGAGGGCTTTACCCCTGAAGAGGATGTATGGCTTTTCTCCTCCGTCAACGAGGAAATCTCGGGCGGCGGTGCCATTGATGCCGCTAAATACTTAAAGGAAAAGGGAATCCGCCTTAATGCCGTGCTTGATGAGGGCGGAGCCGTAATCGGCAACGTTTTCCCCGGCCTTGCAAAGCCCTGCGCCGCTATCGGTATTGTTGAAAAGGGCTTCTGTAATATCAAGTTTACTGCAAGAGGAAAGGGCGGTCACGCTTCAACTCCTCCTAAAAATACCCCCATCGCAAGGCTCGGCAAGTTTATTGCTGAGGTTGAAAAGACCGATCCCTTTAAGAGAGAGCTTGTAACTCCCATTCCCGAAATGTTTGAAAGCATTGCAGGTCATATCATATTCCCCCTGCGCCTTGTTATGGCAAATCTCTGGCTCTTCAAAGGGCTTCTTGCAAAGGCTTTACCCCTCTTTTCCCCTATGGCGGGCGCATTCGTAAAGACCACCTGCGCCTTCACAATGGCTGAAGGCTCTGAGGCTCCCAATGTTATTCCCGACTGTGCATCCGTTATCTGCAATATGCGTCCCTCGGTGCATCAGAAGGCAGAGGAGTCCATCGACGTGCTTCGTCAGATTGCAAAGAAGTACGATATTGAAACGGAAGTGCTTCTCTCCCGTGACCCCTCAAATGTCGGGGACCACAACGGCAAGGAATTCAGGTATCTTCAGAAGTGTATTGAGGAAGCAATTCCCGATGTTGTTCCGATTCCTTATCTTATGACGGGAGGCACCGACTGCAGACAGTTTGAAATTGTCTCGGATAACTGCCTTCGTTTCACTCCCACAAGGCTTACTCCCGAACAGCTTGCCGCTATGCATGCCGCAAATGAGAGCATCGGCGTTGAGGCTCTGGCAGAGGGAGTAAAATTCTACAAATACTATATAAAGAACAGATAAATTTCTGTAAGGTCTATATGTTGACATTTGCTCTTATCCGTTATATAATATATACAGATTTTTACATGACTGACGGAATTCGCAGAGTACTGCGGTGGAGTGTAAAAGTTTTATAATGCCGACCGTCTGGGCGCAATCAGTAGTAAAAATCTGATTGCGCCCATTGTTATTTACGGGCACAGTCCGTAAATAACAGTGATATCGACAGCTATGCTGTCGGTGATATCCGTAAAACGGGTGATATTCGTTCCTTCGGAACGAGTGATATATTTGCTTCGCAAATGTTTCGGAAGGCTTGCTCCTTTTCCGCTTACGCTCTATGTGAGCCGAAAAACTGAAGCATTTATGTAAATTGATAATTGCCTGAAAGGAGAATATATATGAAACACGAAAACTGGACAGGTTTTGTTGATGGTGTATGGCAGGATGAGATTAACGTGCGTGATTTCATTCAGCTTAACTACAAGGAATATAAAGGCGATGACAGCTTCCTTGCCGGCTCCACAAAGCGTACCGATGAGCTTATGGCTACGGTGCAGGAGCTGTTTAAGAAGGAGCGTAAAAAGGGCGGTGTGCTTGATGTTGACACCGACACCGTATCATCCCTTACAAGCTACAAGCCCGGCTACATAGACAAGGAAAAGGAGCTTATTTTCGGTATGCAGACCGATGCTCCCCTTAAAAGAGGCGTAAATCCCTTCGGCGGTATCAGAATGGCACGTCAGGCGTGTGCGGCTTACGGCTACAGACTCAGCGACAAGGTTGAGGATGAATTCCGCTTCCGTACCACCCATAATGACGGTGTTTTCCGTGCTTATGCCGATGAAATGCGTCTTGCCCGTAAGAGCCATATCATCACGGGACTTCCGGATGCATACGGCAGAGGCAGAATTATAGGTGACTACCGCCGTGTTGCACTTTACGGAATAGACCGCCTTATGGCAGAAAAGGTAAAGGACAAGAAGGCTCTTGCAGAAAAGCCTTATATAGTTGAAAATATCCGTCTTTCCGAGGAGCTTTTCCAGCAGATTACCTTCCTCGGCTACCTTAAAGAGATGGCTGCAATGTACGGCTTTGATATTTCCGAGCCTGCAAAGGATGCAAGGGAGGCTATTCAGTGGACCTATTTTGCATATCTCGGTGCAATCAAGGAACAGAACGGCGCTGCAATGTCCTTAGGACGTGTCAGCACCTTCTTTGATATTTACATTGAAAGAGATATTGAAAGAGGCGTGCTTACGGAAGAGGGCGCACAGGAGCTTATGGATGATTTTGTTATAAAGCTCCGTATAGCAAGGCATCTCCGTACCCCCGAATATAATGAGCTTTTCGGCGGCGACCCCATGTGGATTACCGAAGCGCTCGGCGGTATGGGCAAGGACGGAAGAACCCTTGTAACAAAGAACACCTTCCGTATGCTTAATACCCTTTACACTCTCGGCTCCTCCTCAGAGCCCAATCTTACCGTATTATGGTCAACGGCACTTCCCGAGGGCTTCAAGAAATTCTGTGCTAAGGTGTCCCGTGATACGGATTCGATACAGTATGAAAACGATGATGTTATGCGTCCTCTTCACGGGGATGACTATGCAATTGCCTGCTGTGTTTCCGCTATGGAGGTAGGCAAGCAGATGCAGTTCTTCGGAGCCAGATGCAACCTCGCAAAGCTTCTTTTGGTTGCCATAAACGGCGGCTTTGACACCACAAGCGGTATACACATCGGACCTCAGATGCCCGTTATGGCGGGGGAAGTTCTCTGCTTCGACGAGGTTATGAACCGTGTTGATGTTTACCTCGAGTGGCTTTGCAAGCTCTATGTAAACACAATGAATGTCATTCACTATATGCACGATAAGTATGCCTACGAAAAAACACAGATGGCTCTTCACGATACCGAGGTTACCCGCTTTATGGCATTCGGTGTTGCAGGCTTCAGTGTTGTTGCCGACTCCTTAAGTGCAATTAAATATGCAAAGGTTTATCCCGTAAAGGATGAGCTCGGCTATATAACCGATTTCAGAACAGAGGGCGAGTTCCCCAAGTACGGTAACGATGACGACAGAGTTGACCTTATTGCCCGTGATATGGCACACAAGGTAATCACGGAGCTCAGAAAAACTCCCGCCTACAGAAATGCAATCCACACTCTTTCCGTGCTTACAATCACCTCAAATGTTATGTACGGTAAGCATACGGGTGCCACACCCGACGGCAGAAAGGCAGGCCAGGCATTTGCTCCCGGTGCAAATCCCATGCACAACCGTGAGGAAAACGGCGCTCTTGCTTCTCTTAATTCCGTTGCAAAAATCCGTTATGAGGACTGCCGTGACGGTATTTCAAACACCTTCTCAATCACTCCGGAGGCTCTCGGAAAGACCGATGAGGACAGAGTTTCCAATCTTGTGAACATCCTTGACGGCTATTTCTCACAGGGTGCGCACCACATAAACGTAAACGTTCTTAACCGTGAAACCCTTATAAAGGCTTACGAGAACCCCGATGATTATCCCAATCTTACCATCCGTGTTTCAGGCTACGCAGTTAACTTCAACAAGCTCTCCCGCGAGCAGCAGAGAGAGGTTATCAGCCGTACCTTCCACGAAAGAGTATGATTAAGGGCAGAGTACATTCCATTCAGAGCCTCGGCACCGTTGACGGTCCCGGGGTTCGTTTTGCTGTGTTCCTGCAGGGCTGTAATCTGAGGTGTAAATGCTGTCACAATCCCGATACATGGGACGTAAAGAGCGGAACCGAATACACCGCCGATGAAATCGTAAAAAAGGCATTGAGATACAAGGCGTATTTCGGGAAGGAGGGCGGAATCACCCTTACGGGTGGCGAGCCTCTTCTGCAGAGTGAGTTCTGTGAAGAGGTATTCTCTCTTTGCCGTAAAAACGGCATAAATACCTGTCTTGATACCTCAGGTAGTCTGTTATCGGAAAATACGGAAAAGCTCCTGAAAGTGACAGATAGAGTGCTTTTAGATATAAAATATACATCGGATGAGCTTTACAGGGAAAATGTCGGCTGCGATATGGACAGAGTGCTTCGTTTTCTCGGTATTCTTGAGGAAATGCGCATCCCCGTCACCGTGAGGCAGGTTATTATCCCCACGGTAAACGATACGGAAGAGAATATAGAAAAGCTGAAGGAAATAACGGAGCAATTCTCAGTAGTTGATAAAACCGAGCTGCTGCCTTTCAGGAAAATCTGTCAGGTGAAATATGACAATATGGGATTAACTTTCCCCTTCGGACACCTTCCCGAGTGCAGTCCTGCCGTAATTGACAGATTGAAGTCTTTGCTGTAATATCACAAAAGAAGAAACCAAGCGTAGGGGAGGGGTCACCCCTCCCGTTATAAACAGTTGTAAATTATATTTCGGAGCGGAGAGATTTATATGACATTTGAAATTGTTAAAAAGGACTTTGTAAAGGACGGAAGGCCCATAAAGCTTATTTCGGGTGCCGTTCATTATTTCCGCAATATGCCTGACACCTGGGATGACATTTTCGACAAGCTCCTTGCCATAGGCTGTAACTGTGTTGAAACCTACTGTGCCTGGAATATGCACGAGAAAAAGCAGGGTGAATTTGATTTTTCGGGCGGTCTCAATATCGGCTTATTCCTTAAAAAGGCAGGGGAGAAGGGACTTATGGCCATTGTCCGTCCCGGTCCCTACATCTGCTCCGAGTGGGAATTCGGCGGTCTTCCCTGGTGGATCCAGACCGATGAGGATATGGAAATCCGCTGTATGAATGAAAAATATATTGCTTGCTTCGACCGTTATCTTGACAGGCTTTTAGCCGAGGTGCGCCCTTATCTTACAACAAACGGCGGTAACGTTATTATGCTTCAGTGTGAGAATGAATACGGCTATTACGGTGACGATAAGCAGTATCTTAACTACCTTAAGGAGGGCTTCCGCAAGAGAGGAATAGACGTACCCCTTTTCACCTCGGACGGTACAAGTGAAAGCGATATCCTTGACGGCTGTATCGACGGGCTTCTTGCGACTCTTAATTTCGGCAGCCGTGTAGAGGAGAATTTTGCCGCTCACGACAGACTGTTCCCCGATTCTCCCAAGATGTGTATGGAAATGTGGAACGGCTGGTTTGATGCCTGGGGTGATAAGGAGCACCACACCACAAGCGCTGAGGATTATGCCGGGGTGGTTGACGATATGCTGAAGCGCGGACACCTTAATATGTATATGTTCATAGGCGGCACAAACTTCGGCTTCACCTCAGGTGCAAACCACTACGAAAAATATCTGCCTGACGTAACAAGCTATGATTACGATGCACCGCTCACCGAATGCGGAGACACAACGGCAAAATACTACGCAGTAAGAGAAGTTATAAAAAAATATATCGACCATCCTCTGCCCGAAGTGCCTG
>JAZSIM010000004.1:0-81351 GCA_045533835.1 Acutalibacteraceae bacterium
CCATCTGCGACGTTGCAGAAGAGGTTATCGACGGTTTGACATCTAAGGGCGAAAAGGTAGGTCTTGTTAAGGTTCGTCTTTACAGACCCTTCTCAGCTGAAAAGCTTATTGAAGCTATCCCCGCAACAGCAAAGCAAATTACTGTTCTTGATGGAACACAGGAACGCGGTCTTCTCGGTGAACCTCTTTACCTTGATGTTGTTACAGCTCTTGCTACTAAGGGCGTTCAGGCAACAGTTATAGGCGGCAGATACGGTCTCGGTTCAAAGGATACTCCTCCCTCAAGCGTATTTGCAGTATATGAGGAACTCTCAAAGGATGCTCCCAAGGCTCAGTTCACAATCGGTATCAACGATGACGTTACAAATCTTTCACTCGAAGAAAAGCCCGCTCCCAACACAGCTGCTGCAGGCACAATCGAATGTAAGTTCTGGGGTCTCGGCGGCGACGGTACAGTTGGTGCTAACAAGAACTCCATCAAGATCATCGGTGACCATACAGACAAGTACGTTCAGGCTTACTTCCAGTATGACTCAAAGAAGACCGGCGGTATCACAATTTCTCACCTTCGTTTCGGCGACAGCGCTATCAAGTCCCCCTACTACATCAACAAGGCTGACTTCGTAGCTTGCCACAACCCCTCCTACGTTGAAAAGGGCTACAAGATGGTTAATGACGTTAAGCCCGGCGGTGTATTCCTTATCAACTGCCAGTGGAACGAAGCAGAGCTCAGCGAAAAGCTCAACGCTGAAACAAAGCGCTACATCGCTAACAACAACATTCAGCTTTACACAGTTAACGCTATCGACCTTGCTCAGAAGGTTGGTATGGGTAAGAGAACAAACACAGTTCTCCAGGCTGCTTTCTTTGCTCTTGCAAAGGTTCTTCCCATCGAAGAAGCAGTTAAGTATATGAAGGACGCTGCAACAAAGTCCTACTCCAAGAAGGGTCCCGAAATCGTTAAGTGCAACCACGATGCTATCGACGCAGGTGTTTCCGCTTTCGTAAAGATTGACGTTCCCGCTGATTGGGCAAATGCAGAGGATACATGTGCCGGCACTACAGAAGGCGCACAGTCCAAGCTCGAGAAGATGGTTAACAACATCATGCTTCCCGTTGGCCGTATGGACGGTGACTCACTTCCCGTTTCCGCATTTATGGATCACGCTGACGGTACATTCGAGCAGGGCGCTTCCGCATTCGAAAAGAGAGGCGTTGCTGTTATGGTTCCCGAATGGGATCCCACAAAGTGTGTACAGTGTAACCGCTGCGCATATGTATGTCCTCACGCAACAATCCGTCCCTTCGCTATGACAGCTGAAGAGGCTGCAAATGCTCCCGAAATCACAAAGACAAAGGAAATCAAGAAGACAGAGTACGTTTATACTCTCGCTGTATCTCCCCTCGATTGTATGGGTTGCGGCGTATGTATCGGCGTATGTCCCACAAATTCTCTTACAATGAAGCCCAGAGAGAGCCAGGATGCACAGCAGGCTTCCTTCGATTACTGTGTGGCTAACGTAACAGAAAAGGCTGATATGACAGCAGGCGTTTCCGTAAAGGCTAGCCAGTACAAAACTCCTCTTCTTGAGTTCTCAGGCTCCTGCGCAGGTTGTGCTGAAACTGCTTACGCTCGTCTTATCACTCAGATGTTCGGCGACAGAATGTACATCTCCAATGCTACAGGCTGTTCTTCAATCTGGGGCGGCCCCGCAGCAACATCACCCTACACAGTCAACAAGGCAGGCCACGGTCCCGCTTGGGCTAACTCCCTCTTCGAGGATAACGCAGAGCACGGCTTCGGTATGTACCTCGGTCAGAACGCAATCCGTAACTCTCTTATCGCTAAGGTAGAAGAGATCACAACAAATGACAAGGCTTCCGCTGAGCTTAAGGCTGCTGCTGCAGAATACCTTGCAACTGTATCTGACGGTGCAAAGAACGGCGCTGCAACAGAAGCTCTCGTTGCTGAGCTCGAAAAGGTTGCTTGCTGCTGCGACCACTGCGCTTCCATCCTCAAGAACAAGGAATACCTTGCTAAGAAGTCCGTATGGATCTTCGGCGGCGACGGTTGGGCATACGACATCGGCTTCGGCGGTGTTGACCATGTTCTTGCTGCAGGCGAAGATGTAAACATCATGGTATTCGATACAGAGGTTTACTCCAACACCGGCGGACAGGCTTCCAAGGCTTCTCAGATCGGTCAGGTTGCTCAGTTTGCAGCTGCAGGTAAGCAGATTGCTAAGAAGAGCCTTTCCGAAATCGCTATGAGCTACGGCTACGTATACGTTGCACAGATTGCTATGGGTGCAGATATGAACCAGACAATCAAGGCAATTGCTGAAGCTGAAGCTTACAACGGACCTTCAATCATCATCGCTTACGCTCCTTGCGAAATGCACTCCATCAAGGGCGGTATGGTTAACTGCCAGAACGAAATGATCAAGGCTGTTGAATGCGGCTACTGGAATATGTTCCGTTACAATCCCGCACTCAAGGAAAAGGGTGAGAATCCCTTCACAATTGACTCCAAGCCCGGTAAGAGCGAAGACTTCAAGTCCTTCCTTCTCAACGAAGCTCGTTACTCTTCACTTACCCGCTCCTTCCCCGAAAGAGCTGAGGCTCTCTTCGCAGATGCAGAAAAGAAGTCAGTTGAAAGATACAACCACCTTCTCAAGCTTAAGGCTCTTTATGCTCCCGACGCTGAATAAGCAGAAACAAGCATAACAGCTGAATAAAATTAAGGTGTCAGCCTCAAAAGAGGTTGGCACCTTTGTTTTTTATAAATCATAATTTATATGTCAGATGTAATAAACCACGAGGCTGTGCCGTTCATTTAACATTGTAGGGGATGGCGTCCCCTACAATAACAGATTTATTTTTGTATCTCTCGGTTAATAACATCTGCCGATAAATTATATGATTTATGCACATAAAAAACCGCAGGAATTATCCTGCGGTTACTGTATTTTTGTCTGTTTTTCTTGTTCTTATAAGATACGTTGCGATTGAAATGAGAGCAAAGGTTTCGTTAAGTGTGCCTGCAACAGAGCCGTTTACTATATTATACACAAACCAGCAGGCACATACAGGAATCGACAGATACTTAAGAAGCCTTGTGTTCCTCTGCCAGTTTCCGATTGTTGCAAATATTGCAGCGATAAAGGGCAGGATGCTCCAGGCGCTTTCCCAGGTAAGAATCACACTTGCAGCATTGAGCACGATGAAGACAGCGGGAATTATATTATTCTGTGCCCACTTCTTTTCTCTGAACGAATAGGCAATACATCTGAAAATATTCAGCATATTCATTCCCACGGGTGTAAAAAGCCCGAGGCAGGCAAAGTGAAGACTCCACACTAAAGAACAAAGGGACATAAGAAAAAGTATCGTGCGATGCTTCTTGAACTGATACATCGTCACCGCAATTCCCATTGCAATAAAGCCCAGAATCTGCGCTATTAAATTCTGATGTGCCGTAAAAAATTCGGTCATAAGACATCCTCATCAATCAATTTTCTTTCTTTTTGGCATTTTCCTTAGATGTTCTGCATGAGGCAATCAGCAATCTTCGAATATTGCCGCATAGTTTCTCGGCATATTGATATGTGGTAATATCTATTCTTTTTGTCTCATACATCAACCTCAACCAATAGCTTGTTTCATTGGATTCCTTTAAGGCAATTTCCAACTTTGAAACAAAATCTTTTTTGCTTTGTGCGTATTGTGCCTCGTGGATATTAGCCCCAACGGATGTACCTGCCCTTGCAAGCTGATCGGTCATATAGGAACTTTTTGGTGTGGTTACCCCATCAACAAGTTTCACAATTGCAACCGCAAATTCAAAAGATAAGTCAAGCAATTTATTTTCGGACATAATAGCGTCTTCTTTCATTAGCATTATACCATCATTCATTGCAATTTCAATGATATATCGCTTACGCGATATGATATACGGTGTTACCATATGATATACTTGCTGCGCAAGTATGATATAATATCCGTTTTTTCATACGCAAAGCGTATATCATCTGCGAAGCAGATATCATACCCGCAGGGTATATCAACCGTTTCGACAGAAACGGATATCATTGAAAAAAGCACTTCTTCTGAAGTGCTTTTTTCTTGGCGCGCCGGAAGGGACTCGAACCCCTGACCTACTGGTTCGTAGCCAGTCACTCTATCCAACTGAGCTACCGGCGCAGTTATTAAAATGCATTGATTCTCAACGCCCTAATATATTATCACTATGAAGTGAAAATGTCAACTGTTTTCTTTGAAAAATTTCACATATTTAACGTCTTTTTCTGTATATATTTAATTATGGCTTAATGATTTTAACAGAAAGGATTCTGAAATGAAATTTACAAAATACCATATTGCAGGCAAGGACTACATATATTGTCCCGACGAAACCGACTTCGGAAATTTAACAGCAGACTGCATTTTAAGCATATGTGACAGATTCCGAGGAGCAGGAGCCGACGGAATTTTCACTTTTTGTAAAACTTCTGCCAAAACAAGCCTTATAAAAGGCTTTTCTGATAATGGAGATATTATGCGAAATTTTTCTTCGGCTTCAATTTGCGCCTTTTTTGAGCAGTTTTTAACTACAGGCATCACAAAGCACACGTTTTCATCTGAAACCGGGCAAAATTTTACCGTTAAAGCAGACATTTCAGAAGAAAAAACCGTTTTTTCCTGTACACTAAAATCCCCTGCCGAAGACAGCTTCCGGAGAATCTCAAACAGAAAAACGGAAATCGGCAACCGTATACTTACAATTACACCCGTAAGCATTCACGGCATTTATGCGGTGCATTTTACCGATTGTAAGGATAAGCTGAACATAGACTATCTCGGACGGCATATTTCCAAGAATTCTCTTTTCGGCAAAAAGGCAAATATGATTCTTGCCGAGTCAGCAGATACAAATTCTTTTGATATCAGCTTTTATGAAAACGATACGGGCTGTCCCCGTCCCGAGATTTCCGCTTTCGCCGCGGTTGGCCTTGCAGCCTGCAGAAATGATATCTGCCGATACGGGGATGAAATATTCGTCACCTGTAACGGTAACACAGTTAAGCTTACCTGCAATTCCCCCGAATCAGTCACAATAAAATGCGCCTGCGAAAGAGTTTTCGATGGCAAGCTATGACGTGCAACAAAAAAAATCGGTGCCGAAGCACCGATTTTTTTATTTGTAGGATGTAGGAAGAACGTAAATCTTAACGCCTCTCCAGCCCCATACGCAGCAGTCTGCGTAGGTATTCATATAAAGGTCAACAGTTGCACCCTTGGGCCAGTAGATAAATCCGCCGGTATCCTCGGCTCTTGCGAAGCCGTAGGTAAATCTTCCGTCAGCGGAAACAATCCACATTTCCGTGCCGTAGGGAATCTCTCTGGGGTCAACGGCAACAACGCCGGGACGCACAGCGGAGCCTGTAGCTGTCATATAACCGCCGTAATAGGCAGTTGATTTACCCTCAATACAGTAGAGATAATTCTCAGGAACACCATTTTCATCAAAGGTAAGCGATGCGGGAGGCACCATCTGTGAAATAACCTGTCCGGGAACACAGCTTGTGTAAAGACCCGTGCTGGGTATATTTGAGGGACCTCTCTGATATCTGTAATGATCAAGATAAAGATTTCTGTTGGAGCTTGCAACAACCTCGCCGCGTGCTTCCCAGAGCTCTCTGTCCCTGTCTGACTTTTCAATTTCCTTAAGCTTCTTTTCTGCCTCTTCCTCTGTCATGGCAGAAACGTGTGCAGAGAAATCATAGCTGTCATTCTGAGGCTTATCCTTTTCGAGAGTCATAATACCGGAAGCCAGGAGCTTTGTGTAGCTCAGATCATTTACGGCAGCTTCTGTTTTCAGTGTTTCTTCTGCAACGAGCTCATCCTTTTCGGTTGCGCCATTTTCAGCTTCGCCTCCGAAGGGATTAAGAAGACCGCTCACCTGAGTGGAAAGCTCTTCAAAAAAGCTTACAGATTCTTCAATTACAACTTCCTGCGATGCAAAAACCTGATTGAACTGAGGGGGAACATCGCTGATAATGGCAGAAAGAGCAAGTCCCGCAACTGTCATAAGAACGGCGGGGGCCGCATGATGTGCAGTTATTCCGAGTGAGCTTAAAGAAAAGCCTTTCTTTTCACCCGAGGACTCACGCTTCTTACTGTGAATATCCATAAATCTACTCCTATCCGCAATTTTTACCGTGCAGATTTATCGTTTTTCTGCACCGTTTATTCTTTGAGGTTTTGGACTTTGCACATTATATTCAAAGAAATTTCAAATGTCAAATCAAAAACTTTTTCATTTTTATGCATTTTGCACAATCCGAATTTAAACAAAAAAAGCAAATCCTGAAAAAAGCAGGTTTTTTCTCCCTGTTTCCCGTTTTTATAGTTAACATTTCTTCGGATTTTTTGTGGAAAACTACCAAAAATCGCAAGTCTGTTTGTACATATTACAAATTGTAACATTTTAAGTTATTTTTCGTTCCCATATATAGATATCATTTTTCACACATTCACAATATATTGTTGCAACAACCTGTACGGAACATATATATTCACATGTCGGTAAAAAAATTCACCGAAAGGGAAAATTTCCTTCGGTGAACCGTTTTTTATTCAAATGACTTAGCAAGAAAAGCCTTGGTTTTTTCGGATTTAGGCTGCCCGAAAACCTCATCGGGACTTCCCTCCTCCTCAATAATGCCGTCTGCCATAAAGATAACCTTATCGGAAACGTTCTTTGCAAATTCCATTTCGTGAGTAACAACAACCATTGTTCTGCCCATATTACGAAGCTCCTTGATAACCTTGAGAACCTCTATTGTAAGCTCGGGGTCAAGAGCGGAGGTGGGCTCGTCAAAGAAAAGAATCTTAGGCTCGAGCGCTAAAGCACGGGCAATTGCCACTCTCTGCTGCTGACCGCCCGAAAGCTGCCAGGGATAGGAATCCATCTTATCGGAAAGCCCCATCTCGGCAAGGATTTTCTTTGCATTTTCGTCAATTTCCTTAAGAATCTGCTTTTTATTGCGCTTGTAGTCTTCTCTTTCCTTTGCCTTGAGCCTGACTGCAAGGGTTACATTATCGAAAACGTTGTACTGAGGGAAGAGATTGAACTGCTGAAAAACAAGACCGATTTTAAGCTGTTTTTCTCTTGTTTCCTTAGCCTTATGCTTAGATTTGTCCTCACCGTCAAAAATAACGTCGCCGTCAACAAAAATCTGTCCGCTGTCGGCAGTTTCAAGGAAGTTTATGCAACGAAGAAGCGTTGTCTTACCGCTTCCCGAGGAACCGATGATTGACATAACCTGACCTTCCTCAAGGGAAAGAGAAATACCTTTGAGAACCTCGTTTTTACCGAAGCTCTTCTTAAGTGAATCTACCTGTAAAATAGCCATACTTCCCCCTCCTTATGCCTTGAAATAGTCCATTTTCTTCTCAATTCTTGAGAAAATAACGGTGAGAAGTCCGTTAAAAATAAGATAGAATGCACCTGCATAAATAAGAGGCCATAAAAGACCGCCGTTTTTGATAAATTTCTGTGCATTCCAAATAATTTCATACACGGCAATTGTTCTTGCAAGGGAGGTATCCTTTACAAGAGTGATTATTTCATTACCCATAGGGGGCACTATTCTCTTTACAACCTGAAGAAGCACAACTCTGAAAAAGGTCTGCTTTTTTGTCATACCGAGAACCTGACAGGCTTCATACTGCCCCTTGGGAATACTTTCTATGCCGCCGCGGTAAATTTCCGAAAAATAGCAGGCATAATTAATAACGAATGCAAGAAGCACCGAGGGGAAACGGTCAAGACCTTTCAAACCTGCAAGGGCATTAAAAAATGCATTATCGATTCCAAGCTCCCCTATCCAGCCGCCAATAAGCTCCGGACCGTAGAAAACCACAATAAGCTGAAGCATAAGGGGAGTACCTCTGATTACCCATACCACAGTCTTTGAAATCCATTTTATGAGAAAAATCCTGCTCATGGAGCCGAATGAAATTATAAGACCCAAAGGTATGGCAAAAATAAGGGTCAGACAAAATAATTCAAGTGTAGTCATAAAGCCTTCAAGAAGGCTTACGGTTACATTCCAAAACATAAAAATCACCTAAAGAACCAAAAAGCAGAAGACCCGGAAGGAGTCTTCTGCCCCTGATTATCAAATCAAATTATTTAACGAGAGTAAGCTCGTACTTTGCTGCAAGAGCGTCAAGTGTGCCGTCTGCAAGAAGCTTATCTGTAATTGTGTTGATTTCTGTGCAAAGGTCGGAGCCCTTACGGCAGCCGATACCGTATTCTTCTTCGTTAAGGGACATAACCTTTGTAAGGTTTTCGTATGTTGCGCCTTCTGCTGTAAGAGCATCAGCCATTGTAAGGTCGATGATGCAAGCGTCAGCCTTGCCTGTGTGTACTTCAAGAATAGCGTCGGACTGATATGTAAGCTCTGTGTAGTTGAAGCCGTTTTCTTCAGCAACACCCTTACCTGCAGACTCAACCTCTACTGCAAAAGCAAGATCCTTAAGGCTTTCAACTGTTGTATAATCAGCAGCCTTGTCCTTAGGCATAACAACAACCTGAGCATTCTTTACGTAAGGATCTGTGATATCCATTGACTGCTTGAGAGCATCTGTAATGGTCATACCGTTCCATACACAGTCAATCTTCTTGGATTCAACCTCAAATTCCTTGTTGTCCCATTCGATTTCGATGAATTCAACCTCTACGCCGATTTCCTTAGCAACTGCACGTGCATATTCTGCGTCAAAGCCTGTCCATTCGCCGTTTTCATCAATCCAGTCCATAGGCTTGTATTCTGTAACACCGACAACAAGCTTACCCTTAGCCTTGATATAAGCAAGATCGCTTTCTGCTGCTGTTGTATCTTCTGCTGCTGTTGTTTCATCTGCGGGAGCAGTTGTTTCCTCTGTTGTGCCGCCGCAGGAAGCGAACATAAGCACACAGCCCAGAGCCATAAGAACGGCAAGAATTACTGATAATGTCTTTTTCATTGTGATTTACCTCTTTCAATTTAATCTGTTAGCACTTTACCTTGGTAAAGCATAGGCATATAATAACAGAGATTGTATCTCTTGTCAAGACAATTTTTAGTATATTACAAATTTATTTTAATTATTTTTTTAAGTCTGCTTATTGTTAGAATTGCAACGAGCAATTTTATCCCGTCGGGGATGATGAAGGGTACCACAGTAACAAGGGCTGAGCTTAAAAGTCCCGGAAGATTTATCTCCCCCACAGTAAAACGGCAGTACCATAAAGCCCCCGGTATATAATGTATTAATATATATATTATATATCCTATTATAGTAAGGGATTTTTTGAGAGGGAAATATTTTTCAAATATATAAAACACGGGCACGCCCAAAAGAAAACCCCAGATAAAGCCTGCCGTCGGTCCCGTAAGCGCTCCGACACCCGAGGTAAAGCCCGAAAACACGGGAAGCCCTACAGCACCGAGGGCAACGTAAACACAGAGCATTATAAAGGTGCTTTTACTGCCGAGCAGTCCTAATGCCACAAAAACAACAAAGGTCTGCATTGTGGCAGGAATGGGTCCCGGGAAATGTATCCACGCGCCGATACACATAAGTGTTGCAAACAGGGCAATAAAAATCATTGACTGAATACGCTTTTGCTTTTTCTTCATTTCTATTCCCTTCCCCTCATTTTTAATTTATAATATCACAATACCTTCCGTAAAACAAGTTGTTGACTATGAACAATTGAAATACTATAATTAAATCATAATTTACAGAAGAAATGTCAGCACGGTAGGGGCGGGGTTGCCCCGCCCGTCACATGACACCTGTAACTTTTTCAAAATAATAACAACTCTCTGATTCGGGAGGGGAGACCCCTCCCCTACAATATTAAATTATAATTTACATAAAAGGGGAAACATTATGATTCGTTCAAATTTCCATACTCATACAACCTACTGTGACGGCAAGAATTCTGCTGAAGAAATGGTGCTTGCCGCTATCGAAAACGGAATGCACGCCCTTGGCTTTTCCACACACTCCTACACCTCAAGAGACCTTACATACTGCATAAGAAAAGAAAAAGTTGCAGAATATCAGAAAGAAATTAATACTCTTAAAGAAAAATACAAGGACAAAATAAATATCTACTGCGGAAGTGAGCTTGATGTTATTTCCGATATGGACCGCGACGGCTTTGACTATTTTCTCGGAGCAGTCCACTACATAGACGTTGACGACACTCTTCTTACCGTTGACGGCAGCGGTGACGAGCAGAAGAGGGATGCCGACAGATTTTTCGGCGGTGATATGCTTTCCTACTGTGAAGCATATTATGAAATGACAAAGAAAATTGCAGAGCTTCCCGAGGTCGGCTTCATTGCACATTTTGACCTTGTTACAAAATTCAATGAAAACTACGAGCTTTTTGATGAAAAGGATCCACGTTATGTAAAAGCCTGGCAGGATGCGGCGCTTCACCTTATCAAAATGGGCATTCCCTTTGAAATCAACACGGGTGCTATTTCAAGAAAAAAGAGGACAACCCCCTACCCCAGACGCGAAATTGCAGATTTCATCAAGGAGCACGGCGGCACATTCATTATGACATCCGACTGTCACGATAAGGACTATCTCCTTTGCCACTTCGAGGAATCCGACAAAATCTACGAGGGCATAGAAGTTCTCGATTTTGAAGATTTTATAAAGAAATAAATAACAGTAAAACGAAGACACGTCACAACAGAGGCTGTCTTCGTTTTTTTTGCAAAAAAAATTAAAATAAGTGTGAGGTTTTTGAGCTTTGCTTACTTTAATTATTGAAAGTGTCTGAAATTGCTTTCAGAAAGGAGTGATGGTATGAAAGACGGTGCAGACAGTTATCGCCGCTTTCTCGGCGGTGACACGGAAGCTATAACAGAAATAGTTGAAGCCTATCGCGCGGGGCTCGAATATTTTTTGTTGTCTGTTACCGGTGATGAAGATATTGCAGAGGAACTGACCCAAGATACCTTTGTTTATCTTTTTGTAAAAAAACCGAAGTACAGGAATGTGGCTTCATTCAAAACATGGCTTTATACCATAGGAAAGCACAGGGCATATAAATATATCAAAAAACGCTCAAAATATGTTCCGCTTGAAATGAACTCACTGCTGTTCTCAGAAGACATACGAACACTCGAAGAAAAATACTTTTCTGACATAGAAAAGCTGAGTGTACTTGATGCTATGGGAAAGCTCAAAAGTGAATACCGGGAAATTTTATGGCTGACATACTTTGAAGAGCTTTCAAACAAGGAATGTGCAGAAATAATGCAAAAATCCGTACATAGCATAGAAGTACTTGTCTCAAGAGCAAGACAGGCACTGAAAAAATTATTACAGGAGGAAGGATACACTTATGAAAACTAACAATGAAATGATTGAATGCATAACAGCACAGGTAGAAAAACATAACAAAAAAGTGTCGATAAGAAGAAAAAACGTAATAATTATTTCCGCAATCACATCTTTGCTAATCTGTCTTTTAGTGGGAGCCAGTGCATCAGGTATTATTACAATCGGCACACCGGAACACACAGAATATATTAAGGAAAATACTAAGGAAAAAACAGAAAATGCAAAAACAACTTATACAGCAGAAGAATTAAGACAGCAAATCGAGGAATCAGATGATATTTACTCTGTTGCATCAAGAACAGATCTTACCTTCAGTGAAATTCTTCTTGATTACAGTACATCTGTTCCCGTAAATCAGACGGTAACAAATGGGGGATATATCTATAAATTCGTCAGCATTACTGAGGGCAAAAAGCTCGACAATGTATGTGTCAGCGGTTCCCCGATAAAAGGTACGGCAGAATTCGAATGGCAGGTTTTCGATTCGATTTATGCTTTATTTGAAATCACTCGTACTGACGGAAAAAGAATAACAGATGATAATTATGTATATTTCAGAAATCAGAATTATGTTATAGGAATAGAACCGTTATTCGCTTATATGACATTTACAAAAAATACAATATATTATCAGGACGAACACACCTATTATATGGCTGTTGAACTCAATGATATGCGCGCTTTCGCAGGGGATGAGTTTGTAATATGCTTTTTTGATGCAACAAGAAATGACAGCTTTGTCTCAGAGCCTGATCCGAGAACAGATATTTATGCGACTGCAGACGGCATTTTTGAAATCAAGGAGCACTTCACAAGAACCCATGCCCTCTTCCGTTTCCGTATTGATGAAAAGCATAAGGATATTAAAAAGCTGGAAGAATTGAAGGAACTTCACAAGGACACAGTTTTCTTCAAACCGAACTATGATTTTTATAAATAATTATTAATCAGCTGTATCACCCCTTTAAAAAATTTCCCCGTTCAATGAACGGGGAAATTTTTATTCAGCTATTGTTTCGCCCTTTTCCATAGCATCACGGAGGCGTTTTTCGCGGGCGGCGGTGGCAGCTCGGGACTTTTCAAGCTCAATATACATTCTGTCTCTTGTTTTCTTGTCTATGTTATAGAAAAGCATAGGCACTACACACAGGTAGTCAAAAATAAGCTTGGGACCGCAGGCTGTGATGAACATTCTCCACATGGTTTCGTCTGTCTGCACCGCATCAGCACCAACCTGGAAGCCTGCCCACTTTTCAAGAAGCACGGCGTTGATTTTGGTAAGGATGATACCCTTTACCTTGTCGATATAGCTTCTTGCAAGGTTAATGGTAGCTTCAACTCTGTAGCCGTTTTTCCATTCGCAGGAGTCGAGAACCTCGAAATTGATTTCAGGATCAAGAATCTTCTTTGTACCGTAGAATACCATTTCAAGACAGTTGCCTATCATAGCGGCTATGGTCATAGGTACCTTTTTCTTGTAGAAGCCGTTTTTCTTACCGCCTATAAGACCCGTCAGGAAGAATATGCTTTCGGATACGGTAATTGAAAGGGACTGCATAATCCAGAGAGATTTTGTTGAGAATTTCTTTCTGAATTTGGTAGCCCAGGGGTAAGAAGCATAGGAAATGGGCATACCGGGAATACCTGCAATGGTACCCATCATATTGAATTTCAGAACGCTGTCATAGTAAAGGGATTCGCTTGTTCCGATATCAATACCGCCTATAAAGCCGGAGAGCATATAAATAAGCATAGGCTTATTCTTAAAGACTGACAATGCACCCTTTATCGCAGGAGGCGGCTGAATTGACTGAGGCACACGCTCTTTACTTACAATTACCCACCAGATTGAGGGAATTGTTGCAATTACCCACCAGAATGTTTTGAAGCCTGCAAACATATTCACGAGATTGAGCTTCAGTTTTCCGTTGTTTACAAGGTCAAAGAGAATACCCATAAGCTGTTCGGGGAATCTGGAAAAAAGCTCGGAAATGAATTTTGATGAAACAAGAAGGGATGTTCTCTCGTTGGGGTTGGGGGTAAATACGTTATCGATATATCCGCCGCCGCCGAAAAATGCGCCTATGGTTTCGTTTATGTAGGAAATTACCATATAGAAAATAAGCTTCTGTGCCGCATCAAAGCCGTTACCCTCGGCAATTATGGGCATAAGGCAGGTTGCAATACCCACTAAAAGGCTCGGGACAAGGGCTAACCACTGGAAGGGCTTGAACTTACCCCAACGGGTACGCATTTTGTCAATAATAAGAGCCGACAAGGGATCATTTATCATATCGTAGATACCAAGTCCTATTGCGGCATTGGCACGTGCATCGGGAGAAAGACCATAGATTTTATAAAGGAAAATGTCGGAGCCGGTATCATATTTACCAAGTGACAGCGCACCGAAGCTTGACTTTACAATGTATGCTACTCTTTCCTTGGTTGAACAGAAAATTCTGTTCATATAGGCATCGTTTATATTCACGGGATTTATATACTCTTGCTCGGGGGCATAGGTTTTAGTATTTTCATCCATTTACGGCTTCCTCCTTCTCCTTATTTTTTGCATCTAATTTTTCTTCCTGCTCCTTCTGAATTGCGGTAAGGCGCTTATACATTTCTGCACGAAGATCCTCGGGAGATACTCCCCTTTCGACCATTTCAAAATATTCCTCGATGGGAATTCCGCCCACAAAGCACTGTGCGTGCTTAATTTCTATGTTTTCACGAAAAACGAGAATATCAATAATGAAATTCAGAATTACAAGAACAAGATAAAGGAATGCACCGATTCCGAGAGAGCCTGACACAAAGGGGTTTTCGGGAATAAACGCAAAGACCCCCATTGTTGCGATAACAAGCACGAGATAAATTATATCGAGTGTGTAGTTTCTGATTTTCCCCTTTGGTGAGCAGGCAAGCATATTGCAAAGAAAATGCAGAAGCATCACGACAACAGAAAGAAGAAGTCCTGCTACGGACAGGGTAAACATAAGCCCTGCTGCGGAATTCATTTCAATTGCAGTCAGAAATGCACCGATATCAAGCTTATCGAAAAGATTGTAAATATCAAGAATGCCCATATTTCCGCTGTAAGGCTCGAAGGGAGCCGACAGATTTATTTTTACAATAGGCAAGAAGAGAGCTGCAATGGGAATAAGGCTTGTAAAGATTCTTACAATTGACAGCTTTGAGCCTATAAAGGAGGCCTTCAGGCGGTCAACCTTTTTTTGAAAATGGTAATACTGCACCTCGGCGGCATCAGCCTCCAGCATAAGCCTTTCCTGCAGGTCATAAACCACAATATTTGCCCCGCAATGCGGACAATTGGGTTTCCAGTCAAGAAGCCTTAAGTGCTCTTTGCATTTAGGACATTCTGCCATAAATAATCCCCCCAAATAATATATATTACAATATTAACATAATTTTTATACTTTGTCGAGAGATTTTGTTCATTTTTTATATACGGTAAAAAATTTCCGCCGTACTCCTTTTCGGAATACGGCGAAGTGATTTTATTTACCTAATTTTCCGTAAATGTTGTTTACGGTCTTGTTGAGTGCCTTTGTGATTGCTGTAAGGCCTTTTTCAAACACTGTGGGTGCGGTATCCTCAATAACACCCGCATTTACAAGAGCAACGCGGAAGGCTTCAACTGCTTCATTCCATTCGGCGGTAACAACAACGGTTTCACCGAGCTTCTTATCGATTTCTGCCTTTGCTGTTTCAACGGCTGTAAGCTTTTCTGCAGGGATAACGGACTTATCTGCAGCTTCCCAGGCTTCAAGATAAAGCTTTACAGTATTTACAAGTCTGCCTTCGTTGAACTGAGGATATTTTTCAGGATTCGAATAAACATCCTTCATATTGTTGTCTGTCATAATGTCAAACGCCATTTTAAGAGCAACGTCATTATTGGGAAGCTGCTCGTGTGCCTGATTCTTTATGTACCAGGTTGTGCAGGGAAGAAGACCTGCAGTAGCATCAACAGTATCGTCGGGAGAAATATGATTGTGTGCGGGATCGGAGCAGTAAGTTCCGACTGCGGTGTAGCCGTCACCGAGAGTTGTGCCAACGTCTGCAAACTTTGCATTCATTGAAGCGGAGGTTGCGTGAACAATGCCGTCACCGTTTGTCTTGTTCCAGTCCTTGCAAAGGGGGAACATTCCGCCGCCGTAGCATACGATGTCATACACCTCACAGCCTGTAGCCCTGAGAGCAAAGAGATTTTCTTCAAAATCTGCACGGGCTGACATAAATGCATCAACCTTGTCGCGTACAACCTTGTATTCGTCCGTTTCGAGCCACTTTGCTCTTGCCTCTTCGTAATAATCGGTGGGACAAAGTGCCCAGATGATTGAGGTAGAGCGGACACCTGCCTCAACAACACCCTCTGCAAGGGCTGCAAGAGCATCCTTAAGAAGCCAGGAGGGAAGAATACGGAGAACCATATTTATAATGTAAGAAAGATATGTGTCCCCGAGAAGTGTTACGAGAAGCTGTTCATAAAGCACGTCATCATCATACATGACACTGAGGTTACCTGTTAAGATGTCACCGATAATGTCGGAGCCGTCAAGAGCGGGTACAACAAATTCAACTGCCTTGAAAAGCTCATAATCCTCGGGATAGTTTTCAAGGTAATTTACACCGATAGTACCGCCAAGGCTTATGAAGCAGGCCTTGATCTGAGCAGCACCTGTCTGAGGAAGCACAACGTCGTGAATGTAGTGATGAAGCTTTTCGGTTTCGCCAGTAATATCTCCGAAGGAGTCATAGCCGAAATAGTAAACGTTATTTCCGCCTACTATATCAACAAGTCCCTGTAACGGAAGAAGCTTATAGTGATAAGCGAGAAGCTCTTCACTCATCTGACCCATAGGATATTCGTAGCAGGGTACCTCGCAGGGAATGTCATAATTACCCTCGGCATCCTTGTGAATATAGGGAAGACCCTCATAGGCGCCTCTCTTCATAGCGTCTGTAAGACCAACATCTTTCTTTAAAAAGGCAGAGAGAAGAAGAGGGATAAGTGCTTCCTTTACAAGACCCATAACGTCGAGCTTAAGAGGCCAGCCTGTGATGTATGCACCGTTTTCGTCAACTAAACGGTTGCCGTTTTCATCCAGCATATATGTGTCATTCTGGCTCATACCGTGGATAATAACAACGGGAGTTTCTCTGTCGTAATCAGCAACGTAAGTATTCTCTGCAGCGCTTACGGGTACTAAAAGTACGGACATAAGAATTGTAAGAGAGAGAACAATGCTTATAATTTTCTTCATTTTATATTCCCCTTTCGGTTTTTCGTAAACTTTATTTTAACACAAAGGTAATTTTTTCTCAATGTACCGATTAACCATTTATTAACAATATTTTTGATATATTTTAACAAAAGAAAATACCGTGTCCCAAAGAACACGGTAGATTATTTATACATCGTTTCTGATTATGTCCTCGAGGGTTTCGCGTTTTACTGCAACGTAGTCCTTTCCGTCTGCTATCATAACAACGGGGGGCTTGCCGAGGCGGTTGTAGTTTGAGCTCATTGAGTAGTTATATGCGCCCGTGGTGAGGACTGCAATCTTCTCTCCTCTTTTAATATCACCGGGAAGGCGGATATTTTCCTGAATAAGATCTCCGCTTTCACAGCAACGGCCCGCAAGAGTGCAGAGCATATCACATTCGGCATTCATACGGGAGGAATCAACTACTGTATAGTATGAGCCGTAAAGAGCATAACGGGGGTTGTCCGCCATACCGCCGTCAATGGAAACGTAGTTTTTGTAGCCGGGAATCTTCTTTACGGTGCCTGCGGTATAAAGTGTGATACCTGCATCCGCAACAATGCTTCTGCCGGGCTCGAGATATACCGTGGGCATTTCGATGCCTGACTGTGCAACGGTGTTTTTCATAAAGGAAGCCAATTCCTTTATATTCTTATCAATATCAATGTAGGGGTTAGCCTCAATGTATCTTACACCGTAGCCGCCGCCGAGGTCGAGAATTTCCGTGTTAAAGCCGAGCTCTTTTTTAACACGGGCAATAAAGCCGAGCATAATCTCTGAGCTTCTTATATAGATTTCGGAGTCAAAAATCTGTGAGCCTACATGACAATGGAAACCGCAGAGCCTTATTCCGGGAAGAGTAAGGGTCAGCCTTGTAATCTCAAAGGCCTGATTTGTTTCTATTGCCGAGCCGAATTTTGAATCAACCTTGCCCGTATTTACGGCTTCGTAGGTGTGAGGGTCAATACCGGGGGTAAGGCGAAGCAGAATATTCTGAGTTACACCCTTTGCCGTTGCAATTTCGCTGATTGCAGTTACCTCTTCAATGTTATCGCAGACGAAATAGCCGATACCGTTGTCAATAGCAAAGGCTATATCCTCATCTGTCTTGTTATTTGAATGGAAAAAGGCTTTTTTAAGGTCAAAGCCTGCTTTAAGTGCAGTATAAACCTCGCCTGAGGAAACAACATCCGTGCCGAAGCCCTCTTCCTTTGCTATTTCATAAAGTCTTTTGAAGGAGCATGCCTTGCTGGCATAAAGACAGCCTGCATTTTCACCGAAGTATTTTGCCATAGCCCCGGTGTAAACACGCATATTGTGTCTTATTCTGTTTTCATCCATTACGTAAAGAGGTGTGCCGTGCTTTTCGCAAAGCTCCACGGTATCAACACCTGCAAAGGTGAGATGTCCGAGATTGTTTACACCTAAATTTTCACAAATCATAATAAACTCCTTATAAAAGGTGTGCTAACATTTCCTCGTAAGGAAGTGCTGACATATCACGGGGCGCAACGTCAAAGACAGTCTTACAGCCTGTGTCCCCTCTTTCCTTCATACGAACAATTGCTCTTGCATAGCAGAGAATTACGCTTGCTGTGAATTCGGGGTTTGAATCAAGCTTTAATTTATACTCGATAATTTCCTTATTTTCTTTATTCTTGCCCGTAACACCCGTTCTTATAACAGAACCGCCGTGGGGAATACCGTTATGATTGGCTTTAAGCTCTTCCATAGAGATAAACGTAACGGTAGTGTCGTAATCGGCAAAATAGTTAGGCATAGTCTTGATTTCGTTTTCAATTCTCTCAAGGTCTGCACCATCTTCAGCTACAACAAAGCACTCTCTGGTGTGCTTTTCACGGGTCGAAAGCTCGGGATTTTCACCGGCTCTTACCCTTTCCATAGCCTCTTCCACGGGTACCGTGTACTGTCTTGCATCAAGCACGCCGTCAATTCTTCTTATAGCATCGGAGTGTCCCTGGCTTACTCCCCTGCCCCAGAAGGTATAGTCCTTACCCTCGGGAAGAATAGCAGAAGCCATAAGACGGTTGACGGAGAACATACCGGGATCCCAGCCTGCGGAAATAAGGGCGATATTGCCGTTTTCCTTAGCGGCGCTGTCAACATTCCTGAAGTGCTCGGGAATTTTTGCGTGTGTATCGAAGGAATCTATAACATTGAAATTACGTGCAAGCGCAGGTGTCATAACGGGAAGATCCGTTGCACTGCCGCCGCAGATAATAAGAACATCGATTTTATCCTTATATAAAAGCACATTGTCTGCCCTTTCAACCTTAGCCGAAGGAGTAAGAATTTTTACGGTTTCAGGGTCGCGTCTTGTGAAAACAGCCACAAGCTCAGCATCGGGATTCTGCATAATTGCACATTCAACACCCCTGCCCAGATTACCGTATCCGTATATTCCGATTTTCATTTTCATCACCCGATATAAATATTTTAACCTATAAGAGAGGACATTTCGTAAAGTCCCGGTGCTTTTCCGACAAGGAAGGCTGCTGCGGTAACTGCGCCCTCCGCAAAAAGGCTTCTTGAATGAGCCTCGTGCTTTATTGTGACGGTTTCGTAATCCGTGGAAACAATAACCTCGTGGATACCTACGATATTGCCTCTCCTTACTGCATGAATGCCGATTTCCTCGGCTTCTCTTTTAGCCATACCGCTTCTGCCGAAAATGAACCTTGCACCTTCCCTTACGGACTTTATTGCATTTGCAATCATAAGTGCCGTGCCGCTGGGAGCATCAAGCTTGCGGTTATGGTGAGTTTCCACAATTTCAATATCGGCACCGGGCAGGGTCTTTGCGGCCATTGTAGCCATACGGCAAAGAAGAGCTACACCCATTGACATATTGGCAGAAAAGAATACGGGAACGCTTTCCGATGCATTTCTTATAATTTCCTTTTCCTCATCGGTGTGTCCCGTGGTTGCAACAACAAGGGGAAGCCCTGCGGTTACCGCATAATCGGCAACTGCCTTTATTGATGCGTGATTGGAAAAGTCTATAATACAGTCTGCATTTTCCTTTATATCGGAAAAATCGCTGTAGCAGGGGATGTCACCCTCTGCCGGCTTTATATCAACACCTGCAACGATTTCACTGTCCATATAGCCGTCGGCAACAACAGCCGTAACTGCGGCACCCATTCTGCCCGACATTCCGCTTAATATAATTCTCATAATTAACCTCTTATACGTTGATTCCGGCTTCTCTCATAAGGGCAAGAAGCTTCTTTTCGTTTGCTTCCTCCATGGGAGTAAGAGGAAGACGAAGGAAATTTTCACCATAGCCCATAGCAGCTGTTGCAGCCTTTACGGGGATGGGATTAACCTCACAGAAGAGAGCATTTACGAGGGCAAGATAATCAAGCTGCATTCTTGTAGCCTCTGCCGTATTACCGTTAAAGTAATTCTTGCAGATCATTGAGGTTTCCTTGGGGAGAATATTTGAAAGAACGGAGATAACACCCTTACCGCCGAGAGAAAGAACGGGAAGAATCTGATCGTCGTTACCTGAATAAATATCAAGTTTACCTCTTGTAAGAGCGGCAATTTCAGCAATCTGAGAAAGATTACCGGATGCCTCCTTTACTGCAACGATATTGGGGTGGTCAGCAAGCTCTGCCATTGTAGCAGGCATAATGTTACAGCCTGTACGCGAGGGTACGTTATACAAAATACAGGGCTTTGTTGCAACGTCCGCAACAACCTCAAAGGATTTGATAAGCCCCTTCTGTGTAGCCTTATTGTAATAGGGAGTTACAAGAAGAACTGCATCGGCTCCTGCTTCGCAGGCATACTTTGTAAGGTCAATTGCATAATCCGTGTCATTGGAGCCGGTACCTGCAATAACGGGTACTCTGCCGGCAACACGGTCAACAGCAAACTTTATGCACTCTCTGTGTTCTTCGTCTGTAAGAGTTGAGGCTTCACCTGAAGTACCGCAGGCAACGATAGCATCAATACCCTCAGCTATCTGCCAGTCAATGAGTCTGCCGAAGCTTTCGTAGTCTACACCGTTTTCGTTAAGGGGTGTTACAATAGCGGTTGCAGCACCTGTAAAGATTGTCTTTTTCATTATATATTCCTCCAAATAAATTACATAGATATACGCAAAAAATCAGCCGCCCGACAACATTCACAGGGCAGCCTCTGACAATATTTCTCCCGCAGAAAAATAAAAAAGCCGTAAAATACGGCTACCTAAACTGCGAGTAATACTCAAAGCACAGATAGCTCTCCGCAAATGCGACAGCAAGACAGATATTATTCCGTATTGCCGGCAAGGACCACGCTAACATCCCACCTCGGCGCCGATACCTTTCAGAATTGCAACACCCCAGCGTCAAGGGCTTACACAAAGCTTACTCTTTACCTAACGCACCTCTATCAATATGTATGTAGAATAACACATTAAAACAATAATGTCAACAGATAAATCATAATTTAGCAGTCGGAGACTGCTAAATTATGATACGATATATTTGCTAACGCAAATTCTATATAAATGCTAACGCATTTTCGATATATTCCGCAAAAGCGGAATTCGATATATTTTCCTGCGGAAAATGTAAAGGAAGACACTCCGTGTCTTATTCCGCTTCGCTCTATTAATATAATTCAAGGGCGAAGCCCTTCCGAAACATTTGCCGAAAGGCAAATATATCACTCATTCCGTAGGAATGAATATCACCCGTCTCAGACGGACATCACCGACAACAAGGTTGTCGATATCACTATCATAATTTAGCAGGCTTTGAGTGCTAAATTATGATTTGTCCGGGAGTGTTTAAATGTTATTTTCAAGTATTTCATTTTTATATTTTTTCCTGCCGGCGGTGCTGATTCTTTATGCAGTCGTGCCGAAGGTGCTTAAAAATACGGTTCTTTTAGCTTCGGGTCTTGTTTTCTATGCCTGGGGTGAGCCCGGATATGTGGTAATTATGGTAATTTCCATACTTGTCGGCTATATTTTCGGGCTTTTGATAGAAAAATTCCGCGGAAAGAAGCTTTCCAAGGTATTTATGATACTGTCCGTCTGCGTTGACCTGGGGCTTTTAATTTATTTCAAATATGTAGATTTCTTTATTGATAACTTCAATGCCGCTACGGGACTCGGTATTCCGCTTCTCAGAATCGCACTTCCCATCGGTATCAGCTTCTACACCTTCCAGATTTTAAGCTATACCGTTGACGTTTACAGAGGGGACGTGCCTGCACAGAAGAATCCCGTAACCCTCGGTGCATATATCACAATGTTCCCTCAGCTTATAGCAGGTCCCATTGTGCGTTACTCCGACGTTGAAAGAGAGCTCAGGGAGAGAAAGCATACCTTACAGAAGACCTATGAGGGTATTATTCGCTTCTCGGTTGGCTTCGGTAAGAAGATTCTTGTTGCAAATGCCCTCGGTGAGCTTTGCGAAAATTTCAAGGCAACCGACGAAAAGACTGTGCTTTACTACTGGCTTTATGCTATAGCCTTCTCTCTTCACATCTATTTCGACTTCTCTGGCTACAGCGATATGGCAATAGGCCTCGGCAAAATTTTCGGCTTTACCTTTATGGAAAACTTCAACTATCCCTACATCTCAAAGAGTGTTACGGAGTTCTGGAGAAGATGGCATATGTCGCTGGGACAGTGGTTCAGGGACTATGTTTACATTCCTATGGGCGGAAACAGAGTGGGAACCCTCAAGCATTTAAGAAATATCTTTACGGTGTGGTTCTTAACGGGCTTCTGGCACGGTGCCGACTGGAATTTCATTGTGTGGGGACTTTATTTTGCAGTGCTTCTCACCCTTGAAAAAATGTTCCTCGGCAAATATCTCAAAAAGAGCAGGGTGCTTTCCCGTGTGTATGTGCTTTTCCTTATTGCAATAAGCTTTGTCATCTTCAATGCCGCAGGTATGGGAGAGGCAATGCAGTATATCGGCGGTATGTTCGGTATCGGTGCTGCGGGGCTTGCAGGTGCAGAATGGCTTTATTCATTAAGAAGCTTTGCGCTGATTCTTGTTGCGGCATGTATCGGTGCTACACCCGTTCCCAAGCTTATTGTAAAGAAAATGAACGAAACCAAGGCAGGAAAGGCGGTTGTATCCGTCCTTGCACCCGTATTTGCAGCAGGTATTTTCGTGCTTTGCACGGCTTACCTTGTTGACGGCTCCTTCAACCCCTTCCTTTATTTCAGATTTTAACAGGAGGCTGAGAATATGAAAGAAAAGCTTAAGTATATTATCACAATAGTATTATCAGCCGCCATCATTTTCGGCTTCTCCGGGTGGTTCCTTCTCAAGGCTCCCACAGAGTATTCGGAATCCGAAAGAAGAGCGCTGAAGCTTCTTCCCGATTTCAGCATTGAAGACGTGCTTTCGGGTAAATATATGAGTGATTTTGAGGATGCGTCCCCCGACCAGTTCCCTCTGCGTGATTTGTTCAGAAGCATAAAGGCTTATGCTTCCGAGTACCTTTTCTTCAGAATGGATAACAATAAAATATTTCAGGCTGACGGTCATCTTTCAAAGCTCGAATATCCCCTGAAGGATGATATGATAGACTATGCAGGGGAGAAATTCACCTACATCTATGAAAATTATATAGAAGGCACGGATGCGAAGGTTTATCTGAGTGTTATCCCCGACAAAAACTGCTTTATTGCGGAAAATAACGGCTATCTCTCCTTCAATTACGATGAATTTGCAGAGAAGATGAGCGCAAAGGCACCCTTCGCTCAGTATATCGACATAAAGCCCCTTCTTTCTGCCGATGATTACTACACCACCGACACCCATTGGAAGCAGGAGAGCATTACGGATATTGCCCTGAAGCTTCTTGAGAGTATGGGAACAACGGGGAAGGGGGAATATAAGGAAAATGTAATTGATAAGCCCTTCTACGGTGTTTATTACAATCAGTCGGGACTGAAGGTTCCCACAGACAAGCTGGTTTACCTCACAAACGATGTTATTGACAGCGCTGTTGTCACAAATTACGATACGGGAAAGCCCGTAAGCAAGCCCGTTTACGATATGACAAAGCTTGATACTCCCGACCTTTACGAGGTATTCCTTTCGGGTACTGTTGCCGTTTCCGTAATGGAAAACAAGGAGGCCGCCGAAAAGAGAGAGCTTATCCTCTTCCGCGACTCCTTCGGAAGCTCCGTTGCACCGCTTCTTCTTGAGGGCTATTCCAAGGTTACGGTTGTTGATATAAGATACATCGCATCCGCCGCTTTAAGAGGTGTTGTCGATTTTGAAAATGCCGATGATGTGCTTTTCCTTTACTCGACAGTATTACTCAATAATTCCGTTGCAATGAAATAATTTTCAAGGCATAAAACCGTAAAAGTCACGGCTTTATGCCTTTTTTTATTTGAGACTTGCAAAGGGGAAGAAATGAAGGTAGGGGAGGGGTTTCCCCTCCCGTTTATAAGGGTTGTTTTTCTGAATAAATTAAAGATACGGAAAAAAGTGAGACGGGCGGGATGACCCCGCCCCTACCATACATTGTTCATCTGTGCAAATTAGTATAAAATTTTTCATTTCTGCAGCTGATGCCTTTTTTATGGCGGTTTTTCTACACTTTTGCACTTAAAAGCGACACTTTTGCATTTCTTTATAAAAAGATTTGACAAAGTAGGGCTTAATTGTTAGAATGTAAAAAAATTACAGAAAGGAAGGTGGATAAAATGACATACACAATGCTTGATACAATACTTGATACCGTGTGGAGTATGGTGCAGGATACAAGTAAAAATAATTCCCGGAGTGTCGTTTTGTCTGCTTTTTTATGCTGACAGAATAGTCTGATTGTATATGTCAGGACATCTCCGAATATGGGGATGTCCTTTTTTTGTTCTTTATCTTATTTGCGTGAGGAGGCTGATTATGAAAATCGGTATATGTGATGAGGACAGCTTTTTTATAAGAGAAATCAGAAGCAGGCTTGAGTCCTTCAGTACGGCGGAGGATGGCTTTCAGGTTTCGGATTTCTCTTCTGCACAGACGCTTATTGAGTTTTACAGAAGCGGCGGATATTTTGACATTGTTTTTATGGATATTGAAATGAAGGGTATAAACGGAATAGAGGCGGCGGAGATTATCCGTGCTATGGCCCCGAAAACAATAATAATTTTCGTGTCCGATCATCCCGACTATATTTTTGATGCGTTCAGAATTGAGGCTCTTCATTTTCTCGTAAAGCCCGTAGGTGACAGGGAATTCAATGAGGTTTTTCACAGAGCGCTGAATAAATACCGCACCGTGAATGCAAGCATAATCCTTAAATGGGAGAGTACGAGAAACAAAATCGGGATAGATAAAATCAGCTTTGTTGAGGGCTACAGACGTCATCTGACGGTGCATACGGCAGACGGCACATACGAGGCTGTCGGTAAGCTTTCCGAAATGCAGGAGCTGCTGTCGCCCCACGGCTTTGTAAGGGTACATCAGGGCTTTATCGTAAATATGAGCTACATAAAAAGCTTCAAGACGGATGAGTTGGAACTGACGGACGGGACAAGGGTACCCGTAAGCGTAAGAAAGCGCCAGGAGGCTCTTAAGGTTTACGATAATTTTATTGAAAAGCAGATGGGAGATATTTATGTTATATAAAATGAAAATTTGCCGCATAAGGAGAAGAAAGCAGAACACTTTCGCATATTAAATTCACACTATTGCAGGATGAGTTTACTTATGCTTTTGCTTTGATTATCATAGAACCGAAGCGGCGGGCAGATTACAGCTTCGCCGCATTTTTTATAAAAAGGAGAGATTAATATGAAGTTATTTACAGTTATATTTTTTATATCGGCGGTAATTTCCGTTATTTTTGCAGGACTTGCCTTTTTCGGTAAGCTTCCCGGAAAGAGTAAGACGACCGGAATTATTTTTCTTATTGCCTCGGCCGTTTTCGGGCTTTGTGAGCTTTGCTGTATATGGGAGTCGCCCAAGGGCTTATGCCTCATTATCGGCGGGGTGCTGCTTGTAAACCTTATATTCACAATAGCGAGAAATGAAGGAGAAAAGGAAATTGAAGAATAAAAAGAAAAAATACAGCTATTTCGGTAACCTTGGCTTTATGGTGAAAAACCATTGGAGCTATGATAAATCCCATATAATTCTGCAGATATTATTGACCCCGTTGGGCGCACTTACCTCAGTTATTGCGGCATATCTGCCGAAGATTGTGCTTGACTGTATTGAGCGGCGGAGCCTGCCCTCTGAGCTTCTTTTCAAGGTTGGGCTTATGTCCCTTGTGATGATAGCCCTCAGTTGGGGACAAGGGGTGCTGCAGAACAAGGTATGGACCTCGAGAATGCTTACACGTGACGTGCTTATTCACAGGCTTATCTGCCGTAAGGTAACGGATATGGACTATCATAATTATACCTACAATGAAACGCGGGTGCTTCGAGAAAAGGCATGGAATGCGGTGCATGGCTGGGAGGGCAGTGTTGCAAGATTCGTTGAACTGAACTGTCTTGCAGCTTCATCCTTCTTCGGATTTTCTGCATTTACGGTAATTATCGTGGAGTGCAATCCGTGGTTTATTCCTATACTTGTGGTCTGCTACGCTTTAAGCACGGCAGGCTGGCTGGTTTTCCAGAAATGGAAGGACAAAATCAAGGACAGTGTGGCGGCGCTGTTTTTAAGACTTCATTACGTCACCTACCGCTCAAAGGACTTTTCCAATGCAAAGGACGTAAGAATTTATGATATGTCCGATTTTCTTATGCGAAAGCTGGATAAGCACCTGGAGGATGTGACGGAATATAACACCAAAAGAAATAACGGACACTACATTAACTGTATGCTTGAGGATGTGCTGAAATTCGGTGTGGGGTTAGGCGCTTACGCGTACCTTATATATCTTAAGGTTAATTCTGATATGACACTGGGTGATTTTTCATTGTATTTCGGTGCGATTACGGGCTTCGGAGCATGGCTTACAAGGCTTGTTGACAATATTGCAGAGATTATTTCGGGCTCCCATAACGTAAGTGATCTGAGAAGCTTTCTGGATATCCCCGATAAAATGAATAAGGGAGAAGGTGAACAGCTTCCTGAGGGAGAGGAGCTGCCGCCGGAAATTGAGCTGAAAAATCTTACCTTTTCTTATGATGAGGCGGAGAAGCCTACCGTTGACGGGCTTTCCCTTAAAATAAAAAGGGGAGAAAAAATTGCAATCGTTGGGGTCAACGGTGCGGGAAAATCCACTCTTGTAAAGCTCATATGCGGTCTTTTCATACCCTCTGACGGGCAGATTCTTATTAACGGTACAGACAGCCGTCTTTTTAACAGAGATGAATACTATAAGCTGTTTTCCACTCTTTTTCAGGATTGCGCGCTTCTTCCCTCTACTGTGGCAAAGAATATTGCTCTTTCGGAGGAGAAGAAGATTGACAGGGAAAGACTGTGGGAATGTATGCGTCTTGCCGGTATTGCTCAAAAGGTAGAAGGTCTTGCAAAAAAAGAAAACACTCTTCTTGTCCGTGAGGTACACGAGGGGGCGGTTGCCTTTTCGGGAGGTGAGCTTCAGAGGCTGCTGCTTGCACGCGCTCTTTATAAGGCGGCTCCCGTGATAATTCTGGATGAGCCTACTGCAGCTCTTGATCCTATAGCGGAAAATGAAATGTATCTCAGATACTGTGAGCTTACAAAGGATAAAACTGCGGTATATATTTCCCACCGTTTGTCCTCTACGAGATTCTGCGACAGAATTATTCTTCTTGATGACGGGAAAATTGCAGAGGAGGGGACTCATAACGAGCTTCTTGCAATGAACGGAAGGTATGCCGAAATGTTCAATACCCAGAGTAAATACTATAAAGAGGAGGCGGTAGTGTGAAAAAGCATTTGAGAGAACTGAAGGATGACTTTTTTATAATAAAAGAAGGTCTTAAGCTTGTTAAAATCTATCTCGGAAAGAATTACTTCTCACTTAATCTCCTTGTGAAAATCCTTCGTGCAGTGTCGCCGTATATCACAATTTACTGTACGGGACTTGTAATAACTGCTCTTTCAGAAAAAAGACCGTTTAAGGAAATTCTGATTTACGTGCTAATTGCCACGCTTTCTACACTTATGATTGACGTTGTAATAAGAACCGTCAATCGCAAGGCCCTTATAATGCTTAACAGCTGCTGGGAAAAGCACAGTGCACTTCTTTCAAGAAAGGCCCTTGAGCTTGATTTTGCCAAGGCAGAAAGCTCCTCTGTACAGGAGCTCAGAGGAAAAATTGAGGAAAATGCAAATAACGGAAACGGACTTACCTGGGTTGCGGAATGTGTTGCTGAAATGATAGCCTGCCTTGTGTCGGTTGCTGTGGCTATGGTACTGATATCCGGAATGGTCATCAGCCGTGCGGACGGCTCTCTTACGGGCTTTATGGCATTTGTTGATTCTCCCTTGTTTGCGGTTGCTCTTATTTTATTTGCTTTTGCCGGAATTGCGGTATCGGTAAAATATCACGGTCAGAGTGAAAAAAAGCAGTTTAATATTTTTAACCGTGTTGTGAAATTTAATCCCGTGCTGGAATACTATAATCAGAAATATCTAAACGAAAATGAGAGCGGTAAGGACGTAAGAATTTTTGACGAAAGAGGACTTATTGAAGAGGAAATCCGTGAAAAAATCTATAAGCCCACGGAAAAAATGAGAAACGACGTTTTTAAGATCTGGGCGGGAATGGGACAGATAAGCACTGTGATTACCAATCTTCTCGGTGGTGCGGTTTACGTTTTTGTAGGTATCAAAGCCCTCGCAGGGGCATTCGGGGCAGGCAAGGTGGTTGAGTATTACGGTGCGATTACAAAGCTCATTTCTGCCTGCACGGATATTGCGGGAAATGCAGGGTATCTGAGAGCCAACAACGGACAGTTAAAGCAGGAGATAGAATATCTTTCTCTTAAGTCAGATATGGTAAGCGGGGATATGACTGTTGACGGAATTGATTCCGATAATTGTGTCTTTGAATTTCATAATGTATCCTTTTCTTATCCCGAAACAAAGGAGCTTGTGCTTCGTGATTTCAGTATGAAAATCTGTTCGGGTGAGCGTCTGGCGGTTGTAGGAATGAACGGAAGCGGAAAATCAACCATGATTAAGCTTTTGTGCCGTCTTTACGACCCCACAGAGGGTACAATTACCCTTAACGGTATTGACATAAAGGAGTTTAAATACTCCGAATATCTGAAATTATTCGCCATAGTTTTTCAGGATTTTAAGCTCCTTGCCTTTCCTGTCGGTGAAAACGTTGCATGCACCGAAGCCTATGATGAGGAAAAGGTTTGGAAATGTCTTCAGATGGCAGGAGTAAAGGAAAGGGTAGAGCAGTTCCCCAAAAAGCTTGATACGGCAATTTACAAGCTCTATGAAAAGGACGGGATTGACCTTTCGGGCGGCGAGGCGCAGAAAATTGCCATAGCCCGTGCCCTTTATAAGGATGCTCCCTTCGTTATTCTTGACGAACCCACGGCAGCTCTTGACCCTATTGCCGAAAGCGAGATTTATTCGGGCTTCAATGAGATTATCGGCAAAAAAACCGCCGTATTTATCTCTCACAGACTGTCCTCTTGCCGCTTCTGTACGCGGATTACGGTGTTCCACGGAGGAAGAATTGTTGAGGAGGGGGCACACGAAGAGCTGCTGTCGATTCCCGACGGCAAATACCGTGAGCTCTGGAATGCTCAGGCGCAGTATTATAGGGAAAACGATATTAAGCTTTCAGCCGTATAAGTAATTTAATCCCCTTTTCGGTTTTTTCGGAAAGGGGAATTTGTTATGTTGAAAACACGGGGCAGTATGTGGTATAATCAGTCTGACAGATAAGAATAGTAAGGAGAGTAAAAATATGCTTAAATTCATTTGTTACCCCAAGTGCACCACCTGTCAGAAGGCAAAAAAATGGCTTGACGATAACAATATCGGGTATGAACTCAGAGATATCAAGGAGGAAAAGCCTACCCTTTCCGAGCTTACCGAGTGGCACGGAAAAAGCGGTCTTCCTCTTAAGAAATTCTTTAACACAAGCGGAATTCTGTATAAATCCCTTGAACTTAAGAGTAAGCTTCCCGGGATGGCTGAGGACGAAATGCTGAAGCTTCTTGCCGGCGACGGTATGCTTGTCAAGCGTCCTCTTCTTATAGGGGATGACCTGGTGCTTGTCGGCTTTAAGGAAGCCGAATGGAAGGAAAAGCTCGGTAAATAAGGCTCTGCCTGACGAGGCTTCGGTACGGCAGTTGACTGACCTTTGCAGCTGATGTATAATCTGAATATATATGTATACGGAGGAATCGGTATGACAAAACTTTTTTCATTGATTTTAAGCTTTCTTGCACTTTTTACTTCACTTTTTGTGCCCTTTGAAACGGCTTCCGTGCCTGAGGCTGAGGACGATTTCGTGCCTGTTGCCCGTTTTATAGCAACAAGTGACACGCACATCATTACCCTCGGTGACAAGGGCTGTAAGAGAATAGCAAAAATGATTAATACCGCCTATGCAATTGCTGAGGCTGACGAGGACTACAACGGTCTTGATGCGGTTGTTTTCTCAGGCGATATTACCGACAGCGGTACCTTTACGGCTTTTTCCGCCTTTACCGCAACAACGGACAAAGCATTGAAGGGTGAAACCGAAAGACTTGCAGTTGTTGCAAAGGCTCACGACGGTTACACCTACAATAACGGCAGTCTTGATACCTTTACAAGGCTTACCGGTCAGGAGCCTGATTTTCACAGAGTTATAAACGGCTTCCATTATATCGGTATTTCACGCTCCGATTCTTCTGAGCATTATCTTCCCGAGCAGGTTCAGTGGCTTGATAACGAGCTTAAAAAGGCAACTGCGGAGGCTCCTCTTCAGCCTGTTTTCGTTTTTACACACGAGCACGTGCTTAACACCGTTTTCGGAAGCTACACCTATGACGGCTGGGGACTGGATACCTTCCGTGAGGTGCTTGACAAGTATCCTCAGGTTGTACACATTTCAGGCCATTCACACTATCCCGCAAACGATCCCCGTTCAATCTGGCAGGGTAATTTCACCGCTATAGGTGACGGCGGACTCGCTTATTTTGAATTTACCGTTGACGACAGAACTGCAGTTCATCCCGAAAATTACAAGACCATGACCCAGGCTCTTTTGATTGAAATTGATGCCGCAAACCGTGTTCTTGTAAGAGTTCTTGATGTCGATGCAGGCAAATACGTCAAGGAATATCTTATTGATAACGTGGCTTCTCCCGTAAAGGTCAAGTACAATCACGATGCAAGAAGGCTTCTCAGCACCGCTCCCGTTTTCAGTAACGGCGCAGAGCTTTCAGTTGCTAAGAGTGCAGGCCAGTATATGATTACCGTGCCTCAGGCAAAGGCTTACGGCGATAACGAGGTTTATCTCTACAGAATCAGCATAAAGAACTCCGACGGCAGAGAGGTTCATTCCGATTGGGAGCTTTCACAGTATTACTTCGCAGAGGTACCCGAAAGCATTACCTTCAAGGGAATCTATCTCGGTGCTGACAGCTACACCGTTACGGTTGCTGCCGAGGATGTATGGGGTAATGTAAGCGCACCTCTTACAACCGTAATCGGATAAGTAGTTTTTAACTAAGAAAAGGACCGCCACGGGGCGGTCCTTTGCATTTGGTGGAGGTGAGGGGAGACAAAACAATGTCCGAAAAGCATTCTTCCCATCCTTCGACGAGCGTAGTTGCCGTATTCCATGAGGGGTGTATTGTTGAAGAGGGTACGCACGAGGAGCTTCTGAGAAAGCCTGAGGGCAGATACACGGCTTTGTGAATGCACAGGCGCAGTATTACAAGGAAAACGGTATCTGTGTCAGCTGATTTTTTGCAATACTTGATATAATGTAATAAACGTGGTATAATGACCAAAAAAGTAAAAACGGGTGATTATATGGATATGGCAAAGGTCGGCAATATTTTTTCCGGTATCTTTGATCCTCTTGTGACTTGCCGGATAACAAAAGCTCCGAAGAATCCGAAAAAAATAGATTTATCGGAATTCAGTCTGGTTTTTGAGGACAATTTTGACGGTGAGGAATTAGACGGAGCCAAGTGGCACGAGCATCGCTGGTTCAACACCGAAACGGGTGCAAGAAAAGGCGGCTTATGGTCACCCTCTCAGGCGCTTATAATTGATAATCAGCTTCATATACGCACCGAGTATAAGGAAAACGGAGAGTACGGAGCCGGGTATTATACCGAGGCTATTGATACATCAGGCTTGTTTGAGCAGAAATACGGATATTTTGAATGCCGCTGTAAGCTTCCGGCGGCAGAGGGACTCTGGGCTGCCTTCTGGCTTCATTCCGATAAGGTAGGTAAGGGCTTTTCCGGAATGGACGGAACGGAGATTGACATTTTTGAATCTCCCTTATTTAAGCGTAAAAGGATAAGGAATTCTGTTGTATCAAATCTTCACTACAACGGCTACGGTATTGACGGAAAGTCAAAGAGACTGGGTGCGTTCCGTGCCCCCGACCCCTATAATACCTTCAATACCTACGGACTTGAATGGAATGAACGGGAGTATATCTTTTACATAAACGGAGAGGAGACCTGCCGTTCTTCCTTCGGAGGCGTTTCACGGAATGAGGAATTTATGATTCTTTCCGTTGAGGTTGACGGTGTGGCAGGTAAGCCCGTTTTCGGTTGGTCGGGAAATATTGAAAAGAATCCCGAGGGCACTCTTCCCGTGGATTTTGTGGTAGATTACGTAAGGGTATATCAGTATAAAAAGTAATCGCAGACTGCCTTAAAAAAACTGATGCACGGAAGGAATAAAATTCTGTGAAATAAGAATTGTGCCCGAATAAACGGGAAAATACAAAAAGGGACCGCCACACGGCGGTCCTTTGCATTTGTCTATGGGCTACAAAAAAGATATTTTTGCTTTTTTGCGTATGAATTTGAACCCTTGCATAAATCACGGCGAAAGCCTTGAATGTAATCCGTCGTCAGACGGAATGTAATCATCCCGTAGGGATGTATGTTATCCTTTCGCAGAAAGGCATGTAATCAATCCGAAGGAGAAAGCATACAAAGCTGAAGCTTTGATGACATACTGCGCAAAGCGCAAATTACATACAACGGGCAAAGCCCGTTGATTACATACCAATCCTTCGGATTGGATAAAAAAACGACAACCTTCTGATGAAGATTGTCGTTTTTTTGGTGGAACAATGTCCGAGGTGTTCGAACATTGCTCCATAGCTGATTTTTCGCCACTAAAGGCTGCTTCAATATCCTCAAGCGGTATGTCATCTATGGTGACAGGCTTATTGCTTGCATTGACAATCAGCGTCAGATGGTCATCATAAAGATAGACCGAATGAACAAAGATATTGATGATTGCTCTGCGTTTTGCCATATCATCACCGGGCATCTCACAGACATAATTAAGAAATGCTAATATCTGAGCTTCACTGAGAAGCACTCTCTTGTTCTGTTCAACGGCAAGCTGTTCTTCCAGCTCTTCTTTTTCTGCCTGACGGCGGTTGATTCGTTCTGTAAGTGCTACCGCATCTCCGCCTTTTTCAATGGATAACCACATATTTTCAATAGCTTCATCAATTTCTTTGATTGAGTTTTTGAGATTTTTTATAGAGAGATTGTCAGGATTTCTGTTGCACTCTTCCGAAATCTTTTTGGCTATATACTGCATCTTTTCATCCGTCAGCATTTTAAGGCATTTGTTAATAACAAGGTCTTCAATTAGTTGTTTGCTGATAGACTTCTTTTCGCATTTCTTCTTCCTTGCACTCTTGCATACATAATAGTGATATACTGCTCCCGACTTACCCGTACCGCAAACACCAATCATCATTTCCTTACAATGACCGCAGAAAAGCTTGGTGGTTAAAATATAGGCATCATCGCCCTTTGTTTTTGCCTGTGCTCTCTTGTTTCTGTTCAAAATCTCCTGTACCCGATAGTATAAATCATCTTCAATGATTCTCGGCATACCACCGGGAGTCTCCTTTCCGCTGTACAAATAATAGCCGATATAGCGTTTGTTACTTAAAAGTCTTGTAAGACTTGTGAAGCTGAATTCATTACCTATTGAGGTCTTAATGTGCCGCCTGTTAAGGTCTTTGATTATTTCAACTTTCGGTTCACCACGGGCATAGCGTTCATAGATTTCTCTGACAATTGCCGCTTCATCCTCATCAACATAAAAGGTACGGTCTTTCTTGTTTACCTTAAAGCCAAGTCCGGGATTACTACCGTTTGAAAGACACTTTTCTGCATTGATAGCAAGTCCTCTGTTAATCTTCTGTGCCAATTCAACAGAATAATACTCAGCCATACTTTCAAGCAAGCCTTCAACGAGAATACCCGACGCATCTTCGGTAATATTTTCTTTAGCCGAGAACACTCTTACACCGTTCTTTTTCAGCTTTGCTTTGTAAATTGCGCTGTCGTATCTGTTACGAGCAAAACGGTCAAGCTGATAAACAAGCACACCCTCAAAGGTGTGTTTTTCACTGTCGGCAATCATTCGCTGAAAATCTGAACGGTTATCTGAAGTACCGCTTTGTGCTCGGTCTATATATTCACCGACTACAATATAATTATGAGCCGCCGCATATTCATAACAGATTTTCAATTGTCCTTCAATGGATTGCTCCGTCTGTCTTTTGCAAGAGAAACGGGCGTATATAACTACATTCATTTTAATCCTCCTGAATTTGTTATTTTAATTTTATTTAGATTTATTTTCTTTGTCGAATGTGTGGAGTTCCCCGATACTGTGAAATATCGGGGAGCTGTATATTAAGCATACTCAGGATGCTTTTCTAACCATTTATTAAAATATTCCTTACCGAAATCGCTTTCGTAAAACTTTTTGATTTCGGGAACCATAGCCGAGGCAAAAGAATCAAGAACCTCTTTCGGCAGTTCAATTTTACTGTAATCAACGGGAGTGAAAGAGAACTCTCCACGGGTATCGTTAAGATAACAAATAATATATTTGATGGTATCAATAAACTTCATTCACATCACCTCGCATCCCTATCACGGTTTCTTTGTCTCTGCAAGACTCTGTTGTAATACTCACAGGCTTTCATAACATAATCCTCAAGCTGCTTTTTGTCGGCATTAGGATAGAATTTCTGTACCTGCTCAAGTGGGAGCTTGAACATAGCTTTCTGATTAGGCTTTTCAGACATAAGCATATTTTCAATGCTATCGACAGTAAGTGTGCCTGAATTATAATCTCTGTGCATATGCCACGCTTGAGAATATGATGGTGTACAATCAAACTCCTCAATTACTCGAAGCAAATCATACTGCAACTGGTCATCAAGGAACGAAAGCTCAACACCGACGGAGAAGGCAATTTTATCTTCATCCATCATTTCAAGAAGTTCGGGAATAAGATAAGTTAGACGGATATATCTGTAAATTTTATCTCGGCTTTCACCTGTAATATTGCCTATTTCAGTTGCTGAGTCGAACTTTGTCGCAACTTGCGACGAAGTTAAATCTGTTCTTTGTCCCTGATGATTTAATGCTTCAAGTTTCATTTTATAAGCAAATGCTCGCTCACTTGGCAGAATATGCTCTCTGTGCAGATTACTGTCAACAAGCATAATAGCCGCTTCATCTCTGCTCACGGAATAAATTAAAGCAGGTACTGTTTCCAGCCCTGCTTTTACTGATGCTCTCAGGCGTCTGTGTCCTGAGATAAGTTCATATTCATCGGTTGTGTTTTCTAATGGTCTTACAACAATGGGTGAGATAACACCTTTCTGCTGTATGCTTTCAATGAGAGTGTTCATCTCTTCATTATCTAAAACCTTATACGGATGTCCCTCAAAGGGACGGATTTTCTCCACCGAAATGTTTACCGGTACTTTTAACTTTTTAATAGCCATTTTATCGGCTCCTTTCCTGAATTTTATTTGTATTTGTTTTATTTTTGTAGTCATCACGGGCATAACGCTCATGCATTCTTGAATACTCGTTGATGCTATCCATTCTGTTTACTACATCCTCAGCCCTGTATTTAACTCTGTTTAAAATTTTAAGATTCTTTCGTGCAACTCTCATAGCGGCAGTAAGAGTTGAAATATCCTCACGGATTTCGTTCTGTAAGCTTTCATCACCTGAACGAACGGCACATTTCAGTTTGTTTCTGAATACATTTCTTGCTTCATCCATTTCTTTTAATTCTTTTTCGGTGTTTGTAATTAGTGCTTCAAGATCTTCATAACTTTCAACATCATTATCAAGCAGTAAATTCTGTTCTTCGCAAAGCTGGTCAAATTTCAAAAGCTCCTGTTCAAGATAATTTTCAACCTCGTTACAATGCGGATGCTCCTTAAACATTAACAGCCCTTTACACAAGCAAGTGTAAGAGCTGCTGATACTGCTTTTGTAATTATAGGGATTGCCGTCAAAGAATAATGTTTTGAAAGTGATTGAATCGTGAGTAACTCTTCTCGAGTAATGTCTTTTAGTCAGTATTACATCTTCAATATCATTAATTGTATAACCGTCACCAAGGTCACAAAGCCACACGGGACGGTTAAATCTTTTGTGATAAACTGTCGGTTCGGGACGATTGAAATCAAAAGTATATCCCTTCTTTTCCATCTGCCAAAGAAAAACTCTGATGTTTGAACTGCGTGATAAACAATCATCAATGTGAAATTTCAATAAATCATACTGATGATTTTCTCTGGATTTTTCTTTGAGGTATGTCATTCTTCTAGGTGCCTTGTGTGGTTTTTCAACTATTGATAAACCGTATTTAGCGCAAAGCTCGTCAGATGTTTTTCTCATAAGTGCATAACTTTGTTTGCAGGCATTGAACTTTTTTCCGTCAACCATTGAAACACTGTTCACAACAAAATGATTATGAATGTGACCTCGGTCAAGATGTGTTGCTACAATAACCTCGTGTCTGTCTCCCCATAATTTTTGTACAAGCTCTTTTCCGATTTCGTGAGCAAGCTCAGGTGTAACCTCTCCCGGTTTAAAACTCTGATAACCGTGAAATGCAATTATTCCGTCTTGCTTATGAAACAACTTTTTGGTTTCTGTCATCTGGTCACGGGCAAACTCAGGATTGCAATTTATTCCGCTTACAAAATATTGCATCTCAGTTTTTTCACTTTCAACTGCGTAATCAATTACATCTTTAAGTGATTGCAATTCAGAATTACTGTAATAATCATTAAGCGTTTTATCGGGATTCATTGCGTAATCAACTACACTTTTAAGAGCACCTTTAACCGACCAAATTTTTGTTACTGCCAATATTCATCCTCCTTACTCAAAGAAAATTGTGCCGATATTTTCTTTTCAAGTTCACGTAGAGAAAGAATAGCGGCACGTAATTCCTTTTCATTAATCCAACCTTTTGCATTAGCAACTCTTGCAAGCTGATTTAAATTGTTACCGACTGCTCTCATTTCTCTGATTAAAACTGTGTAATCAACAGGCGGAGCTTCTTTAATGTTCTTGTAATAAAGCAGAAACCGAATCATTTTTGATTTTGAAATCTTCATTATACTGCAAAGATAGTTGAGTCTTTCATAATCCTCTTCGGTAAAATACGCTTTAACAAGTTTCGTCTTTTTGTTTTCTTTCAAAAATTTTTCACCTCTTTTCTGTTTTGATTTTCGGGGAGACTTCCCCCGAAACGGATTTTGTGGTACCAAAATCCAATGCTCGTTAAAGTAATACCGCTGTTTTAAATGAAAAAAGCACCCGATTATTCGGGTGCAAAAGAGTTGACATTACAGGGGTGGCTGTAGTATCCTTTATACAGAATAAGTCCATCAGAGGTGAAACAATGGCACATATTACTTATGAAATACCGATGCTTTCAGCAAGAGGAATAATCTCTTATGCCGAAAAGCAAAATGAAGAAACATATATTTTTAATCTTAATAACAGTGCAACTGCAAAGTGTTTAATGAATAAAGAAAACAGTTTGCAGGAAGATTGTGCAATGTTTTATCAGTTAATGAGTGTTTTAACTTCGGATAAATTTACTCAGCCGAAGAACGATACAAAAATTTCTGAGCTCTCCGATGTGATAGTTTACATTGACTTCAGCGGAATTTTTGACAGAGATGCAAAGAGTGAACGCATCCGTTTAAGACAGTTAAAAGCAAAATCAATGTTCCGTCCCGAGGGAATAAATATTGATTTGGGAACAGGCATGAAAAACTTTGTTGCCTTTGAACGCTCTGCAAGTATGAGCAGAAACGCTCGCTTGTCTTTCATAAGAAGTGATGTTTATGAAAAAGTTAAAGCAAGAATACAGCTTGATATGAACATCGGTTTGTGTCAGTTAAGTAAGCTTTATGCTTACAACGGACTTATGTTTTCGGGCGGTACAAGAATTGAAAGCAAAAAACTTTTTGATAAAGACAGTATCGTTATTATCAAAGCTTGGGAAAACTTTATTAAAACTCAAGCTGTAACGGTTACATCAAAAGATAAAAACAAGGCAGTAAAAAAATACAACCGTGCCGAAAAGGATATTGAATTTTCTTATGATTCATTTGACGGTGAAGGTTTTATCTCACCCTCATTTGCAAAAGAAATTGATAAACAGTTCTGTGGAAAGCATATTCATTCTTCTTTTCAGATTCGTTTGCCTTACATAAAAGGTATGGTCCATGAAGTTGATTTCAAATCTTTTCTTAAAAGCATTGGTATATATTCTGTTAAAGATATGTGGGGTGTTGAACATCCTGTTGATAAGATAAACCTCATTCTTACCGATACAATGTTCAAGGGTAAAGGTTGGCTAAAAGAAAATGGGTTGAGCTTTAACGATTATCTTGATTGCTGTAAAAAGTACAGACACTCGTTATACATTTCGAATGTAGGTAAAGGCGAAAATGAAAATTTAACTGAGCTTAACTTTCAGTTTTTAAATACGGTTGCAATTCCCGAAGAAAAATTCAGACCTAAAGATTTATCTTCAGGTTGGAAAGAAAGTCCTTCTCGTGATAAAAGAGAATGGCTGACAAAAGCAACGGAGCAGTCTTATTACGATTACTGTAACAACAGAAAATATAGAATAGACTATTATGCAAAACATTTAAATGACAGTGACGATGATTTAAAAATCAAAGCAAGGCTGATAAACAGAAACTCATTGCTTATTGATGAACCTTTCTTCTCTAAAGACATTGATGATATAGCAGAGAATATTTTAAGAAAGTATGCAATAGGTCAGCTTTTGGTAGAGGGTGATAACAGATATTTATCTGCAGATTTAATGTCACTTTTTGCTTTTCTTGCTGATAACAGCAGAAAATTTGCTGACATTAGTAACGAAGAATTGAATGGTAATACTGTCTATGCTCCCGGTAATAGCTACGGTACAGACTACAAATATTCACTTCTTCGCAATCCGCACATATCTAAAAATGAAAGTGTTCAGGTGCGACCATTAAAAGAAGTAGGATATTACAGAAACAAATATTTCAGCCATTTAACCGATGTCATTATGGTGTCTGATAATTCCGATATACCTATGAGACTTGGCGGTGCCGATTTTGACGGTGATATGGTAAAGACTATTGCCGACCATATTATAATTTCTTATCTCTACACAAAGGAAACAGAACCGGATTATTACAATAAAAGTGATAATCCGTTACCTTTGTTATTCATACCGACGGAAGAACCAATAGTGTCCGATGCCAAGGATTGGGAAGCAAGATTTGAAACTGTTAAAAATACTTTCTCCTCCCGAGTGGGGCAAATCTCAAATGCGGCACTTAACAGAAGTATTTTAGCTTATGACGAAAATGCAAAGGGAAAAAAGGCACAGTACAGAAAAGAAACGGAAACGCTTGCAATACTCACAGGCTTGGAAATCGACTCTGCAAAAAGCGGTGTAAAGCCTGACCTTTCGGAATATCTTGTAACAAACAAAGCACCGAAAAGTCTGTTTCTTAAATACAAGTCGCTACTTGAAAAACAGAATGAACGCAGAGCTTGGTATGAGAAAACCTTTGATGAGCAGTTTAGGGAATTCTTCAAAAATACAGATTGGTCAGTTGTCAGTTCAAACCTTGAAAGACTTCCGCTTTATGCTTATGAGCTGAAAAGGAACACACCGAAAGCAAAGGGACCGACTGCACCTGACAGCGAAATTTTCACCTTTGCTCAGAATCCCGATTGGAAATCAAGTCTTGATAAAAAGAAACTTGCTAGTATTTCTGCATTGATGAATGATTATGAGCATTGCTTAAAAAGAATCCGTAACAACAGAAACAGATCTGATATACCCGAAAGAAAGTCAGATATTGAGCGTATTCTCTTTATGCGTGGTCAGGAAAACGATTATGACACTGATGAACTCTATGCACTCTTTGTCGATTTCACACCCGAAGAGATTGAAGAAATCTATATTCAGATGCAGGAGTGTAAATGGCAGTTTATGCTACCAGAAGATAGAGAACATTTTTTAAGGACATATCTTATCGGTGAACGATTTGAAAGTTATATTGATTTGTTCTGTGATTTCAGGCATAACGGGGACAGAGTATTTTCTGATATTATCTGTGACAGATATGCTGAGAACAAGCTGCTTAATCTGACTTCACTTCATTTTGAAAATGACAGCGATGAAATGACTGCTATGATGTTGGCATACAGAAACAAATCAAAAACCTACGATTACAAGGAAACGGTAACAGAAGAATGCAGAAAACTGCTTTCAAGAATCGTAAGGTTAAGCGATGCCGCACCCTATGTTGTTGCGGTAGGCTACAGAAGATATATCTTTGATATTTTACTGACCGAAACAGAGAAATATATCGTTGAAAGAGGTGTGCCTTATGTTAAATGAAATAGCCGAGTTTAAGGCTTACACAGAAACACCCATATACAAGCGTGACAATAGAAATGACAACAGTTTTCTCGGCAGATTTACCTGCGAAGGCATACAAGGCTTTGAGGGATTTCCGAGGGTATTAACTATTATTGCAAGAGGATATATGTTCAAAAACGGCAAAGCCGATATTGAATATGCAAGACGGGCAATCTCTGCTTGGTGCAGTATTCCCGACAAGGATATTACAAAAGAAAAAGAAGAGTGGCGTTTCAGGACAGATTTCATGGAGTATCACAAGGAATTTCCTGAGCTTGTATCAGAAAACGGTGAAGGTTGGTTTTACCGTCATTTGCACAATGCTATGAATTTTGCTATATCCAATCCCGAGAAGTTCACGGCAAAAGAGTATGAGAAATATATGATTATGGATAAGAACTTCGATAACGCTTGGCGTGACAAGGTTACCCGTATGCACTTCAGCACATATTACCTGAAAACCAAAGGTGCTTGGATTTTGAGGTTTGATGATATTCTTTCATCTGCATTAGAGCTTGGAAAACTTAAAAACAATGATTTTTACCTGCCCGAAGAAACGAAAGCAAAGATAGCAGATTTTACAAATGCACCGAGTACGGTTTATGCACTTGAAATTCTCATAAAATATTACTATGCCAACCGACAAGAGGATACAGATTGGGTTGTACTTCCCGTTGCAAATTTTGATGCGTATTTCGGTTCAACATCATTTTCCAAGAAACGCCTGACAGAGCTCGTCAAATCCGGTGCCATTGAACGGGAAAACAGCTACAATGTGAGTAGGTATAGATTAAATGAAGTATTTACTTAAAAAATATTAATTCTTTCAAGAGGGGTGTTTTTAGCTCATTTTTGCCCTTACTACTATGGACAGAATGCACCGATTGGCAAATAGGAATTGTCTTAATGATGTACTGTATATTTCAAATATTTCTATCGAATAATCTCAATTTCTATTTATGTGTATTACAAGGTTGCAATTTATAGAGGTGAAAACTTAATATCACATTATCAGATAAAACAAAAGCCCCGTTGGAAAAGCAGAAATCTGCAATCTCAACGGGGCAATAGTATGTCTGAAAATCCGTGCAATAGATTTGATTAACAATTTGGTGAATACAGAGTATTTAACTAGAAATGCTTTCAATAAATTTATAAAATATCAGTCATTTCTATAGTGCTGTAGTAACTGCAACTTATCATAATTCCTACGGATATTATGTCAGAATTAATACGATGACACTTATTCTACTCTTTGTGCACATTGTTCTGTTCTCCATATGTCAGCAGAACCCCATCTTCATTTTTGGTTGTTCAAAATGGTGTGTAAGTAGAAGCATTGGTGTTTTATGAAAACAAAAAACACGATAATAGTGCTCTGTTTTTTCGACAATATAGTTGAAAAAACAGAGCGATTTATGTATAATAAAAAAGTATTATATTATTATGTTTTAGAAGGTGTCACATATGAAAGTTACATATAAAAAGTTTTGGAAGTTATTAATAGATCGAAACCTAACCGCCGCTGATATTCGAAAGAAAACAGAATTGTCTTCTTGTACTATGAGTAAACTTAGACACGACGAACCAGTAAGTATTACTGTTTTATTAAAAATTGCTAATGAACTTAATTGTGATATAAGTGACATTTGCGAATTTGAAAAAAACACTCTAGAAAGATAATTTTAACGTATTCATAGACTGGATAAACAATTGAGGAGGAAAGATTATGTTTGGTAAAGTAATAAAAAGAGAAATTAATAGTATTGGGTTATCATATGCTATCATAAGAGGAACAAACGGAAAAACCTATTATTGTGATGATCGCGGAATGGAAGAAGGCAAGGTAGAAGACCTTTTTGTTGGAGTTGGTGTTGAATATGAGTCATATAAGGATAAAAAAGGAAAGTTGATTGCAACACATTTAAAGTGTACCAAATCAATAAAGAAGAAAAAAATAGTTGAGCAAAGAACCTTTGATGACGAAGAGAGAGAACGCATCAAAAATGTAATAGTTGAGCATCTTTCAAATACTGGACCAATTTTTTTAACATTCCTAAATATTCATCTTCTTGGCAAAGAAATAGATTATCGTGCGTATGGGTACAAGAAACCTAAGATTTTTTTAAAAGAGAAATTTTCTGATGTATTAGACTTTGATGATGTTGATGTCAATGGATCTCCACAAACTAAGGTTTCGTTGTTAACACAAATAACAGATAACGAAACTGACAATAAGGTAGAAAAACCTTCAAATGATGTAGATATGATTAAAGGTTTTAATCAAATGTTTATTGATGAAAAATATGAAGAAGTTTTGCTTTCTAATTTAATAAGCCAAACACCCATTAATGAATTCTCAATAGATATCTTTGAAAAAGCCATAATCGCAGCTGAAAAACTCCTAGGTTTTGAATCCATATATAAACTTAGCGATTTTGACAAAACGATTATTGAGTCTTCAACTTCAAAAGAACTTGTTAAGTATAAAACTAATACTGTTTTGATGAGCGAGGGCTGTTCAGAATGCTATTTTGATTGCAACGACAAAAACTTTAAGAAAATATATAATTCATTAATACAATCTCAATATAATAATGCATCGTTTCTTAATATTGCTATCCGCTTTCAGTTTTTACATAATAGACTTTATTTACCTTTTTATGTTTTAGCACTTTATGCAAGTAAAAGCTCTAATAAAAAATTTGAAATAATTCTAGAATATTTAAAATTTATAGAGATGGAGGGCCATTTTGAGTATTTCAATACATTTTGTCAAATCATAAAATCGATAATAGATTACAAAAATTATCCAACAGGATTTATTAACACCTTAAAGACGAGAGTATTAAGTATTGCATTGGATCATAACCGTCTTGATTTGTTTGTCGATTTTGCAAGTGTGATTTTAGAAGAAATACCAACCTTTGTAAATTGGGTAAATGAGGATAAAATTCATAACAAAGAACTTGTAGATTTGTTGCAAAGCGAACTGTCAGAAAAGGTAGTTGAGAAATATATTAATTACTATATTTTTAAAAAATTTAATGATGGAACATTAAATGAACATATCATTGACCTGCTTTCTGATATTCTTTATGCTTTTCCGGTGCCATATCTCGAGGAAATAATTACAAACAATGCCTATGCAAACTTTAATAAGAACTATAAAAGAGATTTATTAATAAATAACTTTGACAAAATCATTTCAAGAATTAATGAAAATAAAAAAGCATACATCTTGGCATATTTTGTTGTAGAACATTTATTGGCAGATGATACGGATTTGACCCCTTTAGTTTCATCAACACAACCTGTTGCAGATTCATTAATAAGAGAAGTTTCGGATGCTCCGGAAAAACTAATTGAAATATATCCATATTTTAAAATTGACTCAATTAACAGACACATTGTTGAGGAAATATATTGCAGCAAGTTTTTCAGCATATATCCGTCAGAACTTTCAGTAGATGAAAGTTTAGAAATAATAAAAAATTACAATAAAAATTATGCTTTTTTTGCATCTGTTTATTTTATTGAAACTCGTACAAACTCAACCGAATTATTAAGTGATACTAGAGTCTCTGAGTTGTATCTTGATGCTCTAAGAAATTCTACAAATTATTCAAAAGCACTGTCATTGGTTTTAAATACTCATTATTCTCTTGATGCAATAGATACAATCGAAAAAGATAGAATCAAGGATATAATCAGAATATTATATTCAAATTTTAAAGAAAATGGAATATCAGATGGTGCATATAAAATATTCAATGAAACTTTTACATTGGAATTTGCAGAAAAGATTTGCTTACAAAATTTTAATGCAACAAACGGAACGCCTATTATTCTTATGGGTATTTATACAAAGAAAAAAGAATTGGGGAAAGTTTTATATTTATATTCCATATATCATGATATTACAAAAACAGGTAATCGAACATTCTATCGCCAATTACATTCATCAAACAACCGTTTTTCAAATACCAATACTCATTATAAAGCTATTAGATATGTTTTTTCCAATTATGAATATACTCATATTTTTGAATTCCTTAAATGGGCAAAAGGTATAAATATAGATAAAAGATATTTAGATTGGTTTAAAAAATCAGAACAGCATGAAATGTACACATGGCAAATAAATAACCTTATAAAAAATCCTTTTAAGGAAAAATCATGGGAATCAATTATTTCTAAACTTTCTCAGGATAATGTTAGACAACCTAATTCAGCATTTGGTTATGCTGTACAGTGTGTTTATCTTCTTGAATTTTATGACTTTGACAAATCAGAAGATATCGAAATTATAAACTCCTATGAAGATCAACTGACTAAATTTGCATTTTTTTCAAAACCGAACGACATAGGTAATTTTGTTTCGCTAAGTACAGAAATGCTTGCTGTATTATCCGAATCATATGCAATAAAACTTAACGATTTCTTATATCGAAACAGAGAATTGTTTAAATTAAACAATAATATTACCAATGAAGAAATTAATAAATTTTACGAGGTTGCTTTAAGAAAAAACATCGAGACAGAAAATTCTATTTATCTTGAGTTGGCAGGAAATATATATTTCTCTTTTTCAGAAAGAATTAATCTGTTTTTAGATCTATACAAAGAAATTTGTCAAAAGTCGCAAAATAAAGCGGTGTTGTTTAGAATTTTATTTGCCTCATATCCTTTTGCTGCAATTCAAGAATTTCACGATTTTTTATATTTTTCAGATTGGAATTGCGACAACGAGGATAAGAAAATTCTTGCACTGTTAAAAATTATATATTCCTTGGATGATGACACTTTGCCAGATGATATAGCAGCCTTAACTCCGAGGATGTTAAAGAATTTCAAAAATGATGTTTCTGTTATGTTGCAGAAGTATCCCAAATTGTCATATTATAATTCATTTGTTACAACCGATGAACCGGTTGGTTATAAGTATCTTGTATTGAAATATGTTTTTAATGTAGTTTATGATCAAGAAACATATTGGGATTTTAGTGATAGATATTGGGATTATTGTGATATAAACAGCGTTTGGAAAAGCTTGGAAAAGGAAAGTAATGTTGGCATAACGGTAGTTCTTGACTTTTTAAAAGTTTGTTATTATCAACAAATTAAATATGCACAGCGTTTGGGAGTGGAATATACTTCCAGGCGTTATATTAACATGCTATTAATAGACCTATATAGTTCGTTGATTAATGGTGAAAATGTTAATGATGTCGATGACAATTATATCAACGATATCATGCATAAAAATGAACATGTATCTCTTATTTACAATAACTACTATTATAGGTTTAAATCTGCGATTTTAGAGTTGCTAAACTCTTCATTAACCTTTACAACAAAAAAAGCGATATGTTTATCAACTATTAGGGGCACACTATGTCCTCTTACATATCATACGGGAACTATTAAAGAAATTTTGCAAAATACAGAAATACATAGTAGTTATAAGACTATAATTGAAACTACCGGATATCCTTCCTTAGCACAAAGTGCAATATTCATATATATGAACAATGAATATTTATCAGAAGAGATTATGTCTTTTTGTTCTACAATGATACCAAAAATATATGTAGCATTAAAGATGTTTGCAATTTTAAAAGATACAGATGATATAAATATGATGCGAGATTTTATGGCTTTGACATATGGTCGGTCAAACCGTACGCAATATTTATCAGCTGCAATTAGTAAGAAAAATAAATATTTTTCATCTGATAATTTTGTTAAATGTAAGGACATTATCGTTAATACAATAATTAGTACAGTTTTCAAGTATAATATTCTGCGCGACATAGGTAATATGGTGCGTTCTTTTAAAGTTTCCATAGACCATTTGTTTTTTTACGAACTATTTAAAGGAATGGATTGCGAGCCCATTTATCATTATTTATGTGCAGTTGAAAATGCACTTAATAACCACAAAGAGAAAGCTGTAGCAGCCTTCTATCGTATTGGTGTAAAATCTGCTATCCCAAAATTGTGGGAAGAAGAATATGATCGGTTGAGAGATTATATTACTGGAGTTTCTCAGAAATTTGCAACCAATCGAATCAGCAATGAATATGATGCCCTTAAGGAAACGTCTATAGAAAAAACATATCTAATGGAAATTGCAGGGCGCTTCACAGATGAAGAGATAAATACACATCTTGCCAGAGAAGCGTATCGAATTTTTATTGATGTTGAAAGCTCGTTAAAGGAAAAAATTAGAGCAGCGGCGTTGGTTTTATTATTTGTTAATAAAACGCCATCAAAATTTTACTCTTTGAAAAAGGATAACAAAAATGAAGAACATTCAGAAGAAGGAATACTATATGTAAAAATAGAAACTTATAATGAATTCATTTTTGAATATTCTCTTTGTATTCTACGTTTTTCAGAATTTACTATAAATGAAAAATTTCAAATAATCATAGAGATATTTGAGAATTTTGATTTGCTAACTGAACAAGGCAAAAGAAAATTTGGAACGGAAATCAAAGATGCTTTTATTGAGTTTTTTACTACCTCTAAATCTTATGACGATTTGATTTTGTATGATAAATGGATAAGCAATCGAAGAATAATTGATATTGCTGAAAATAACAGTATAAATATTGATGGGCTTGAGGAGTTTTCTATATTACTTGACAAGTGCATAGAATTTGAGCACAACGATTATACCATCATGGAAAAAATTGACTTCTTGAGAAATGATTTCCCGCATAATATCAGTGTATCTCCACTTGTCAAAAAACTATTAGATTCAGTTAAAGGAGAAATAGCAAGATTAGAACAAAATGTTTTAGCTAAAATCACAGCAATAAATAAAGAAATTGAGGACAATTCTATTTTTATTTTGCTTGAAAATAGTCCAAACAGTTGTGTTTCCATAGACCTATCGCCAAAGTCAAAAACTTCTAAGTTTGTTGTAACTGTGTTCAGTGAAAACTTCAACGAACCAATGGAATTTGAAGCGTTTTGCTCTGGCAATATAGATAATATCAGACCCGGTCAAGTTAGCGGAGAACGAATTGCTTTACCCGAATACATAACAAAGGAATTGACCGACGGAGACTGTATTAATGTTATCATCACATTTAATGTAAAAGGCCAAAAAATATGCGATAACAAGAAGAACGAAGGTATAACTTTTATTTATCGTGAAAATTCTGATAATATAGAAATTATGCCTGCTAAATTTAGGTACAAAACTGATATTGAAGCTTTTACAGAAAAAAATAAAGGCTTTGGCAGAAGAACAGATAAGGAATGGCTTGACACTTATATTCCTATTAAGAATCTGTCGGTTATTTATGGCCCATCTAGAGTCGGCAAGTCATCGTTACTTAAGTATATTGAAAATTTCCTTGCTGTTGATTATAAGCATAAAAGAGGTGCCTTTGAAAATTTTGAAAAGGATATTGACACCTTGTATGTTATTTCTTATAAGCCGGAATATCAAAATATGCCCGAGGAAGAAAAGGATAGGCTGATGTTTCTGTTCCTTAATCCGATAAAATCTATGTTCAAAAAGATAATCAATTCGGAAATGAGCGTCGGTGACAAGGATGACAATAATATTCCAAGAGTAACGATAGAACAGATTTTAAAAATACTTGAAAAGCCTGAAACAGATTTGTCTATTGAGGATAAGTTGGAAATTGTTTCAAACAATTTGTCGAAAAACAATTGCGAAGTATGGATATTGATTGATGAGTTTCAGCAGGTGCTTGAAAAATGGTCAATTACACAAAGCGAGTTGTTTGAAAACTTCAGGAAAATTCTTGAAGAATTAGGAGAAAGTATTCGTTATATTCTTTGTGGTGCTGATGAATTAGTTAAATTGATGATTAACCAAGACAGTGTATTTATGTATGGAGATAATACGCGACCAATAGGACAGTTCGGTGAGCGAGATAAAAACGATTATTTTGACATGTTACGTGATCCTATGGTTTGGGGCAATGAGAAAAATCCATTCACAGACGAAGCATTGGACTACATTTTCTCATATACAGGAGGCAATGCGCTATATGGCAAGCTGATAGGCAATGAGATAATTGATGCAATAGAAAAAGGAGACTTTAAATATAGACAAAAATTATATCCTTTTGATATATCATCGGTTGTATCTATTATGTTATCAGAGCAAAAAGGCGACATTAAAGCAACATCTGAAGTGAACAAATTTATAAAAAATGTTACAAAGAATTTAGAAATGGAAGAAAAATATCTTACATTTATCGCTGCATTAATGTTGGAAGAACCTGATAGAACCTATGTTAGCGGATATGAAATACATGACTATTTTAGTGCAGAGTCTTCTTATGAATTAAAGGCAGAAATAGATACTGCGTTGCGTCTTTGTAGTGTCAGAGGTATCTTAAAGTGGGATGAAAAAAATGGAATATCCGTTTACTCGTTTAGTACGCCATTCTATTTTAGTCAATATTGTGAAATTGTAAAAAGAAATGGTAAACCTAATAGAGTTATAATTACGGAGGAAGATACCGAAGACTCCTCTTCCGGTACCGAGGAGGTTTGGAATCTTTATAAAACATTGGAGCCTGATGAAAGATATGAGATTTTATCCAAAGTATATCTTGATGAAAAGCTACCAAAAGAATCTATGAAAATATTCAAAGATAGAATAGCAAACAACTACAGAGATATTATTGAAACACAGAATAACAATAATATTCAGATAAATGCCCAAACAATAAACACTGCATTTTCAACCTTGATTAGTGATGCATCTACACTTGACAGATTAGCAGCGTTCAAAACCTTGCCAAAGTTAGAAGCTTTCTATACCGAACAAGAACGTGTTCGAATGAGAGAACTTCAAGCTGCGAAACCGGCTTTCGATGATGAATCAGAGGAATATGAATTATCCGACTCCGATGTTATTATAATAGACGAGATTGATGAAATTAACACTAAAGCTCAAAATCGATATTACGGCGAGGTGGTATCCACAATGCTAAAACGCTCGGATTCAACTCCAAATTCATCAGTTTTTGCTAAGCCAACAGACGAGGATTTAAAAGTTGTATTAGGTATTAAAGAGCCGTCACAGCTCGCTGCCATTAAAGCGCTTCCACAAGAATATTATCAACAATTATGTTTTGCTGTCGCCTTACATAAAATGATCCTACCGGAAGAAAACGAAACGATTGATTATAGCGATGTCGATTTTTCACCAATCAGTATTATGTACTGTAAACTCGTTGAGATTATGTTGAAAGACAAGCATTTGAAATTGTATGGCAAGGCACTACCTGAGTTGACTATTACATCAGGTGAAAACTTTAGCACACTCAATAAACCTGATATTCTGAAACGCAAATGGAAGGATATTACTTTGGGAACATTCGTGTGGCATTTGATTTTTCAAAAGGTACAAATTACTGCTAAAGGTGTGCACAACGAATCGTATTTTAAACCTTATAGTGATCCCCAAAAAGATAAAATGCCCAACCTTAAGAGATTAAGAGATTATACGGGCACTGATTTGAATGATTGGAAAAAGCATGCCAAAGCATTGGCAGAGGTTGTGGAGATCAGAAATTCTTCAGCTCACGGTGGGAATGCTGTTTCTAAAGTTGTTTTCGATCATTTGTTGAAAGTATTATTTACGGACGGTGAAGGCGAAGTGGTGCGCATTTGGGAATTATACCAAGACTAAAATGATATGAAAGTGTGATGTGATGGTAGTATCCTTGGCATTAAAGCAGGGATACTACCGTCGAAAAATGGAGGCATAATTATGGCGATCGATACAGAGTATATTAGCGAAAAAGACTTTAACTCTAAATTTAAAAACTATTTTCGTGATATGTATGTTTTTCAATTTAAAAATAAGGAAGTAGATTTTTATAATAAGGGAAGTTTTTCAAAATCAAGGAGGATTGCAATATCAATATTAAGTCTTATTTCTGATTACGATTTAGAAAAACTGTCACAATTAAGAATGAAAGATATTGAAATTGAAAATGATTCTGTAAGTATTTTTTTAGATGGAGATGTAGAAGAAAGCAAAAGAAAAAAATATGTTTTAGAAAAGCCGTTGTGTGAGATGTTCAAATACCTTCACACTACCAGCAATATGGCATTTTTTTTGACAGGAAATACAGGGGCACCTAATTTAGAGAAACTTAATTTGGAAAACGAAAAGTTTATCAAGAACTGTGGCTATCCCAAAACCATTGAAAAAATGTATCGTTATTGGGGACAAATATATCTTGAAGAAGCCAATGAAACAGTTAAAGCAGGCACATATAGGAATGATTCGTTACGCATTAAGGCATTGGTAAATAAAATGGCAGGTGTAACTTGGAAATACGGTCAAGAACCAGATTATAAAACGAATTCATTGACAGGAAATGATAATTCAAGTGTTGAATGTATAACGGTTGATGCACGAACGTTAAAGGAAAATCCGTTCCATTCGTTGTATAATTATTGCAATCGCCACAGTAGTGATAGTGAGGATTCTCGCGGAGAACATTTCTCTTTGATTTATTCACTTGTTTTATATTTTAATTTAGGTATTAATATATCAAAGACTGAGAGTTCAAAATTAGAAGAAGATGAATTGAACTTATTGATCGAGTGTTTGCAATTAATTGCCGTAGCCTTGGAAGGCGAAGAACGCCGCCATAGCGGTAGTGGCTCTTGGGATGACTTTTCTGATGAAGATAAAGAACTTTATGCCTATAAAGCCATAGATGTGTTTATGTCATCAAAGGGCTATGCAAAAAAATATGTCGACAGAGACTTAAATTTAACAGATATTTATTTATATTTGATTGAAAACAAAAAAAGAATAATTTATTCCAAAGAAACATTTTTCATTAAGGATAATACGAATAATACTTTAGAGTTAGACACATTGTATGATTTTTATTCAAATTTAGTGAAGCAAACTTATTGTATTCAAAGGCGGCAATTCTCAAATGTAATTAAATCATTGGTGAAAAATGATTTGCTTAAAGAAAGAAAAGAATTTGTTTTAAATTACAATAGAAAGAAAAACTATACAGGAAACTTTAATAAACAAGTAGAAGAGATTCTCGGCAATTCGAAATATCAAGGCTGTGAATTAGTTGAAAATGTTAAAAATCGCTCTTATTGTATTCGTTATAGCAGCGGAATAGATGATGCATCAATTAAAGATATTAAAGAAGAAATCGAAGAAGCATGCAAAGGTTGGGAAGTGAAATCAAATAAGAAAACATATTATAAACTTTCTTCAGTGATTTTGTCTGAATTTTTCAATGAAAATAATGATTTAGAACAAAGATTTTCTAAAATGATTTCCTTTTTTTCTCAAGTATTACCTTTAGGTGAAATAGGAACATTTATAAATAAACATACACTTGCTTCGGATAATAATTTTTATTACAAGCACAACTACATTATAAGAACTCTTAACGATTACAATTTAATTAACTTACTTAATGCCATAAAAAACGATGAATGGGTAGATATTGAGTGTAGGGATGCTATAAATGGACATCATTATCAGCGGTTTGTATGTTATCCTATTGAAGTAAGAGAAAATGTTTCAAATGGCAACCAACTTCTTATATATTATCATCCAGCATATAGAAGTATTGCTTCCGTTCGGTTGGATTCTATTGATAGCATTTGTGTTGGAAAATATCCGAAAAGATACTATTTTGACGAGGATATCAAGCGTGCAAAAAGATTAATTGAGTTCACTTGGGGCGAAAGCTTTGGTGCTTTTTTTGAGGGAAATGTAAAGGCTGATATTAAACCAAGTAAAGTAAAGTTGGTTATTGCTTTTGATGATAACAATGAAAGTTTTATCAGAAACAGATTAAAAAAAGAATTGCCCAATGGCAGTTATATTGAAAAGAATCAAAATAAAAATTTAATACATGCTGAAATTGTTGCAAATATTATAAACCCCAATGATATGCTGCAATGGATACGTAGCTATACTACAAGAATAGTAAGTGTTGAAGTGCAGTACAATGGATTTGTTGATGATATTATGCGAAATTTTAAAACTTATCAAGTTCCTTCAAAAAAAACAATTTCTTCGTCAATAAGCGGTACTCCTAAAGCGATAATTGAGACGTTTAGCAAAGACTTTACAGAAAATGATAATTTGAGTGAGGAATTGTTCAACGAACTTTATAGTGTATCATTTTACAAATTTGGAGAAATATTGTTTGACCTTTTACAGAAACAGCAAGTGAATAATGAGTTGATAAAAGCGAAAGTACAAGAATATATTGATGCTTTTATATTTGACGATACTAAAGCAGCTAATAAAGTTAAGGCAAAAAGAAAGCAACAGGTTGAAGGCTTTATCAACAATTTCCTTATTGAAGATGATTCTATATTTTCATTCAATAAGCAAAAGAAAATAAGAACAATGAATCAATTGATACCTTTGACTAGAATTGAAACACAATGGTTACAAAATGTGTTAAAGCATCCTTTTGCATATTGCTTTTTAGAAAAAGGAGAAATTGAAAAGTTGCAGGCGTTTCTACCGGCTGACAATCTGTTTGATGTAAATGATGTTAATTTAGTTGCCCAAGCTTTTGATATGAAAGGTCATTATGAGCAAAATAATTATTTAGAACACTTGATAATGATTAATATGGCTATTTCAAACAATATTTATCTTAATATCAGTGGTATAAACCAATTTGGTAAACAAAAAGAGTACAAAGAATTTGCACCGGCATATATCGAGTATTCAAAGAAAGACAATCGATTTAGAATACGAGGTTGTTCGAAGAATGGGAAATGTGATACAATTAATCTGGAAAGAATAAAACATATAACGAAATCGGATGTAAACTTTAATGTTGAATATGTCACGCAAAATGTTTTAAGTGATGACAAAAATAAGGAAAAACACTTAGTAATATTTTTTGACGACAGTGAAAATATTCCTAATAGAATCCTTTCAGAGTTTTCCTGCTATAGGAAAGAGTGCATCAGATGGGGAGATGGTACATACAGAATGTTATTGTATTATAATAAAGACGATTCTAAAGAAATAGTTATTCGTCTTTTAGGATATGGTTCATTAATATCAGTAGATGAAGATTCGGGAGATGTTTTAAATGAGATGAAAGAGAGATTAGAAAATCAATTGGTATTATCAAAAATGGTAAAGAAAAACAAAGATAATATTATCGAGAGTGTTGAATTTGAATATGAATCTTAAGGAACTAAAATATTTTCTGGAAGTGCCTGAAAAACTACTATCAATGGATAAAGAGGAACTAAAGCACATCTTTGGTTCTGATTTTGCAACGATGCAGGGTTATTTACAAAATAACCCTCACCACTGCTATGATTTGTTAGAGCATACAATCAAAACGGTTGAAGCGATTGATTGTGCTGAACTATCAAAAGATGAAATAAATGAACTTAAAATAGCAGCATTGTATCACGATGTAGGAAAGCCTAGCGTTGCTTTTGAGAAAAGCGGAAAAACGGTTTTTTATAATCACGCTATTGAATCGAGACGGATTTCAGAAAAAGAGTTTAAAGACTCGGGTTTGGACGATAACGTTATAAACAGAATTTTGTTTTTTATCGAATACCACGATGCTTTTATTTCGTTTAAATGTCCTAATGAGATAAAAGACAAAAATAATAAGTTCATTATTCCTATACAAAAAGAGACAGTTAAAAGTAAAGTGATTTCAATTAAAAAGGATTGTGCAGTCAAGGGAAGTTATGTTCCAAAACATAAAGATTTTCTTCTTTTATTAAAATTATGCTTAGCAGATGTTGAAACACAAAGTGAAGTTGTAATGCAAAATGGAATTCAGTTAGATTCAAAAAGAAACAAACAAAGAAGACTGCATAGTATTCTTGCTATAATTCAAAATCACACAATGAATTTTAAATAGAACAAAATTAGTTGCAAATATATTACTATGTTAAGGGGAATATTAAATGAATGAATATAATAAACAATATGCCGACAATTTAAAAAAAGAACGAAAATACAAGGAGCTCTTTGAGTACCTTTCTGCTTTCGCTGAAAGCGATATTCCCCAAGCTTTAAATTTTTTATCCGAGTGCTATTACTATGGACACGGAACAGAAAAAAACTATACAAAGTGTTTTGAACTAGATTTGCGTGCTGCAGACTATAATGAACCAGACGCAATTGCAACACTGGGATTCAATTACGAATGTGGAGTAGGGACGAAAAAAGATATTGATAAAGCTATTTCTCTGTACATAAAAGCATCGAATATGGGTTCTGCTAAAGGAACAACTTTTTTGGCGCAGTGTTATGAAGAAGGTATTGGTGTTGAGAAGGATGTAACAAAGGCGTTTGGTTTGTATTCTCAAATGGCGAAGGCAGGACATGCAAAAGCACAACGTCTATTAGGTCAGTGTTACGAGTATGGAATCGGAACAGATGTTGATGAGAAAAAGGCGTTCGAAATGTATAAAAGTGCTGCTGAGCAAGACAGTGCAATTGCACAACGATTATTAGGGAAGTGTTATGAGTACGGAATAGGAACAGATGTTGACAAAGAAAAGGCAGTAAAATGGTACCGAGAATCATCTGAACAAAAAAATAAAATAGCACAATACATGTTAGCTATGTGTTACGCATATGGTGAAGGTATCGAGAAAGATGCTACAAGGGCGTTTGAATTATGTTATCTTTCAGCAGAAGCGGGTTACGCAGAAGCACAGCGATTAGTGGCATGGTTCTATGAGTGCGGAAATGGTGTTGAAAAAAATTTAGAATATGCTATTGAATGGTATATGAAAGCTATAGAAAACAATGACAGAATTTCAATGGTGCAGCTTGCATGCATATATTTCGATAATTTCGATGATGAAGAAAAAGACAAAATAGCATTTGATTATTTACAAAAAGCTGTTCAAGAACTCGAAAAGAACAGCTACCATTATTATCTTGCATGTTTTAAACTTGCCGGCTTTTATGATTGTGGATACTTGGTTGATAGTGATCCCACTACAGCTTTTAATTATTGCAAAATTGCAGCTGAAGGAGAATTGGAACAAGCATTTTCTGTTATAGCTGAGTTTTATAAAGATGGAATAGGAACTTCAAAAGACATAAAAGAATCCATATATTGGTACGAAAAAACATTAGAGCATCTTTCGAATGATATGGATAAAGCTGAGTGTTATTTAACTATAGCCAATATTATTAATGAAAATTTTGATGAAGAAAAGGAAAAGTCGGAAATATATTATAAGTCTGCTTATACCCTTTTCTTACAAGAGTCAACCAAAGGAAATGTAGATGCTTTGATTCAACTGGGGTTGCTTTATTACGATGGAAAAGGCGTTGGAAGAAATTACGAAAAGGTTTTTGAATGTTTTGAGAAAGCATATATAAAAAGTGAAGACGAAGAAACGGCATACTACATTGCAACTTGTTTTGTAAGAGGTATTGGTATAAAAAAGAATGAACAAAAAGGATATAGGATTTTAAAGGATGCATATGAAAACCACAAATCTGTTTCATCTGCAGTGCTATTATGTTTCTGTTATATCTGTGGAATTGGAGTTAAAGCGAACCACAAATTTGCGAAAAAACTCATTGAAGAATTGCTTGCTGACTATTCGGATATTCCGTTTGTTTCCAGTTATACTCATTTATATCAAGGCATAATGCATTTTCACGGTATTGGTGAAAAACAAGATTTTACGGTTGCAAAGAAGCATTTCCTATGTTCACCAGGAATAGGAAGTCTTCTCTATGCTCCATTATGCGATGGTGATTATAGTAAAGCGAATTTATTGGGCTTGATTTACTCAAAAAATCTGCTGGGGTTGGATACTCCGATTCTACCTAATGAAAAATTTGCTCAACACTTCCTCACACTAGCATACGATAGGAATTTGGTGGGTTCTGCGGGGGTTGACAGTTTATATAATTGTCTCCTTCATAGGAAAGAATATAAAAAGGCATATGAGCTTCTTACTCATCCAAATACAGAGGAAATCAGTCCAAGATGCATGCGGTTATTGAGTCAACATTTATATTATGGTTGCGGAACAAAGAAAAACATTGATAATGCAATAAAGAACTTCGATAGTGCGTATATGTCAGGAGATGATATCGCTAGAGTATATATAGCATATTGCTATGCATATGGTATCGGTGTTAAGAAAAACCAGGATACGGCTAGAGAAATATTAGAAAATACTGCTTTCGAAAACGGCTCTGTTTCAAATGTACTTAGAGGTTTATTAGTGTATTCTGGAAACTGGGGATATAGAAAAAATAAAGATCAAGGCCTTTCCTTAATAAGAGAATACTCTAAAAATTCACGATACAATTTGTATTATACTGTTCTTTCTTCTAAACGTGGTGATTACTACACTAATATATTCATTGATAACCATTTGGCTAACTTGCAGAGTCAGTTCGATGAACGTAAGAGAATTAAATTAATTTTGCCGCAAGCATTAAAATTGCTATTCCTTTTTGTTTTCAGAAATCCTTATTCGGAAAATCTAACAAAGAAAGAAATGCTCCGCATACTATTGTCGCAAAACCAAGCATTAATTGAGCAAAGTAAGAGTTATGTTGATAATCAATCCGAAATGGCATCTGTGCTTAACCAAATCCAAATAAATACTGATGCTATACCACAAATTGTTGACCAACAAAAAGAAATAATTGAGTTAATGCACTCTATTATAGATTCTGTTGCAAAGCAGAAAAGGAATTTACCAAACGAAAGCAGTTTGCATTTCTTAGATGAAACTCAAATCGAACAAATACAGTCTCGTTTCATCGAAGAAACAGCAACAAAAATAATTGACTCACTACAGGAGAAAAACGTATCGGTTGAAAAAGAGGAAGTTCTATTAAAAGGCATGTTTGGTGAACATTGGTTGGAATTGGATGTGTACACAAGAAGAGCTTTGCTATCGGCAAGAGTTTTGTTTAACCAATGCAAAGTTCCTGAATTTGCTTCTCTTGATCATTCCGGCGTGGTCGTCTCTGCAACATCGGCTTTAGAAAACGAATTGAAGCGAAGATTGTTTACAGGCTTTCAAACATTTATGAAAAACAAATTGGGGACATCAGATTATGCTGAATGGCCAGAGTTGCTGGTGTTTCGAAATAAAAAAGGAGAGCTACGGTTAAATAAGAGTTTTTCTTTGGGGTCGTTGCCATATTTGTTTGAAGGCTCTGACAAGGACAAAGTATACCTTTCTGAATATTTAAACAATATATTATCGGAGCAATACGCTGATAAAGGAATTCTCGCATTTACAACGATTAAAACAGGAGGCGATACTTTTGTTAATAAATGTGAGAAAATCAGAGTTTCCTTTAGAAACGCAGCTGCACATACAGGTTTGATTGACAGAATAAAGGCTGAAGCATGTTGTAATGCGATAATTGGTCCTAATGAAGCATCTGAAAAAATTGGTCAAGTACAAGGGTTGCTTTATGACTTGGTACAGATGACAGAGAATTTTTCAAGATTATAAAACTTAATAGTGAAAAAGCATTCAGCGAAAAATGGTTTCGTTGGATGCTTTTTTAATTTTTATTTCCTCTTATATTGATTATTTTATATTTCTGAAAATTTATACTATATAAAAACGAAAGGAGATATTTGCTTTATGAATTCTAGAAGACCTATCAACGAGTTATATATTGAAGCAAATTTAAGTCCTACAGTAGTAAATCTGTGTAGTTTTAAAGAAAGGTCAGCAGTTAATGCTGTATCAATTGTTACTGGAGCACAGTGGGAAACGGTAGTTAAAAGTTTAATGGAACAAGTACATTTTAGATGTAATATGCCGTCATATCAAACTTGTATTACTGATTTGTTCCGTGCAAATGGTTTTGTGCCTGACAATCATTACGCAAAACTTAGCGAGTTGCTTGATTCTTTAGATGTCGCTGGTGTTAATGAGAAATATATTGTGAAATTACCTTTTGGATATTTTGCAGTTATTAAAGACCCGGACAGAAATGAATATGTTTTTAAAGGTAATTGGCCAAACAAATATATAATTCGAGATTGTTTTGTTGATGAAATATGGCTATATATTCCTGGCACGGATAACAGAACAAGAATCAAAAGGGATACATTAACACGAAAGCCAACAGAAGAAAACAAAAGATTAAAGGTTAAAAACATGAATCCGGATAATAAGAATATAGGAGATTGCGTTATTAGGGGATTTAGTGCTGCTTACGGTTGTACTTGGCATGAGGCTATTGACTATATTGCAGAGTCAATACGATACTCCGATCCTGTTCTTAATATAAGACCGAATACACAGCAAGCATTAATTAATCTTGGCTTCGAGAGACACAATGAAATAAAGCGAAATAAAAAGCTTTTAACTGGAAAACAATTTTGTGAATTGATGGAACATACATATTTTCAAGGCGAGAGAATCTTCGCTTATGTAGGAAAGCATCATTGTGCGGCAATATTACCTGAAAAGCAAGCGGACGGTAGTACAAAGTATGTTATACAAGATACGTGGGATAGCACAAACAGACGAGTTTATGAGTATTTCGTATATAAAGAAATAAAAACATGTCTTAATAAAGATGACGAAGCTGTTATGTCCGATACTAAAATAGGTGAAAATTTAAGACATCCTCAATACGGCATAGGGAAAATTATTGATATTAAAACTAATAATTCAGACAGAATCCTTTATGTTAATTTTAAAGAATTAGGTGTTAAAAAAATATCAAAGAAATGGTATTTAAGTAAACAAAAAAAGATAAATTATTAACTTTGATTTCCTGAAATAATGTATTTATAAGTTTAATGATATGGCATTATATATGTAAGATAAATCAATGAGGTGATAAAAATGAAGGATCTTGTAACATACGATAAACTGTCAAAAAAGGAACAGAAGAAGATTAATATTACAAAAAGAACAACATGGAGAGATTATGGCTGTCAATCCCCCGTTACAAAAGTTGTAAGAGACAAAAAGAAACAAGCGAAGAAAAACATGTGCAGAGGACAAGCAAAGGAGTTTTGATATGAATATTGAAATTGTACAGGGAAAGTTTGATGAAGCAAAAGAATATAGTGAGAGCAAAACTAAAGAAAATATTTTTTTCGAGCTTTCACATATTGAATCGGATGAAAAAGCTATATTTGAATTCAACAGATTTCTGCAAGAATTAAATATGAGTGATGTGATTGGTGAAAACAAGCCTAAAAGAGTAATTATTAATCTTTCGGCATGGAATGAAAGTTACCAATATAACAACTACCTTGAGAACTTTTTATATATGCTTTCGGATAAACAAGAAGACTTAGAATATAAAATTATATGCGAGAAAGAAATGAACAAAGAATTATTTAAGAAAATCAGTAATCTTAAATTGTTTTCCTTTTCTTTAACACCTTTACCATCAATGATTAAAAAGAAAGAAACAACAAAAATAGGTTTTTATGATAATGGAAATGGGACAGGAGTAGAAAGAAATGTATGAGTCTAAATATTCAAGATATTTAATCCAAAATATCAATAGGTTTGCTACGAAAGAGGAAATTACTAGTTTTTGTAAACCTAATAAAACAGAAAATAAAGTAAGATATGCTGGTGCTCCTGTTTTCTACGATGGAGAAACTCTTTATGTAGATAACTCAGATTCTCATATTATGATAAAGGGAGGTACAGGAAGTAAAAAAACAAGAACCTCTGTAATTAATACTATTATGTCAATTATAGCTGCATCTGAAAATGGTGTTTTTCCAGATCCTAAAGGGGAACTGTATAGAAAAACAGGCGGATACGCACAAAAACTAGGGTATAATGTTAAAGTTTTAAATTTAAGGAATCCTAAAAGATCAGATTGTTGGAATCCTTTGTTTTTACCTTATATGCTGAGCATTAGAGGAAAAGATGAAGAAGCAGAAGAGATGATTAATGATTTAATTGAATCGATTACAGCCCCCATAAAGGTTAATACAAAGGATGATTATTGGGCTGACAGTGTCAATTCATATCTATATGCTTTAGCGATGCTTTTACTTGATTCAGTTACATCAAACGTATTTAATATATCCACATTAATGCAGGTTGCAAGTAAAAAAAACAGATATTCGCTGACAGAACTGATAAAAGATTGTGATGAAAAGCAACCTTTTTTAGACCCTCTTGATGAATTTCTAGGAATGTCGGCTGAAAAAACATCAGATTGCTTGTATCATACAGTAAAACAAGCTTTTGGTCCGTATTCAAAAAAGACTGCGTTGTTGAATATATTATGTGAAAATGAAATTGATTTTGCAGACCTTGTAGACAAGGATAAAAAAACTGTAATTTACATAATTTATCCAGATGAAAAACTTACGATGTCATTTCTTGTAAATCTTTTTTTAACTCAATGTTACCTTTACTTAATGTATCATATTGATGAAAACAAATTGTCTAAATTGGAAAAACGAGTAAACTTTGTTTGCGAAGAATTTGGCAACTTATCAAAGGTCGATGGCTTTCCTAAAAGAATTTCAGAAGCACGTGGATACAATATTAGATACTTTCTTTATGTTCAATCCTATGGGCAAATAGAAAATACATATAAAGAAGATGCAAAAACCATAAAAGGAAATTGTGATTGGATTATTTATCCTTCAAAGGAGATAGAGTTTTTAAAAGAAGTTTCAGAGATTTGCGGAAAAGTAAAAGACTATAATGGAAATTTAGTTCCCTTGTTGAGTGTAGACAGAATACAACACCTGAAGAAGCATCGAGATGGAGCTGAAGCTGTAATTATCAAAAGCGGACAGTATCCTTTTATAGTAAAACTTCCAGATTATGAATATATTGATGTATTTGGCAAAAGCAAGGAAGTAGAACTTAAAGACAGAAAAAGAAATTATAACGATCACACGCTAACTATGAAAGAATGGTTACGAGGAATAAACGAAGAAGTGTTTAATTTTCCGTTTCCGAAGGCCCAAAGAACTGTTGATAGAAGAATAACTAATCCTAAACCCTTGAAAGAGTCGATGTCATCAAGAAAAACTAAAAAGTCAAAAAATAAAGATGATGTTATAAGTGACGAAGTAATGAAAGAACTTGAAGCCAAGTTTGATGAACTTTTTGGTGCGGTAGACGAAGAAGATGAATAACTTTTTTAATTTTGATTTCCTGAACAGCTGAATATTATTATGAGCAAATATGATTTAATATACTTGTGAAGTTCAAGAGTGCTTTACAAACAATGAATGAAAGGTAGTCGAATGCTTATGAAAAACAAATCATTAAAAAATTCTCGTGTTTCCAATCTTAATAAGGGCAAGGTTAAAGGTGTTGGCTTCTTTGAAAGTATTCCTTTGAAAATTGCCGGTCGAAGCGATGGAAAACACGGACTTCCTCGTGAAAATGATGGACAATGGGTATCACCACACATTGAAAGGGAAATTCGTTCTTATGATGAGTTTTCTTCTCGTATGTGGGGACAGCTCCAAATTGAAGAAGAGGAAGCATATTCACGTCTTGAGGATATTATGAACTCAGTAGTAGACATTAAGACACAACTTGATAATGCTGAGTTAAAGTTGGACAAGGCTATAGCAAGTGAAAATCTGTTTGACACATCTCGTAAGACCGGAGAAAGCAAATTAACAGATGCACAAGTTGTTGCTCGCAGAACAAAAGAAAGAGAAAAAAGGTTAACACCTGTCAAAAACAAGGTCTCTTCTTTAGAAGCAAAACTCACATCTGAATTGAGCGAGTTCGCCACTGTTAGAGCAAAAATCATTGAAGATAATAACTCTACCAGAATGATTTGCAACCGTGTGCGCGACCATCTCTATCAGAGACTTGCTGTATACTGGAATTCAGCTTTACATAATCACCCTGAAACCATCAAAATGCCTGTGCTTCCTTGTGTTGATATCAAATTTAATTCTGAAGATATTTATATGAAACCGCATCACAAGGTACTTATGGAAAAAGCAGACCTTTTGAGTGAGACGCTTTCTGTTAACGAAGAGGAGGTAGCATAATGTTTGGTAAAAAGAAAAAACAACCGCATTCACTGCTCAATTCTGTAGATGATAGCAAAACCATTGTAAATAGTTTTTGTTTAAGACATAGTCATGAATATGGAATTGAATCTTTAAGAACAGTGGATTATCGTAGCTATCATAAGCTTAACGAGAGCGAAATGATTCCTATTTTGGAAGAACGTTTTGAGAAAATGGCTGCAGGCGATGTAGATGATGCTAACGGTGATATGTTGAATGACATCATTTTCAGTGCTGCTTTTGAAGCTTTTGCAGACCTTAAACTTCAGCAAAGTGACCATAAAGACATGATAAGAAGATTCATTGTTTGCCGTAAAGCAGATAGAGAAGATATATTAAGAGTTATGCAGGAACGCGAGAAAGAGTACGATATGTTGCAGAATGACTTTTGCAAAATTGATGAAATGCTTTCAAGATACGAGGAGGTTTAAATATGAATAAAAACACAGGTGTTTTAAGCAAAAACCGTAATGGCGAACTTATTTACAATGGACTCAACGACCATATAAGTCAGAAATACAAGCCTGATACACCGTTGGATAATGCCGTTGTTCCGTATGTTATTATGTTGTTTTGTGCAATCGTCGATACTGCTTGCTTCATCAGTTTATTTAAGATGATTTCCTATGACAGTATGTTTATGCTTGGCATTCAGGTAGCTGGTTTATTGTTTGCTTTTGATATTGTTCCCATTTTTCTTGGAGTACAACACAAGAGAATAAAACAGAACTTGACAAATGACCGCATTGTACTTTATTTGGCATTAGGTGTGTGTGCAACGGCATTACTTATAAATATTGTTCTTAATGTTATGACAATCGACCTAATGAATCCGGACGTTTCTTCAATGACTACCAATTACTTTGGCACATCCGAACCAACCAAGTCCGAAAGCCTTGCCCCATCCGTTGTTGCTTTAACAATATTTCGCATAGGATGTCCTGTTCTTACTTCTATAGGTTCTTATTTTATATCTTTTTTGACATATGATCCTCTTAAAACAAGAAAGCGTATCCTTGAAGAGGCTCTTGGCGAAAAAGGTGATGAAATCCGTAGGTTAGCAGCTGTTTTGGATGAATACGATGCTGATATAGACTTTGCAGAGAATCTTCGTGCTGATGATGAAGAAAAGTTTGAAGCAATGGAAAATATATATCGTGCAAAGGTTAATAGCTATGGTAAATTTGTAGAGCAACTTTTAAAAGAGAACCTGGGAGACGCCAAGTCCACAAGTGCCCTTTCGGAACAAGGTTGTAAGGCATTTATTGAAAATTTTGATAACGAGCTTGAAACCTTCAAGAAGTCCACTATATCAGAACGAGGTTCTAAGAAAGAGGATGTAAAAAACAACATTATTTCTAATTATATTGCAGTATAAAAGGAGAATTTGATATGAAAAGAATCATTGCGCTTATTTTAACATTTGCACTTGTTATTACCCTTTCAGCTGTTTTTACAGGATGTACCAAAAATGAGGGATCTATTGAAAAAAATGCCGTATGCTATGTGATTGCTAACACGGCAAATTCACAGGGATTAAATCTGCAGAGTCCTTTGGTTCAGGACACAATTAATTCAACAATTCTTAATTACGGATACATTTCCGTTGTAAATGCTGACGGTGTTCCCGAAGTAGTTCTTGCTCAGAGCTTTGATATTGATGCTAAATATAAAAATGCATCAAAGGACAAGCTTGCAATGGATGCTCGTTCTAAAGCAACAAACCTTATCAGTGGTATGAATACTGTTATTGCAGATGACCCGGAAGTTGACTACCTTGAAGCACTTCGACTCGCAGTAAGGAGTTTATCTTCACTTGAAGGTTATGACTCAAAGACGATCGTTGTTCTCGGTACAGGTCTTAGCACAACAGGTGTGCTCAACTTCAATAATAATCTCATTTCTGCGGAACCCAAGGTTATCGTTGAATTGCTTAAAGAGAAATCAGAAATCCCTGATTTTACAGGTATTACTGTATATTGGCAGCAGCTTGGAGATGTTGCTGCTCCTCAGAAATCATTAACAAGTGCACAGAAGAACAAGCTTCAGCAAATATATGGTTCGCTCGTTGAAGCCGGTAATGGAACATTTAAATATAACGATATTATGTCTAACCCTGTTAACACGACTGTAGAATATCCTGCTGTAACTCCTGTAGATCTTCCTGAAGATACCCCGATTGTATTTGATGCGGATGCACTAAAAACAGATGATAAGGCATTTCAGGAACCTCAGATTCTCAACGAAAGCAAAGTCGAGTTTGTTGCTGACAAAGCAAGCTACTTATATCCTGATAAAGCTATTGAAAATATCCGTCCGATTGCTGAATATTTGCTTGAACATGACACTGTAAAATTATTGCTTGTCGGCTCTACTGCCGGTGATACAACTAATGATGCTTCGATTAAACTCTCTCAGGACAGAGCAGATGCCGTAAAGCAAACTTTGGTTGACTTAGGTGTTAGTGGCGAACGTATTACTACTAAAGGTATGGGCTCAAGTGATCCTTGGCATGTGCCTAATGTAGGGTATGAAGGTGCAGCTGCATCAGGTAATCGTAAAGTTGTACTGTTGGATGTTCGTACAGCAACAGCACAGTCAATAATCGAAGGCACGATTTAATCCAAAAATCAAGTACATATTACGAGGTGAGCAAAGAAGTGTATGCTGCAGTTCTGTTAATTTTATATTTACTTATATTAATACCATCACTAATACATTTAATTCGTTATCGTGATGTCCCCGGTTCAAGACGATTGAGTGCCGGACTGGGAGTTGCAGGCGTACTGTTTGCTCCATCAGTAGCGACATTCCTTTGTGAGCTTCTTGTTTCTGTTTTCAGCATAGGTCTGTTTCTTCTTGTATTTTTTGGCGGAATAAGCCTTATGCTCAAGTCACTGTTTCGATAGGAGGAAGTTATGGACTGTTTGAGTGTATTGCAATATGGTGGCATTATTACATTGGTAGTACTTCTTATTATTTTTGAAATAAGAAACTTTCAGGGCAACAGGTATGCCAACAATTACAGTTATGTTTATTACACGTGTAACAACATAGTCGTAAGAATCAAACATATAGTTGCATCTCGTTATAAGATATATATTTCGGAACAAGATTCTTGTCCGGTTCAGACAAAGAAAGATCGTTATGGTACCTATTTTATCTTAAAGGCGAGATCTGCTCAGGATGCAGAATATCGTATTGATGAACTATATAGGTTCAACTAGGAGGTTTTAACCTTGAGTAAAGACCATATTCCGAGTGATTTCGGTCGCAACAGTGGATATAAATCTGACCTTGAAGTTGCTGAAACAGGCCAGATGGTAAAATCAATTAACACCTCATTCGGGAGCAAGAATCATAACGCATATATTATGCGAAAAGATGGTACTCATGAGCATTTCTACTATAACCCCAAAAATCAGAAAAGCGGATGGCACGGGCACTTGTATGAAACTCGTAATAATAAGATCCCTCAAAATATAAAAAAGAACGGAGATAACAATATGCAAAAATCAAACTCGTTTCTTGAAAGCTTAAAAGTAGACCAGGCAACAATAGATCGTTGCAATGAGGCTTCGAAAAATGCAGCAAGAAACAATAACAATCACACTTCTAAAAACACCAGTAACGAAGGCGGCCTAGAACGTGGCGACACAGGTCCTGCAAGTCGCGGCAGAGAAGGTGGTGCATATAAACATGGTGACAGCAGTTCAAGTCACAATAGTTCTGATTCCAGTCATTCATCTGCCTCAAATACATCGTCAGGACATGCTGCTTCCAGTGGGCACGGAAATTCCGGCCAAGGCAGCAGTGGACAAGGTTCCGGCGGACAGGGCTCATCAGGAGGAGGTCACTGATATGATAAAAACTGCACTTGAAGGTTCACAAATCCTGTCTTCTCCTCCTAAAGCAGAAGGTTTCTCAGTAGGTCCTGTTGTTCGTCTTGAACAGGGATTAGTGTTAGATGACCGTGTGTTTGAGTCACCAACATTGATTATGGGAAGTGTTGGGTCAGGTAAGAGTTTTCTTTTAGACAAAATCATGATTCCAATTTTTCAACATGCTAAAAACAATAAAGATAATGTTATTGTTTTCTGTGCAAAAAAGGAGTTTCTTAAATACAAGGAGCCTGAGGATATTGTTGTTTCAGTTGAAACAACAGATTCTAAGGGCTCTTGGAATCTGTTCAAAGAATTAAAAGCCAGCAATAATCCTGAACTGACTGCAAGAGATATTGCGAAATCTCTTACAAAAGATCAACGAAGTGAAACTCAGCCATTCTTTGAGAATGCCTGTAACGATATATTTTTTAATACTTTGATGAGTATGCATGAAGACGGTTGCAAGAAAAACATTACATATACCAATCACGACTTGAAAGATTTTTTAACAAATACAACAGTCGTAGGTGGAGGTGACCAAATGACTTGGAAAAAGGTCGCAAAACTCCGCCCCGAAAGGTTCGCGCATATTGATGATTATCTCGGAGACAATTTAGGGCAAGGGTATGGTATCGTGTCAGAAATCAGAACACTTATCCATGATTGCTTTTGGGGTTCGTTTGCGTCAGACATTGGAGAGTTCTCTGCTATTGAATCTTTAAAAGAAGGTGGCAAAAAAATATTTTTATACTATGACTTTGCTAACAGCTCTGAAGCAAGTGTAAAAATTTTCAGCACAATTCTCAATCTTTTGCTCAAGCATTCTGTTGACGAGAATAATAATCATAAAACATGGTTCTTTCTTGATGAAGCAAGTGTTCTTCCTAAGACTTGCATAGCAGATGCTATGTCATTAGGTAGAGAAGCAGGATTTCGTTTAATAATGTGTCTGCAGTCAGCAGAATTAATGACAAGACATTATTCAGAACAGGAAGCAAAAACCTTGTTAAGCCTGTTTCCTAATCTGATATGTATGAGGGTTCAGGACTCATTTTCACGTTCTATTCTTGCAGACAGATACGGTAAAAGTCTGTGTTCATATAGTTTTACTGCGCCTATGCAGAAGCCTGTGCATCATGCAGAATTTCGCCCTGTAGTTGCTGATTCTGATTTTTCTCAGATTCAAAGAAAAGGTGATGCCATTTGCAGTATTCCGGCTTTAAGCAGCACGTCTCCGTTTTTTTACTATGGATATAAAGAAGGAGTTTAAAATATGAATAATCGATATAAACCCAGAGATATTTCAGTTGTCAGTTTTCCTGTTACATCCAAAAATACACGAAACGCTAAAAATCATCCGTCAATTGAACTTGGCAATTGTACTCCTTCGCAATTGATAAACTATGCGGGAATCAATACAACAGGAAACTTGTGTGTTATTGGGAACCATTCAAGAGGTATTTCGTTTTTGACTCCAATGATTCGCCGTTCTATGAAACCGTTTTTAATCATTGGTCCTGAATCAGATAAGAACTCCGCTTTTTTGACACAACAACCTGGATGGGTATTGGAGTCGGCTCAAGCTGAGTTGCCCTCAGGCAGTGGAGCTATATTTTTATCTAATCCATACTCTTCATATATGGGATTGTGTGAATATTTTGAAGGGTGGAGCAAAAAGTGTTTTATCATTATCCATTTAAGCGGTGGAGTTCAGGTAGGGCCTGAATTGTTAAATATACTTAACGCAGCAGAGCAATGCGTGATTTTATGTGATTCTATTCCACACGCTATCAGAAACAATGAGGCTCGAACAATTACAGCAAAAGAATTTATGTCTCAAATGACTTATCTTTTAGTGAATTCTTCAGGTGTGGCAACAAAAGATTTGATTGAAATATTACCAACATATCAGTATGAAAAGGTTTCAAATACGACGAATGTCAACAGCTATACGGGAAGAGTTTTCTTCCATCCTTTTCGAGGTCATAAAGGCTTTGGTAGTTCTGTCGGGCAGACCAGAACGATGGACTATAAAAAAAGTCTTTTTGAAATGGATGAATTACAAAGGATTTTTAATGACGGTACGTCACTTCTTTATGATGCAAATAAGAACGTAGTTTTTCTTGCACAAATAATATAAAATTAGTTAATTATTTTTCAGTAGCTTATTAAGAGCAGTATGTACTTTTATTGGCTGAAACAACAAAATATTTAAACAGGAATTGGTGAGAAATCATCCATTCCTGTTTTTAACTTTTATTTCCTCGTAAGCAGATTTTTTTGAATCAGCAATAATTTATAATTACAGTTGTAAAGACGAACACGAAAGGATGATAACAATGAATATTTGTATGAGTTGTAAAGATTATTTTAAAGAATCAAAAGAGGTACAAAAAGCTATCGTTAGTGGAGTGGAAACGCTTTATGGACGGATTCAGAACTACGAGAATCAAAATATAGAGTTCAATATGATTTTTAATGACGACAAAGTTAAGTATGATAAACACGGTCAGTTTTATACTTTTAAGTTTCAGAAATCCAATATGCAGTTAAGAGTTTTATATGCTTACATAGTAATAGACTGCATTCCCGTTGTTGTAGTTGCTGATTTCTTTGTTAAGAAGAGAAACTCAAAAAACTACATCGACAGATTTGATTCTGTAAACAAAGTAAATCCTTTAGACATGTACGATAAATCTAAAGTTGTATATTCAAATTAAATTCAAAGGAGAAATAATTATGAAAAACAAAGTTGTAATTGAAAAAGTTAATGATGAGATGAAATTCTATCTTAAGAATGATGAGGGCAAATTTTGGCTGTTTACTCAACCGTTCTCAAAAGGTGTTTATGAGTGGTTTAAAGATGGGCGCTCTGAAAGAGAAATTATGAAATTTGACAAGTGGAAGAGAAACAAAAGACTTGTTGACACTGTACAAAGAATTCCTCGTGAAATCAAGTATGTTACTAAGTATGTTATTCCGTATGAAATAGCAGCTTGATTATTGTCTCAGAAAACATGCTACATTATACAGTTGAAAATATTGATTATGAATCTGAATTAGTGCAAAACAATTACTATTATAAGCAAGCTCGAGAATGGAAGGAAAATACCTCAAACTACATACCTTCAAGTTCAAACTATAATGAATACAGAAACCAACCGATTGAAGCTGATGCTAGAGCTTATGCTAAAGAAAGAGTAACATTCTATTTAAAGTATGTTGAGGATAATTCTGTCTAAAAAGAGGAGAGTAACAATGGCATATCCTATCACCGCAAACTGGATACGATTTGAACGAATATCAGAGAACGAATATAAGATCATAAATTTGCTTCACGATGAAGAAATTGTTACAGATGCTTATGCGGTATGGTTTACTCGTCAATTGAACGGCAAAAGAAATCCCTATCTGATTGACAAAGGCAAATCAAAAGATGATATTGATTTGCTTTTGGGAGAACTTGAAGCAGAAAATGTGATAAGAGATAAAAGATTTTTTTCAAAATTCTTTTTGTTTTTACTTGTTACGGTTTGGAAACCTAAAGTTACAGAAAATTTTCGTATAGCTTCATTTATCATCAACGGATTACTATTGATATCTTTTTTGCCGTTATTAGCGTTTTCGATATTTTATTTTTTATATTATACATATGATATAAACTTTGACTATATGATTGTCGGAAGTATTGCAGGTATGTTAATTGGATTAGTAATGCATGAGTTAGGGCATATGTTTGCTTGTTTGGCTTATGGCGGTAGAGTTTTTGAGGTTGGTGTAATGCTTCAGTTTCTGCTGATGCCCGGAGCTTATGTATTGATGAATGAAAGTAATATCAAAAAGCGAATGCGACGAGTTCAGGTTAGTGCTGCAGGAATTGAAATGAATTTAATTTTGACAGCAATGTTTTTAATCTTATCAGCAACATTTGAGATGTTAAGTGGTTTTTTTCTCGCAGCTGCTATACAAAATATTTTTCTTGCATTACTAAATCTGACCTTAGTAGATGGTTTTGATGGAATGGCAATTATGGGTGAGTTGTTAGGTGTTGAAAATGTTATAAGTAAAGCAAAAAGAATAACGAGATTTAAATATAAAAGAAAAAAACTTGAAAAAGACGGTGTATCAGGCAAGGCTACTATTGCAGTTTGTTATGCTCTCAGAGGAATTCAAATTGCTTTGCCGTTAATTTTTGCTCTTAATATTGTGGGGGTAATTTCGTGGTTTCGGTAAACAAAAGAATAAATAAAATTCAATTAGCATTAGGAACTTTACCTGCAATGTTATCTATATTTTTCTTGGTGAGTCGTTCGTGGTTATTTCTTTTGCTTTCTATACTATCTCTGTTTTTTATAGTGGGATTTGTTCCATTGTTTAAGCGACGAGAGAGCTTATATATGTTCATTCTTGCGGGAATAGCCGGATTGCCAATAAATATAAGGTTATCATATTGGCTTGTATCAGAAGAGTTTATCAGTTCAGGATTTTTATTTGGTAATATTTTGTGGGTAGCTTTACTCTGTTGTATTTTCTTCAGCGTAGAAGAAATAGTTTTTGGCGTTCTCACAAGGCTTATATGGAAGAAACAATATAAGCTCAAACTATAAACCAAAAATGTATTCCTATGTAATTTTAAAATACATTTTTAATTTTCATTTCTCGAGAATATGCATTTTTTACTTGTTAAATCACCTATAATCAAAAATGTCAAAAGAACAAAACATAAATACATCAACCGATGCAGGAAGGAGCAAAACATTATGGTACACTCAAGAGATCGGCCTTTAGCTATTAACTGTTACAAGAATTTCAAGAAAGAAAAATTAGAAGTCGAAAAATAAAACTTTGGAGGAAAAAGTTATGACAAAGAAAGTTATATCAATTGTATTAGTCGTTATTACAATTTTCAGTACTCTTGCAATTACTGCAAGTGCAGCTTCGTATTCTACCGGTAACTATGCAATCGCAGCAAGTAACGGTTCTAACGTCAGAACAGGAGCAGGAACAAATTACTCAAAAGTCGGTGCAGCTTCAAAGGGCGTTACATTCTATGTTTCTAAGGTTAATGGAAACTGGGGATATACCTCTTCGATTAAGTGTACAAATGGTACTAAATCAGGTTGGGTATGCTTGGATTATTGTTCCTATAAAGGTTCATCAAACAATAGCTCAAGAGCAACATATAATGATGTTTTCGCATCACTTAAAGGCTCAGGCTATTCACTTTCACTGGCAAGAAGTTCTGAAGCAACAAGCTTTAAAAAGGGCGATTTTGTTTATGTATGGGCTTGGCTTCATGATGCAAACAACAACCTTTATAAGACCTATAGTGGTTCAGGAAAGACTTGTAATATGACACTTTCAATTTATCGTCCGGACGGTTCCTGTGCTTATACATATACATATAAGAATAGTGACAATAACTGGATTGGATGCAAACTCGACCGCACAGGCACATGGAAGATACAGTCAAAGATTACAGGCTCACTTTCAGGTACAAATACAAGAACAATTACAGTAAAAGAAAGTTCTACAACCACATATTATACTCTTTCTTACAATGCTAACGGAGGTAGTGGAGCGCCTTCATCACAGAGAGTTAAGGCAAATACAGGGTTCTATCTTAGCTCAACCAAACCTGCTCGTTCAGGGTATACATTCCTTGGATGGAGTACAAACAAAAATGCAACCTCTGCATCATACTCTGCAGGTGCAGGTGTAAGAATCAGCAGTAATATCACTTTGTATGCGGTTTGGAAGAAGAACGCTACTGTTAATCCTACAAGTGTAAGCGTTAACTATACCTCTTATACGATGAATGTTGGTAATACGAAGCAGTTGTCTGCAACGGTTTATCCTACAAATGCAACTAATAAATCTGTTTCTTGGTCATCAAGCGACAGTCAGGTGGTTTCTGTTTCGAGTAGCGGTAAGCTTACAGCGAAAGGTCCCGGTGTAGCAACAATTACAGCAAAGACAAGCAACGGTAAAACAAAGACTTGTAAAGTGACTGTAAGAGGTATTGATATAACCGGTGATATTCTCTTTAACTATCCTACAGTAGGTGATGTGTATTATCTTGGAGCAAAAGCTTATCCTTCTGATACAAGCAAATTTACATGGTCTACATCAAACAGCAAGATTGTAAGTATCAGTTCAAGCGGCAAAATGACTGCAAAAGCTTCAGGTACTGCAACAATTACTGTTAAGACATCTGACGGTAGAAGTGAAAGCATAAGAATAACCGTAAGCTCTGCCAACAAGTGGAGAACAGGAAACTTCGACTCCGGTTATACTGCAAAGGGATATACCACCGTGACTCTTAATAAAAATGCCGGTGATGCAAAGATTAAGATTTACACTTACGATGGCATGGGTCTTAAATCAAGTGGACAGATTCATGTTACCTTAAGAGACTGGAAAGGAAACTGGATATGCGAATTTGATGCAAAGTCAGGTGATACCCTTAATCTTGGTGACAACTATGGAGAGTACAGAATTTATGTTGCTAAGAAAAAGTATCCTGACGGAATAAAAGGTGATAGTGATGACTTTATAAATGTAGGTAAATGCCAGTCCTGGGCAATTGAGTGCACAAAGAATTGCTATATTTAAGCTGTATTTACATCTTAAAGGCGATGCTTCGTTTTTCAGAAGCATCGCCAAGTAAAAGAAAATTTCAATAAAAGGTAAAATGTTTTTAATTTTCATTTCTTCACAGATTGATTTTTTTGATTGTTTCAAAACTTATAATTAATTTGTCAAATAGAGAAAGACAATACGAACACTTACTTTATGAGAGGAAATGATACTTATGATTCATTCACGAGACCGGCCATTTTCGTTGGCAAATATTAAAAATGAAAGGAGAAAATGTGTATGATTCCTGGATTTACAGTATTTTGTTGGACTCTTGCAGCATTCATGGCTGGAACTCTCTTTTAAGAGTCACTAGGTGATCGAAATCCTCATCACTGCAATAGCGGTGGTGGGGTGAGATTACCCAAATAAGCTAAGTAAAAATCAACAAATAACACACTCAAAATAAAGGAGTAAAAGAATATGGCAGAAGAAAGAAAATGCTTTAAATGCATCTATTGTGAAAGAGATTGGGGTTCAAACTGGGGTTGGTATTGTACTCGAAAAAGAACCCATGTAAGACCTGATGATTATTGTGGGTATTTTGAGTTGAAATAAAGGATTTAATTTTAACTATCATTTCCACACCCACTACATTTATTAATCATTGAATATTTTATAATCATACTTGTCAAATGACAAAAAATGAAAGGTATTGATGCTCATGATACATTCTCGTGATCAGCCTTGATAATTGACAAATAATACACAAGAAAGGAGAAAGTGCATATGATTCCCGGATTCACAGTATTCTGTTGAACACTCGCAGCATTTATGGCTGGTACTCTTTTTTAAGAGTTGATTGTCAATCAACATCCTCACCACTGCAATAGGGGTGGTGAGGTGAGGTTGCAAAGTGTCTTTAAAATTCAAACAATAAACCTAAATTAAAAAGGAGATAAAGATTATGTTTAAAAACAAATTATTCGTTAAAGTTATTTCGTTGGCACTTGTAGTTGTAACAATGTTCAGCATTTTAGCGGTGAGTGCGTCGGCTGCTTCTTGGAGAACCGGAAGAGTTCCGTCAAGTGGTAATTCAGGTTATACTACAGTGTATCTGTCCAACACAAAAAAAGATGCAAAAATAAAAATCCACTCGTATACATATTTGATCAATCCTAATAACGCAAAAGAAAAAAGTACAAGTTTCCATGTTACAATGCGAACAACAGGAAACCGTTGGTTATGGGAGGGTGACATTACTACAGGTAGTAAAGGAAAAACAATGAATTTAGGCAACGACAACAGAGCTTATAAAATTTGTATTCGTCAGAATTCTATACCTTTTGGTTCATGGACTCTTAATTATGCAAATTATTGGGGAATCGAGTGCACAAAGAATTGTTATATTTAAGTAAATGATTCTTGTGGCAGGTTGGATTTACTCCAACCTGCCTATTAGGGAGGCGAAAAAATGATAAAAAAAGTGATAAGTATTATGTTGCCCTTTTTAGTTTTGATAACCATATTCTCTGGATGTACAGGAAACGACAAAGCAAGTGAAACCACAGATTATATTGAGTTGTGTAATTACTTGGAATTGAAAATACCAACAGAAGAATACGCTGTTTCAGATGAAGACTTAAATACAGCAATTAAACTAAATCTGAGCGAATTTGATATAGAAGTTACAAAACTTACAGACGAAATCGCTACAGAATACTTCGGTGTAGCTGATGCATCATCGGCGAAGATTCAGATAAAAAGAGAAATTATAGAAAATCGCTTTTTTGAAGCTGCATGTGATTACATTTTCAATAATTCAAAGATTATAAAGTTCCCTTCTTATTGTAAAGAGTATGTTGACAAATTAGTCGAAACACATAAGGTATGTGCTGAAGAACAAGAGGTTAAACTTGAAGAATATTTCTTGAACAAATTTGGAATGACAGAATCAGAATATAGAGAAGCTGCACTTTGGGGATATGCTGATTATATGATTTTAAAAGCTATCGCTGAACAAGAATGTTACTCAATATCAAAAGAAGAGCGAGACGAATTAATTAGTTATACAGCAGAATTTGATGGAATTACATATAACGAAGCAGTAGAATTATATGGATATGAGTATTTTGATTATTTGTTATATGAGGAAAATTTAAAAAGGGTAATACTTGTTCAATACGAAAAAGAAATACTTGAGGTTTTATAATGTTAATTAAGAGAAAAGATTAATATTTATTGCAGTTTTAAGATAGTAATTGCGTTAAAGGAGACAGAAAAAATATGTATCCATGGACAAAGGATAAAATTCAAGAGTTTTTTACATATCTTAACGAATATTTTGGATTGTCTGTTAAACCTGAAATTAAAATCGTTGATAAAAACAGATATCCTGTTCAATGGAAAAAGGATAAAATGCTTTTTGTTCCAAGTTTTTTTAATGACGATGAAATAGAAGACGAGGTAAGAAAAAACTTGCTTATCCATATGTACAGTCGCTTTTATCATGTTAGATATAATGATAATCATGCTGGTGTGAGTTCTATATTTATGGCAAAGGGAATATGTAATGATTTGGGTATCAGGTTTTTATCTGATAGTGAGATTGAAGAAAAAATTCGTAAAGTCAGACGAAAGTTGTATCGTGGCGTGAAGAATGGTTGTCTTTTTAAGATTGGTTGGGAGCTTCGAGAGAGTATGTGGAGAAGTTATGAAGTGACAAAACTTGAAAGAACGGAAGATGATATATTCGTAACAGTAAAACCGATTGGTTGCCATCTTGGAGAGCCTGACAAAGTATTTACGGAAGAAGAACTTTATAACAGAACTTGTGTATACGAATCTATAGATGATGTTAAAGTTGATATGCGTAAAAATCTTGTGGTTATTTCTGGTCCTTCAGGTGTAGGCAAAACAACAGTTGTAAAGGAGTTAATGAAACAATGTCCGTATCTTAATAAAACAATTTCAGTCACTACCCGAAAACCCCGTAGTAACGAAGTCGATGAACAAGATTATTATTTCATTTCCACAGAGGAATTCTATGACTATCAGTTTAACAGAAAACTTCTTGAACATAACATCTATAATCACAATCATTATGGTACTCTTTATTCGGAAATTGACAAATATCCAACAGATAAGCCTCTTGTATTGGTTATTGATACAACCGGTCGCAGAAGTGTGTTAAGACATTACCCGCTTTCTACAACAATTTTCATTCAGGCACCATCTGCTGATGAGTTGAGAAAGAGAATAGAAAATCGTGGCGAAAATTCTGCAGAAGAAATAGAAGAACGTATGGAAAAAACACCCAAAGAGATGGAAGAAGTAAAATATTACGATTATGTGCTTGTAAATGATGATTTGCAAGAGTGTGCAAAACAAATCAAAGAAATTATAAATCACAATGTGGTACTTTAATCAGTTGATTATTGGGGCTTTTAGTTGTAAAATTATGTAGAAAAGAGGTTTTTAAGGTATGGCTATTTTCGTTACATCAGACCTTCATGGTTACCCGTTAGATAAGTTTAAAAATTTTCTCGACAAAGTCGGATTCTGCAATGATGATTTTTTATACATTCTCGGTGATGTTATTGACAGAGGGCCTGATGGTGTCAAAATTTTAAAGTGGCTTATGTTACAATCTAATGTCGAGTTGCTGCTCGGTAATCACGAAGCTATGCTTTTAGTCTGTGGTTTTCTCTTTGATGAAATTACTGAAAACTCCATTTCAAAGCTGACAGGCACAAAGCTGAACACATACAGAACTTGGGTTTCTAATAGCGGACAAGTTACGCTTGACGCTCTTTCGGGGGTAAGAAATAAAGAAATTCAGTATATACTTGAATATCTGAGAGAAAGACCTTTATACGAAACTGTTACTGTAAATAACAAAGATTTTGTGCTTGTACATAGTGGGTTGGGAGGATTTAGAAAAGATAAAAAGCTTTCTGAATATGCTCCGACTGATTTGCTTTGGACACGACCAAGTTTAAATACAAAGTACTTTGATGCTGTTACAGTTGTGTTAGGTCATACACCTACAGTATGTTATGGTAACGAATATCTCGGAAGGATTGTTAAAACAGATTCATTTATTAATGTTGATGTTGGTGTGGGCATTGGCCAAGAGCCTTGCTTATTGAGGCTTGATGATATGAAAGAGTTCTATTATAAAAATATTAAATAAGGAGATTTGTAAAATGACTAACGATTTTGATAATATTATTGTTCTTAACGATGAAAACGGAAATGAAGCAGAATTTGAATTTCTCGATTTAATTGCTTATGAAGACGAAGAATATGTAGTCCTTCTCCCCGTTGAAGAAAGTGATGAAGCCGGCGAAGTTGTAATTCTTAAACTTGAAGAAACCGATAATGATGCTGAAGAATCCTATGTAAGTATTGATGATTACGATACGCTTATGGCAGTTTTTAATATATTCAAGAAAAAATTCAAAGACGAATTTAATTTTGTTGATTAAAAAGCAAATGAATGTCCCAATGGAAGACTTCGAAGAACTAACTGCATCTAAAAAATATGTTAACATAGCTCTTTTGCTTCGTAAATTTAAACATTATGATAAGGCCGAGACATACTTTTTAAAAGCTATAGATGTATATATGCATCGGTTAATCATCGAAGAAAATGAAAATATATGGGTATGCTTAATAGATGCTTACGGTAAATTAGCTCTGATGTTCGATGAAAATCGAAATATTGATAAGGCAAAAAAATATTATTCTAAAGCCATAAAAATTATGGAAGAACGTATTGCTGAAAATAAATTTGAATATGTTTCCGGACTTGTTGCTTGTCTAAGTTGCTTAGGTGCAATGATTGAAAGTGAAGATTGCTTCAAAAAAGCATATACATATGCAAAATTACTTCCTGAAGACATCCTCTGTAAAGATGTAATTGAAACTTGGAGTGATGTTTTTTAGTGAATTTGGTTATAGATATACACAGCAAGGGGGAATACCCCTCTCGCGCTATTAACTTAAACAAAAATAATTTCTCTGATGATAATCTCCCTTGCTCTTGCTTCAATGTTTTGCATACGGTACACCCACTCTAACTGATTTTCTTCCTTAAGTTGTTCGGTGACACCTTCTTTTTCTTTCATCTGTTCAACGAGCATATCAAACATTTGCTGTGCTTGATTTTCCACATTGGCACAGTGTTGATAAAGTTTGCCCTGGGTTAGGAGAGTTGCGAAAAGGACGGGGTTGTGTTTTTGTAAGTAGTCCTTGTGCATCATACCCCATTTGCCGAGGTGGATGGCTGACTCTTCGGGTGGGAGTCTGAGGTTGGGTATCATATAATCATTGACTTTTCTGTATGTTATGTTTGCCATAATTTTTATCCTTTCTTGCTATTGATAAAAGTGTCGTATGTAAATCTTGCTCCAAGTCTGAAGCCGGTGGTGAAGCTGTCTGCATTACAGAGGCTTGAAAACTTGATGTAGGTCGCCACATAGTCGGTGAACAGCTCCTGCTCATTATCAGTGAGGATTGATGTCAGTTGCTCCTCTTTGCCGGCAAGCTCGCTGAGGCTCTTTTTAACCTTTGCAGTTAGTTTTGTTGTACACTCCTGTGGCTCGATGTTTCCGTAGTGAAAATCTTCAATAAATTCTGACATAGTATCACTCCTTATCGTTCAGATTGGTTGATGATTTTAATGAGCAGTTCGTCAACATCTTCTGTGGCGATACCGTCCGAGATAAGCATATTTCTGAACTCGTTCATTTCGTTGATTAAAAGGTTGCACTCAAAATGCTTGAGCTTCAAATTGATGAGGTTGTGAAACAGCAAAATGACCTCCTTGTATTTGGTAATACCATTTTACAAGGAGGTCTGTGTTTTGTCGAATGTGCGGATTAATATTTAAAAAGTCCATTGAAAATATTTTTTGTATTGATATAATTATTGTAAGGATTAACTATGAATTTCGAAAGAGATTTATTAGTGTAAAAAGAATACTCAATAATTGGTTTCAATTAGGAAAAACAGAAGAAACAACAAATAGGGTAACTTTATGTCTTTTAAAATTCATATTAGGCGGTGAAATTTATGTATCAAAATTCAGATGCATTTTTTATGACAAGAGACTTTTGGAGTGAAATGAACATATCTAATAGTATAGTTTCAACTTTATATAATAAGTATTTTGGCAATAGGTGTTATGCGATTGAAAGTCGTACAGAAGCAATAGAATATATAACACCAATAGTAAATTCTTTGCGAGATGAAATTATAGATTGGTTCAAAAGTAATAATTCGAATCAAGTTATCAAAGATTTATACTATATTTTTGATATTTGTTTTAAGTTCTATATGGAACAAAAAACAGCACGCAAAAAACTTGTGGAATTGAATATTAACGATGAAGATATAGTTAATGAGTTTAGTAAAAATAGAAATATGTGCATTAATGTTATCAATTCCATTAATCTTTGGTTAGAAAACACTTTGCTATTACAGAACTCAATTGATGATCCATTGAACAATTCTAAATCTGAAGTTAATGCTACTTTGTTTGTTAAACTTTATTTATACGGTTTAACTTCTAAAATTTTGTCCTTATTGGCATTAAGCCAAAAATATGGTGAAACAGAACTTTTTTATGGGATTAGAATTTCTCCTGACAAAGATGAGCCAATAGAAGCAATTCGTTATCATCCGATTATATATTTTAACCCATCACTTATTGGCAATCAAGATTCATTTCAACTTGATATCAACGACTACAAAAATATTGACTCATCACCATTTGGTATAGGCTTTCAAAATCTGTACAATTTGAGTCTTTTAATGTCGTTGCGTATAATATCTACTTTTCAATCAGAACTTTTGGGGGATGGAAAATACTCCCATGTAGTAATAAGAAAATCTCGTTTTTTGTCATTAGTTAATGAATATACATCCGGAGAAGTTGACGGTGAACTCTTTTTCGATGCATTTGTTTTAACAAAAGATAATGTATCATCTCAATTAAAAGGTGAAGATACGATTATTTGGATGATGAGTGTTAATAAATATCGGCATGAGCTTCGTCCATTCATCTGTCTAGATAATAATACGATTGCAATATCAAACATGGCTCTGGAACAATCAAAGCATATTTGGCTGTCGTACTTTGCTAATGGAGGAATGATATATTCAAACACAAAGGACGAACTAACAACTGCAATTGAAGAACGCAATACGGAGCTTTCCAAATCGTTGGTAGAATTGATTAGAAAAAAACTACAAAATCATTATAGCGCTGTATTTGACGAAACTGATGTCAAATATAGCAGAATATTCGGTGAAAAAAATTATGATTATGGAGATTACGACTTGGTTTTCTACACAAAAGAAGAAAATGAATTGTTTTTGATTGAAGCTAAGTTTTTCTCTGATTCGTTAAATAATAGTGGAGTTATTAACGATTACAACCGATTATTTAAAAAGAATGGTTATTACACTCATTGTCGCAAACGATATGATTTAGCAATTGCAGAAGCAGACAAATTAAAAAGTTTTATTGGAATCACAGGTGCTATAAAAGTTCATTTTCTTTTCGTATCATCTAAACCTCTTGAAATTGAATTCACAGATGAAGATGGTATAGTGACTTTTCCTTGTCTCTCGATACTTGATGATTATTTGTCGGGTAATCTTATTTCTGAGGATGGAAATAAAACTATTCGCCCCACGCAAGAATTATAACATCCAAGAGAATATGTGTGGTTCTACTCGTGGAATATTGATAAAGATAAACCCTCTACCTTAGAAATTAATCTAAGATAGAGGGTTTCTGTTTTTGTCAGATGTCCACTTTCACGGCGAAGCCGCCTGTGAAGAAATAGTAGGTGTTCGTCTGACTTTCGTTTGGTGGAGGCGAGGGGAGTCGAACCCCTGTCCGAAAACCTGTTAACAAGACTTTCTACGAGCGTAGTTGATGTTTTAACCTTCCCTCTGCCAAATCAGCTCCCACCAACAGGATCAGGGCTTTGGTAGCTTCATAAAGTCCCACCCACCGCAAAGCTTAAGCGGGCTGGTTCCCCACATTAATGACGCCGGTGACCGGGGCCGTGGGAAGTCCCGGGCCGACGCACTGCCTAATTAGGCAGCGAGTGCAAAATCAGATTTGCCAGTTAAATTTAAATTTTCCCATTTTTAACGAAGCACGGGTCTTCGGCTCGCTTATCCGGCCTCCATGATCCCCGTCGAAACCATGTACGCCCCC
>JAZSIM010000020.1:0-88989 GCA_045533835.1 Acutalibacteraceae bacterium
ACAGAAAAGAAACCATTATGGAGCAGCTGAAGTCTGACTGCCTTCACGCTCTTAATCCTGCATTTGCAAAGATGAGTGAAATGGGTGTACGCTACAGCTCAATTCCCGCTCATACATAGGAATTAAGGGCAGTTACCGCATCGGCAATGGGACCCAAATGGAAGCTTCAGAGAGGTATCAAGATTGAAAGCGTAAGCTTCAATGCTCTCAACGCTCCCAAGGAAGACGAGGACGAGATCCAGAGAATCAAGAAATCAATCATTATGTCCGACCCCATGCTTGCAGGCGGATATCAGACAACAGGTATGACAGATGCCGCTATGAATGCCGCTAATAACCCGGGCGGTGCAGTAAATGCATTTATGGGAATGGGTATGGCAGGAAATATGATGGGTAACACAGCAGCTCTTTTCCAGCAGGGAATGGCACAGCAGCAGTATCAGCAGGCTCAGCAGCCCGCTCCCGCACCTGCACCTGCTGACGGATGGAAGTGCTCCTGCGGTGCAACAGCCACAGGTAATTTCTGCCCCAACTGCGGCGGTAAAAAGCCGGCACCTCAGGGCTCCTGGAAGTGCTCCTGCGGTGCAACAGCTACAGGTAATTTCTGCGCAAACTGCGGAGCTAAAAAGCCCTCAGACGAATGGGTTTGCTCCTGCGGACAGACAAACAAGGGTAATTTCTGTCCCAACTGCGGAAACAAGAGAGCATAAGAGGGGGTAAATATATATGGCAGTATTTCAGTCAATCATGTCGAATTTCGGCACCTTTTTAATGGCAATAATTCTGACCGTAATCCCCTATGCAGGCTTTGAGCTTCCCGTTATTGACAACAAAGAAGATGCCTGTCTTATGACGGTTGAGCTTCTTTCGGATACTCACGTTGAAGAAAAAGAGCTTATAAGACAGTTTATGCTCACCTCTTCCCTTACAAATCTCAAGCACGCAAAGGCTGACGTAAGTGCGGTTGTTGTTGCAGGTGATATTACTAACTATGCAGACGAGCCCTCACTTGCAAAATACTATGATATTCTCAGAAAATACAGCCCTGTACCCGTTATCACGGCGGCAGGCAACCACGATATCGGTCACGTAGGCGACAGAGATGTGACAAACATTACCCGTGAAGAAGCAAAGGCAAATTTCATCCGCTACAATAATGAATATATGGGCACGGAAAACACCGAAAACTATTACGTTACGGAAGTAAACGGCTACAAATTCATTGTTCTCGGTGACGACGTTATAGACGGCGGACATTGGGATGCGATGGACATATCTCCCGAGCAGATGGAATTTCTTGACAGAGAATTAGCCTCTGCTGACGGCGCACCCGTTTTCGTTGTCTGCCATTGGCCCGTTGACGGCAAAAACGGTCAGGAAATCGTTTACCCCGACAGCGGTATTGAGCTCAGCATAAACGATATCAAGTCCGTTATGGAAAAATATAAGAACGTTTTCTATATCAGCGGACACATTCACGGCGGTATCAAGAGCACCGCGGCGGCTGATTTTGCGGGCTTTTCTAACGTGGAGCAGGAAAACGGCGTAACCTACGTTTCCCTTCCCACCTTCGGCATTATAAATTCCTTCGGCTACCCCTGGTCCGGCACGGGCATTCAGATGGAGGTTTACGAGGATAAGGTAATCCTCCGTCCCAGAAACATGGTAACAAATGCATGGTTTACAAATGCGGTTTACACAATTGATTTAGCTTGATTTATTCTGATAAAAGCAGCAGGCACAGAGCGCCGAAAGCTCTGTGCCTGTTCTTATTTTAAGTATTGTTTATTAAACCAGACCTGCAATCAAACCGTAATAATCAATCACACGGCCAAGCTCTTCCGTTCCGACTAAGATATAACAGCACATTGAAAAAATATGTCAGACAATACAATTGCCGGGAAAATACTTGCTTTCTTCGGGTATTGCTTTATCAGCCGAGGTTTTCAATTCCTACTGCCGCACGGAGAATTGCTCTTGCATCGCCTGCGGTGATTTTTCCGTTACAGTCAACATCTGCCGCAAGAATGTTCTTTTCGGCAAGTCTTTCGATGCCGACAGCAGCACGGAGTGTAATTCTTGCATCCGAGGCGGTAACGATGCGGTCAAGGTTTGCGTCACCGATAATGCCCTCAGCAACCCTGAAGCTGCCGAGCTCAGCGGTATCCCCGTCGTTTACAACATAGGTCTTTACCGTAAGTGAATCACCGTCTACTGTGATTGCAGAGAATACGGGACGGTCTATTGCCGCATTTTTCTTATATGCGACACCGTTTTCCGAAACAACCGTAAATCTGCCTGATTCAGTTCCTTCAATAATAAGGTCTGCACCATAGCTTTTTGCAATATCCTCAAGCTGAGAAGCGAGTGCCGTATTGCCCTCGGGGGCTTCACCCATAAGAATTATATTCCATTCTGCGTCGGAAGCCTGAAGGTCAGCCTTGAGCCATTCGGTCTGATCTCTTGAAAGAACACCGCCTGAGGAGAGATTATTTACGTTAATTACAGAGAAGTGTGCGCTGCCGTAATTATAGGAATAATAAAGTCCTGATTCCGTATTCTGTTCGGGTGCATGGGTTACGGGGAAATGCTTATTCTGTGCTTCTGCGCTTTCAAGGTCTGTTTCACCTGCGGCATAAGCGGTCATCTTACCTGAGAAATATTCCTCACCTGCTGTGATACCGAAGGACCACATATCATCATTGTCACCCTTACCCGTAAGGGAGCCTGCGTATGAAAGGAAGCGCCAGTCCTCATAAAGAGTGTCTGCGGCCTTAAGTGAAGCTGACATATCCTCAAAGCACGAGGGGATAAAGCCCTTTGTCTGAGCCATATGTATAAAGGTGAAGGCTTCGTCCTTATCAGGTGCGGTCTTCACGCTTCCTTCACTCATGAAGCCCTTCTCACTGTCACCGATTACATACTTGTATTCAGTATCGGCATCAAGTCCCTTTACCGTAACGGTATGCTTTACAGCCTTGTGAGTCCAGGGAAGAATTGCAAAGGTACCTGCATCAAAGCCGGGGGCTGTGTAGGTTGTTTCCTCCGTTTTCTTCACGATTTCGCAATCGGTGATTTCATTACCCTGTGCATCTGTTACGGTAATATCCGTACCTGTTACCGAGTACTTTGTAAGCCAGCTGATTGTGAAAGCATCGCTGTTATCCTCTGCGGGAGTAATGCTTACATTTACGGGAAGCTGCATATCCTCCTTTGTGGGAGTAACCTTCACGGGACCGTTATTCACGTATGTTACGTCAAAGTCCTTTGTAGCATCCTGCACCATACCGCCGATAACAATTTTTGCCTGATATGTTGCGGCAGCCTTTGTATCCTCTGTAATGAACATTGCGACAAGATTATCAATAAGGCTGTCTACCGTGTCACCGTAAGGGATAAGTCCCGTACCGAGAACTGCTTCAACAATTCTGCCGAGGCTTACGTCCTTGAAATTCCTGAAGCATGCCGCAAGGGAGTTGAGGGTTGCCTTCATATCGGTAGGATCAATGTGAAGATCAAGGAAGGCTACGACAAGCATAAAGAAAAGCTGAACGTATTCACCGATTGTTGAGGCTTCGCCTACGAAAAGCTTATCGAAATTGAGGCTTATGCTTGCAAGGATATTATCGAGAAGAACGTCCTCTACAACGTATTTCTTTATAAGAGAAATGAGAAGCTCAAGGAATTCGGGAGTACCTGAAAATTCTATGATATCCTGTAAGAAAAGGTCATCGGAGATATCCTCGTTACCGGGATACATTGTTGCAAGCACGGAGAAAACAGCATCGCCGAGAGTTCCGCCGTGAGCAGGGCTTCCGAAGCCGTAGGTATCAATGAACTTTGTACAGGGCACGTCGGATACCTCTGCGTCAAGAAGATTTCTGAGAGCATCCTTAATTACAGCATAGGTTTCCTGCTTGTTGTTGATATATTTCGTCATAAGCTGAGTATCAAGGTCATCGAGGAAGCTCATAACATTTTCACCTGAAAGAACGGTTTGTCCGTCAAGCCTTATACCGCCGAGGAGATAAGAATTTATTGTCTTTTCAATATCAATTCCGAGCTCTTTTTCAACATATGCTACAATACTGCCCTCGGCTCTTATTCCGTTTATATATTTATCGAGAGTGCTTTTGAGAATGCCGAAAATATATTCCGTTGCATCAACTCCTCCGAACTGCTTGTAAAAGCCTGAGGTTCTGTAGGGAGCGGGATAAGTGCCGTTACCGGAAAGAGTCTTTACGCCTGCATATTCGTCGCAAGCCTTCTGATTGAATGTAACGTCAAGACCGCCCTCGGAATTTTTACTGAAATCTGTTACTCTGTATGCAAAGGGGAACTGAGTGAGAGTGGGGGTAATAACGGAATACATTGCATTTCCGGAATCAGAATAGTCAATTGCAACGTCGCTTATGTGCTGATGTCCGCCGAAGGAATAATTGATACCTGCATCAGCAAGTGTTTCTGCCAGCATATAGCCGTCATCAATAACGAAGCCCTGCATAAGGTACTCGTGGAAATAGTTTGCGCCAACCATATTCCAATGGGTAAAGAGAAGGGGAATTTCTCCGTCCTTCTTTGCATCCTCTGCCTCAGAAAGCACCCATTCAAGAAGCTCCGGAGTGAACTTACCTGCAGTCTCCTGCTTGGCAATACCCGATTCAGTAACGTCGGGAGTGAATTTTCCGCCGTCAGCAAGAATAAGTCTGTAGCCGTCTCCGGTTTTTACGGAATAGGAAAGGCAGCCACCGGTTTCAGCGGTAAAATCTGCAAACTGATGATATGCATCGGAGAAGCCGAGCTCCTTGTAGATATTATAAAAATCAGTAGGAGTAGTGATTCTTGCTTCTTCCTTCTTGTTGTCGTTTATGAACTGAGAAGCTCTGGGGTTATTGATATCGTGGTTACCGGGGGTAACGAGAATCTGTGCACCCGTCTTCTCTTCGAATGCAAGAAGCTTCTCGGCAAGGGCAACGTGTCCCTCATATTCACCGTTTGTGGTAAGGTCGCCTACAAGTGCAATATATTTTACGCCGTTGTTCTTAACCTCATATTCAAGTGAAGCAAGGGCGGCATCAAGAATTGCATCAAGGTCGTCATACACACAGTTGTGACCCGTAAGATAGGTATAAAATGCCTCTCTCTTATCCCCTGCAAGGCTTTCGGGATAGTAGTGAATGTCATTGACTGTGGCAAGAGAGAAGGTTTTTTCCGTTTCCGAGGCAATTGCGACGGGGAAACAGGAAATCACGAGAAGAATGCTTAAAAGTAAGGCTAAAAACTTTTTCATGGTTTTTCCTCCGGGATAGTAATACACAATAATTATATATTATTTCCAAAATAATGTAAAGACAAAAATTTCAAAAAAAATGCAGATATCCCGTTTTGCGGAATATCTGACATATTTTATAAGGGTAAAAAGCCGATAAGCCAATAAAACAGAGGGACGAATAAAATACCCGGAAGCAGGTTCGCAACCTTGATTTTTGTAATGCCGAGGATATTAAGTCCCAGGGCGATAATCATAACCGAGCCGGCAGAGGTGATTTCCGCCACAAGTGACGTGTCCGTAAGAAGCGTCTGAAGAAGTCCCGACAGAAGCACAAGTCCGCCCTGATATATAAGCACAAACACAGCGGAGAACATAACACCGATGCCGAGTGTGCAGGAAAGCATACAAGAAGATATGAGATCAAGAATTGACTTTGTTATAAGAAGCTCGTTATCCCCCGTAAGACCTGCATTGAGGGAGCCTACTATTGTCATGGCGCCCACACAGAAAAGAAGCGAGCCCGTTACAAAGCCCTCTGAGAGAGTGCTTTTCTCGTTTTTTGATTTCACTCTGCTTTCAAGGAATTGACCTGCTCTGTCAAGAAGTCTGTCGATATCAATTGCAGTACCCGTAACGGCACCGAAAACAAGGGAAAGAATAAGAACAATGGTATTCCCGCCTTCCAGAGCTCCATCAATTCCGATATAAAGGGTGCAAAGACCGATAGCTGTCATAGCCGCCTTTGAAATTTTTTCAGGTATCCCCTTTTTAAGAAGAAGTCCCGCAGCACTTCCCAGTATTACGGTTGCCACATTTATTAAAACCGCTGTCATTTTGTCATCTCCAATGTAAAATACCCGTATATATTAGCACATTGTTACACATTTTGCAAAGGGAAAACACAAAAAATCATCACAATTTGAAATAATAAATACTTGAAAATGTCATTAAAGGCTTGTATAATTGTATAGGTATGAAAATTGAAAGGAGATAATTCCAATGAACTATTCCCATGAAGTACAGAATATGTGCGTTGTTGCCAAGGGCGTAGGACACAAGTGTGCTCCCATTCCCCAGGAAGGCGCATGGACTCATTCAACTCAGATTTCAGACACCAGCCGTCGGGCACCCAGTGTAGGCTGGTGTGCTCCCCAGCAGGGTGCATGGAAGCTCACTCTCAATGTCAAGAACGGCATTATCGAGGAAGCTCTTGTTGAAACACTCGGCTGCTCCGGTATGACTCACTCCGCTGCTATGGCTTCCGAAATCCTCCCCGGCAAGACTCTTCTTGAAGCTCTCAACACAGACCTTGTTTGTGACGCTATCAACACAGCTATGAGAGAGCTTTTCCTTCAGATCGTTTACGGCAGAACCCAGACAGCATTCTCAGAGGGCGGTCTTCCCGTAGGCGCAGGTCTTGAGGACCTCGGTAAGGGTCTTCGCAGCCAGGTTGGTACTCTCTTCAGCACAAAGGCTAAGGGCGTAAGATATCTTGAGCTTGCAGAAGGCTACATCACAAAGATGGCTCTTGACGCAGACGATCAGGTTATCGGCTACAAGTTCGTTCACCTCGGTAAGATGATGGAAAACATCCGCAAGGGTATGGACGCTAACGAGGCACTCGTTAAGGCTACAGGTCAGTACGGCAGATTCGATGACGCAGCAAAAGTTATCGATCCCCGTGAAGAATAAGAGAGGGAGGATATAACAATGGCTTTATTTGAAAGTTACGAAAGAAGAATTAATCAGATTAACGTTGCTCTCAACAAATACGGTATTGCCTCTCTCGAAGAAGCAAAGAAGATTTGTGATGACAAGGGTATTGACGTTTACAACCTCATCAAGGGTATTCAGCCCATCTGCTTCGAAAACGCTTGCTGGGCTTACATCACAGGCACAGCTATCGCTCTCAAGAAGGGCTGCACAAAGGCCAGTGACGCTGCTGAAGCTATCGGCGAAGGCCTTCAGGCTTTCTGTATTCCCGGCTCAGTTGCTGATGACAGAAAGGTTGGCCTCGGCCACGGTAACCTCGCTGCTATGCTTTTAAGAGAAGAAACAAAGTGCTTTGCTTTCCTTGCAGGTCACGAGTCCTTCGCTGCAGCTGAAGGTGCTATCGGTATTGCTAACTCCGCTAACAAGGTAAGAAAGGAACCCCTCCAGGTTATCCTTAACGGTCTTGGTAAGGACGCTGCTCAGATCATCTCCAGAATCAACGGCTTCACATTTGTTGAAACAAAGTTTGATTATATGACCGGTAAGCTTGAAATCGTTAGCGAAAAGGCTTACCCCAACGGCCCCAGAGCTAAGGTTCGCTGCTTCGGTGCAGACGACGTTCGTGAGGGTGTTGCTATCATGCATCACGAGGGTGTTGACGTTTCAATCACAGGTAACTCAACTAACCCCACACGCTTCCAGCATCCCGTTGCAGGCACATATAAGAAGGAATGCATTGAAATCGGCAAGAAGTACTTCTCCGTTGCTTCCGGCGGCGGCACAGGCCGTACTCTTCATCCCGACAATATGGCTGCAGGCCCCGCTTCCTACGGTATGACAGACACAATGGGCCGTATGCACTCCGACGCTCAGTTCGCAGGCTCCTCCTCCGTTCCCGCTCACGTAGAAATGATGGGACTCATCGGCGCCGGTAACAACCCCATGGTTGGTATGACAGTTGCATGCGCAGTTGCTATCGAAGAAGCTTGCAAATAATCAATCGTATTCTGTACGGATAATAAGGTAAAAGATTCCCTGTTCGGTTTCGGGCAGGGGATTTTTATTTGTTTTTTACTGCTTTGAATCAAGTCCGCTGTTGCAGTATATTTGTTTTTTACTGCTTGAATAGAGTCCGCTGTTACGGTATAATGGGGATATATAAAGGGGGAGGATTTATTATGGCAAAAATAGTTACAAGAAAAACACATATGAGCGGTATTGCCCTTGGCGGTATCGGCGCGGGAAGCGTGGAGCTTTTTCCCGACGGTGAGTTTCATGCCTGGCTTATTGCAAATCAGCCGAGAATCACAAGGGTCTGCTTTGAGGACAAGGCAGACGACGGAGAGGGCAGCACGGGTGCGCTTTCCTTCTATGTAAGAGAAAAGAGGGACGGCAAAAACCCCGTTGTCAGAAAGCTCGGAATGAAAACCGATGCGGATGATTTTACCTATCGTATGTTTTCCTGGAATAAGCCTGTTGAAAAAATTGAATTCGACGGAAGATTTCCCGTGTGTGACATAAATTACATTGACAGCGCTCTTGACTGCCGGCTCTCTCTTAAGGCTGTGTCACCCTTTGTGCCTCACAACAGCGACATTTCGTCCACACCGGGCTTCTATATGGATTTTACTGCAGAAAATCCCACGGACAAGGAGCTTCAGATAAGCCTTCTCGGCACCCTTGTACCCGATATGGCAAACAAGACGGAGGGCAACAGAAATTCACGTCACAGCATAGGTGACGGAGTGGGTATTTTTATTGAGCCCGAAGCACCCTCGGACGCCCCTTCCTGCGGCAATCTCTGCTTCTCGGTAAACGGAGAGGGAGAAAAGTCTTACATCACAGCCTCTTATTACCGTTTTATGAAGGAATTTATTGCAGATTCCGACCTTGGTGTAACGCAGGAATCCGTGCTCTTCGGCTTCAGAGAAAAGGGCAGACTTCCCGATACCGAAATCGGTGTGAAGCCCGCAGCTCTGCCCGAAAACCTTCAGTCCTTAAGTGATGCCGAGCTTGATAAATGGTGCGCAGAATACAAAAAATATCCCTTTATCGCTTCAATTCTCAACCGTATTTTATACTGCAAGCCCGATTTTCTGAATTCAAGGGAAAATAAAATCTTTTTCCTTGATAACTGCTATAATCAGAATGCCCGGAGGGGTGAGGAGTTCGGTGCCTGTGCTCTTTGCTCGGAAATAACGCTGAAGCCCGGTGAAAAGAAAAGCATCAGATTTATTCTCACATGGTACTTCCCTGATCATTTTGCTCCGGACGGTAAAAGACTCGGACATTATTACGAGAATCTCTATAAAAATGCCCTTGAGGCAAACGTAGCACTTGAGGATGGCTTTGACAGCATTTTCAGGTCTGCCGTCGGCTTTTCTGAGCTTCTTTATAACACATCCTTACCATCGGCTTATCCCGATGCCTGGTCGTCACAGCTTTCGCAGCTCATAAAGGACTCGGTTTACCTTAAAAACGGCAATTTCGGTTTGTGGGAGGGACTTGGCTACTGCGGACTTCACACAACGGATATTACCTACCACGCATCATTTTCACTTATCAGCATATTCCCTGACCTGCAGAAAAAGCAGATGCTGATGGGAGCAAAGCATCAGCGTGAAGACGGCAGAGTGCATCACAGCTTCAGGCCCGATATGCAATGCTCAGACAACGGCTTTGACAGAGTTGATATCAATATGCAGTTTGTGCTGATGGTGCTTCGCGATTACCTTTTCACGGGTGACAGGGCTTACCTTATGTCACTCTGGGATAACGTAAAAAGGGCTATGGCTTCCACGGCAATGCTTGACACAGACTCTGACGGGCTTCCCGATTACGGAACAAAACGCAACACCTACGATGCGTGGAATTTCTCGGGTGCGCCCACATATATTTCCGTGCTGTGGTTAGCCTCTCTCAAGGCGGCAATATATTTATCCGGCATAGTCGGCGACGGCTCCCTGACAGGTCAATGGGCAGATATTCTTGAAAAGGGCAAAAAATCCCTTGAGGAAAAGCTGTGGAACGGTGAATATTATAATCTCTGGAGAAACGGCGATGAAACGGACGAATCCCTTATGACCGACCAGCTGGACGGCGAATGGTTCCTGAGAATGACGGGGCTGACGGGCAATATCCCTGATGAGCGGGTGCGCTCTGTCACCGAATTTATTTTCAGAAATAATTTTGATGAGGAGCAGGGACTTGTCAATGCGACGGTGCCTGAGGGCAGAAGAACAACAATAGACACCTTCAACAACTGTCAGACGATTGCGGTATGGACCGGCATCGGCTATGCCTTCTCGGCACTGTCAATGTCAGTGGGAGGAAATGAGATATCAGATACCGTCATAGAGTCAATTCACAGCAATCAGATGCGCTTCGGTCACTTCTGGGACCATTGGGAGTGCGGACATCACTACACACGTCCCATGTCCAGCTGGAGCACCCTTATTGCGGCTTCGGGTATGGCAGTTGATTATGAAAACAAAAAGCTTTCATTTAAGCCTTGCAGTAAAAATATTACTTTTCCCCTTGTTCTGCCGGATATTCTCGCAAGAGTCAGCATCAATGACGGAGAAATCAGTACAGAGTGTCTTGCGGGAAAGCTCAGCGATTGGGAAATAATATTGCTGAAATGATTATTATTCTCTGATATTTAATCTTTTGGCATATTTTTTTTGGGGGGGCTGACAGATTTTAATTTCTGCAGAACCCCTTGCTTTTACAGCTTTATGAGGTCTTTGCTTTTATATATTTCTTCTTTTATCCCTCTTTTTTATATCAAATATTACAAATTGTAATCTGCCATTGACTTTTTGCTTAAATTATGACATAATTGTAATGATTAGATTTTCATATAGAAAATTTTATCGTCAAAAAAAATCTCTGAACAAAAATAATCTATCCGGAGGTAGACAAATGAATTCTAACTTTTTGAAGAAATCACTTGCTTTTCTGCTGACCGCAATGATGGTATTGTCCGTAGTACCCGTTTACAGCTTTGCGGCAGAAAACACAGGTGATGACCAGATTGCTCTTATTGCCGGGAACGCTTCCCGCGCATTAAGTGACTCTAAAATTGAAGTTACAAGCAAAAAGACTTCCAGCGGCGGCAGCTTTACTTGTAATACAAACGGCGCAAATATCACAGCTGTAGCTGACAGCGGTTTAGTAAACAGAGCACAGGGCTCCGTTACTATTAAAAACAAAAGCGCTAATGCTGTTGTACTTACTTTCAGATATTCATTATCAGGCAGCAAAGCATCCTTAAGCGGTGCCGTTTCCGGTTCTTCAGGCATTTATGATGCAGTTCTTAATGCCGGTGCTTCTATCACTATCAATGTTGATTCAGGTGCATGGAATAATGATGCTACTCTTTACATCCAGAGCATTTCTGCAAAGGAAATTATTCCCGGAACAAATAAAATCAATGCTGTTTACAATCCTGCTCACGGCAGCGTTACCGGTGCAGGTGAAAATGCTGCAACACCCGGCAGCAAAGCTACAGTTACAGCAACAGCTGCTGCAGGAAGCAAGTTCCTCGGCTGGACCGACACAAACGGTATGATTCTTACCACGTCCGCTTCATATACCTTTACAGCATCAAGCAACGATACCTTAATCCCCGTATTTACAAACCCCAACGGTGAAGCATACTTTAAGGCAGGCAATTACCTTTCCGCCGACATCAACAAGGCGGCTGTTGGCGGAACAACAATTGTTCTTGTTGCAGACGGTATTCTCGGTGCAGGTAATTACACAATTCCCGCAGGCTCTACCCTGCTCATTCCCAGAGATGATGCAAATTCCATTGACAGAAACATCCCTATAGGAATTGACAAGGAGTCCAATCCTCCTATAGATCCCACCGCATTCCGTACGCTGAAAATGGCAAACGGTGCTAAAATTACCGTAAACGGTGAGCTCTGTGTTGCAGGCAGACAGTATGCCGGCGGTACAGGTCAGGTTATGGGCGGTGTTTACGGCCCCGTAGGCTTCATCAGAATGGATACAGGCAGTAAGATTACCGTAAACGGCGGCGCTAACCTTTATGCATGGGGTTATATTGTCGGCTCCGGTGAGGTTGAAATTCTCAAGAACGGTACGGTTTACGAATCCTTCCAGTCCACCGACTGGCGAGGCGGTACAGCCACCAGTGCACTTGCAATGGATGACAATAACCACGTATTCCCCATGACTCAGTATTATGTTCAGAATATTGAGGTTCCCATGAAGCTGAATGCAGGCGCCTCTGAAAAGGGCTACTCCTGCACAACCGTAACTCCCGTATCACTTCTCGGTGTTAAGGGTGCCGAGGTTCCCTTCATCGGCTCCGGTGACACTAACCTCTTTACCATTGATTCAGGCTACATAATCAAAGACTATGACGAGAATACAGACCGTCAGGTTTATAAGGTTTACGGAAGCCTTTCAATGAAAAAGATCAGAGTTTCTATGGCAGCCGGTATGCTCGGAGCAACAATTACTCTTGACTCCAGCAAGTACGTGCTTCCCATTACAAATAACCTTACCGTTGAGGTATTCAGCGGAACAATGAACATCACTCAGGATATCTGCTTCCTTCCCGGCTCAGAGATTATTATCCACGAAGGTGCAACCGGTAACCTTGCAAACGGCAAGAGCGTATATGTTTACGACCTCAGCGAGTGGGGCGGCTTTGTAGGTCCCGGTAATGCTACATTCATTCCTCTTCCCTTTGCTCCCGGCAGACCCGCTTCCGTAAAGCGTACCCTTACTGATGCAAAAATTCAGATTGACGGTACGGTAAATGCTTCTGCAGGCTTCCTTTACACAACAAATAGCGGTGCTGTTGTAACAAGCACAGGCACCGGCAGAGTTGTTATGAAGAACGGCACAGCCACTCAGACATATCAGATTTCACAGACAGGCACAGATACATCAAATGTAGCAATTCCCGTTGTTCTTGCAAAGCTTCAGAATGCAGACGGAACAACAACCAATCCCACCAAGGAAATCAACCCCACAATAGGTACAATCTACACATACACAAACAACAAGTGGGTTGCAAAATGCAGAAACAATGCATGTGTTCCCGTTGACGGAACTACTCCCACCTGTTCAAAGGGCGCTATGTGTAAGTACTGCGGACAGGAAATCAAGCCCGCTCACACATGGGATAAGGGTACAGTAACCGTTCCCGCTGAATGTGAAAAGGAAGGCGAAATGCTCTTCAAGTGTACTCTTTGCACAGAGGGTACAAAGACAGAGAAGATAGCTGCACTCGGTCACAGCTACACTTCTGAGGTAACAACTCCCGCTACCTGCGTAGCAGAAGGTGTTCTTACATACACCTGTTCCGCTTGCAGCCATTCCTACACAGAAGCAATTCCCGCTACAGGTAAGCACACATATACAGATGAAGTTACAACTCCCGCTACATGTGTAGATGCAGGTGTTCGCACATTCACCTGCTCCGTATGCTCTGATACTTACACAGAAGAAATTTCTGCAACAGGTCACACAGAGGTTATTGATGTTGCTGTTGCTCCCGAATGTGAGAAAACAGGTCTTACAGAGGGTAAGCATTGTTCAGTTTGTAACGCAGTAACCAAGGCTCAGGAAACTGTTCCCGCAACAGGTCACACAGAGGTTATTGATGCCGCTGTTGCTCCCGAGTGTGAAAAGACAGGTCTTACAGAGGGTAAGCACTGTTCAGTTTGCAACAAGGTAATCAAGGCTCAGGAAACTGTTCCCGCAACAGGTCACACAGAGGTAGATGATGCCGCTGTTGCTCCCGAGTGTGAAAAGACAGGTCTTACAGCAGGTAAGCACTGTTCAGTTTGTAACAAGGTAACAAAGGCTCAGGAAACTGTTCCCGCAACAGGTCACACAGAGGTAGATGATGCCGCTGTTGCTCCCGAGTGTGAAAAGACAGGTCTTACAGCAGGTAAGCACTGTTCAGTTTGTAACAAGGTAATCAAGGCTCAGGAAACTGTTCCCGCAACAGGTCACACAGAGGTAGATGATGCCGCTGTTGCTCCCACATGTACAGCAACCGGTCTTACAGCAGGTAAGCATTGCTCAGTTTGTAACAAGGTAACCAAGGCTCAGGAAACTGTTCCCGCAACAGGCAAGCACAGCTACACAGATAAGGTTACAACACCTGCAACCTGCACGGAAGAGGGTGTACGCACATTCACATGCTCCGTATGCAGCCATTCCTACACAGAAAAGATTGCTTCTCTCGGCGGCCATAACTTTGCATGGAACGTAACAAAGCAGGCAACTGCATTCGCAGAGGGTGAAAACACCGGTAAGTGCCAGGTTTGCGGACATACAGAGAAAAAGACAATTGCAAAGCTTCTTATTATTGACGTTAAGCCCGAGACAAACACTAATATCAAGCTTATTGAAAACGGCAAGCTTATCTCCTTCGATAAGGTTCCCGTAAGCTCAATGCTTGCAAACGTTACAGAAAAGGCAGAGATCGTTAATCAGGACGGCAGCAAGGTTGCTGCTGATGCTATCGCTGCAACAGGTATGAAAATTGTTCTCAAGGACGGCACGGGCAAGATTGTTGACGAAAAGACAATCATCGTTCCCGGTGACGTTAACTGTGACGGTACAATTTCAGCAGCTGACGCACGTAGTGCTCTGCGTAAGGCAGTAAGCCTTGATACCATTAAGGATTATCAGGAGTATTCTGCAGACGTTAACCGCGATGCAAAGATTACAGCCTCCGACGCAAGAGAAATTCTCCGTGCTTCCGTAGGTCTTACCGACAAGAAGGAATTCTTCGATAAGGCTGAATAAGAGGCTGAATAAACAATAAGAAAAAATCTTACGATTTTTCAACCCCCTACCCCCAATCTTGGGGGCTGTAGGTGTTTCTTGTTATAAGCTAAATTGCTCACAACGCGAGCAATTTCCTATATAATAAAAAAGCTCCGTACCTCGTGTACGGAGCCTTATTTTTTTACCATGTACGGATGATACCGGGATTTTCTGAGATTTCATCAAGCTTTTTTATAAAGGGGATAATGTCGTTTGCACCGCCGATTTTGTGGTCAAAAACGAGGGTTACGGGAAGCACCTTTTTCGTTTTAAGTTCAAGGCCTCCGTTTTCATCCCTTGTTACGTATTCCCTCTCAACCACTCTGCCCGTGGCAAAGAGGAAGACCTGAGGATACAGCGGCGGGATATAGGTGATGTTAACGTCAAGCTTATCATAAAGAGTACCCCAGTTGGTGTAGCACACCGTTCCCTCCGTAAAGTCATCAACACGAAGTCCGTCATAGGGCTTATCAGAGGTATTCACCGTGCGGTATTTTTTCTTGAAAAGCTTACTGAATTTTGCAATTTTGCCCTTGCCGAAGTAAGCAGAGTGAAACTGAGAAAGGGTTGATATGATTTTACCCCTTGAGGCAAGCCCCAGCATTCTCTGACCGCCTACCTTGAACATAACTCTTTTAAGGTTGGTATTTCGGAGCTTTCTTTTGATTTCCTCAGCTTCAGCTGCGGTTTCCTTAAGATTTTTCTCTTCAAGATGCTTTGCCTTTACCTGAAAGGTTTCACCGCTGTCAAGGCAGACGGCAAGAGCTACATCTATATGCTTTTTGATTATAAGACGGCCGCTTGTTTTTCTGTGATTATATTCAAAATGTGCATTGAGCCTGGGGGCATCCTTCAAGCCCTCGACAAGGATTTTCAGCATAAGGGTATTAAAAGTAAGCTTATATCCGCAGGTGCTTTTAAGGAGCTCAAATTCCTCACAAAGTCCCGTCACGTCCATCTCATAGCTGCAGGCAGTTCCCGGAATATCCCGCTGAGAATTCACAAGAACATTGCTTGTAAGACGGTCACGTATAGTCATATATTCTACTGTATCTCCCGCTTCGGGGGCCAGTGCAGCCTTTTTAACATAATCTCTGAAGGACATAATACACCTGCTTTTCATTTTTATGATTACATTATAACAGTATATTTTTCTTCCGTAAATACTTTTGTTTACAAACGGATAAAATTATGATACCCTTATATCGGTGATTCATTTGACGAAAAAGGAATTAAGAACAGAAATAAAAAACCGGATAAACAGCTTATCCGAAGCATATAAAAAGGAAAGCAGCACCGCAACAGTAAAAAGCGTTCTCTCCTCCCCCGCCTTTATAAATGCCCGGAGTGTATTCATATACGTATCAACAAAAAATGAGCCTGATACGTCGGTTATCATTAAAGAAGCCCTGAAAAAGGAAAAGCGTGTTTTTGTGCCGAAATGCATCAGCAAAGGTGTTATGATTCCCGTTGCGATTACACCCGACTCGGTTTTTGAAAGCGGTTATATGGGCATTTCCGAGCCAAAGGAATATGATCTGAGCCTTCGTGTCACGGAAATTGACTTATCGGTTATCCCCTGCCTTACGGCAAACGAAAAGGGAGATCGGCTGGGACACGGTGCCGGCTTTTATGACAGATTTTTAAGCGGGGTAAAAACAGAAAAAATGTGCCTTTGCTTCGGAAAAATCCTCTCTGACGATATCCCGACAGACAGGTACGATATAAAAATGGATTACGTTGTAACAGAAAACGGAATCATAAAGACATAAAAAAACTGCTCCGCATAAAAACGGAGCAGTTATTGTTTTTCTTATTTGTTCTTTCTTGCTGCGATTTCTGCAACCATTTCTCTCTGTCTTTTCTCTGTGATAGTGTAGAAGAACATGGGAACTGCACAAGCAAACATACTTACAACACCGGAGATGATAAGCACGGTCCAGAGCGCATCGGGATTCTGAACCTCGTAGGTTCTTGCATTGATGCCTGCAATAGCCATTGACATAACACCGATGAATGCGCCCACGGCCATACCGATTTTGTTGATAAGAGTCTGCATAGCGAAGCAGATACCCTCACCTCTTTCGCCTGTCTTCCATTCGAGATAGTCAACGGTATCACCGATCATAGCATAGGTGATGATGTTGTTGACACCCTGAGGAATACCGAGAAGAACAAGTCCGATAGCACAGATAACCATCTTCCAGGGAGCATCGTAGCCTACGAAATACATAATGAGCATTACAATACCGCCGAAGAGGTGAACTGCAATATAGGACCACTTCTTTGTGAATTTCTTTGACATCCAGGGAACAAGAACGGAGGCAACAAGTCCGCCGGGAACAACGAGAAGTGTGATAATACCGTAAAGGCCTTCATTCTGAAGGATATACTTAGCAAAGTAAAGACCGCCTGTGTAGGAGTAAACCATTCTTGCACCGCCGAGCACTCCTGAAAGAACGATGAGAAGGAGCTCTTTATTCTTAAAGAGAAGCTTGAGGTTGTGACCGAAGGAAGGTGCTTCTTCCTCTGATGTGAAGCGCTCCTTGGTGTTCTTGAAGCCGTAGAAGAACATGGGAATTGCGGCAACAACGAGAACAACTGCAGCAACGAAATAAGTCCACTTAAGTGTTTCCGCATTCAAGGTTTCCATACCGTTTTTAACAGTACCGAGGAAGGTTCTTGCGGCAGCTTCTGCCGTAATGCCCTGATTTGCAATCATATTTGCTATTGCATCTGCCTTATCCTGAGCTATAAGAGCAAGATCCTCTGCAGTATCTGCATACTTGTACTGCTTTGTAAGCTCACCTGTGATCATAGGAAGGAAAACAGTAACGATACCTGCACCGACAGTACAGAACATACGGGCAACCGTCAGAATCTGTCCTCTTGTTTCGGTGTTGTTTGTAAGGCAGGTGGAAAGTCCCCAGTAAGGAACGTCTGCAATTGTATAAACAACACTCCAGAGAATGTAAATTGCACCGATTGTGGTGAATGCAATTGTTGTCTGTGTTCCGTCATAGATTTTCTCTGCGCTGAAAACGGGAAGGAAGCAGAGGATTGTCATAATACCGATGGGAATAGCCATCCATTTGAGGTAGGGACGGCATTTACCCCACTTTGTACGGGTCTTATCAACTACAGAACCCATAATGGGGTCATTGAATGCGTCAAACACACGGGCTGCAAGCATAAGAATGGCAACCGCAACGGCACCGCTTACACCGCCGACCATGACACCGTCAGCACCGAAAAGAAGTGCGTCAGTCATAAATACGGTGATGTAGGAACCGATGATAGTACAGATGAAGTTCTGTCCGAAGCCTGCTACGGAATAAGCAAGAGCCTCTTTGGGCTGAACGCCCTGTCCGGGAGTTGTACCGAAAAGCTTGTGAAGGAAGTTATTCATAACCTCTATCTCCTTTTTCATATTATCTTTTATATAATAGCACACTATTTACAGAAATAAAAGACCGAATATAAGAAAAATTTGTAAAAAAGCAGATTTGCAAGCGTAGGGGCGGGGTTTCCCCGCCCGCTCCTTTGCTTATGTTACTCTTATTAATTGAAAATATATTCATCTTCTGCGAAAAAAACTTCCGTTGCTTACACGGACAAGCTTCTTTCATTACAGAATTTTTCGGGAGGGGCAACCCCTCCCCTACGCTAAAGGGTTCATTTTATGCCCTTACTGAGGCTTTTTATACCTTTTTTCTTACTGCTTTTACGACTGCAGGGGTGGGCTCGGCAGGAATGGGGGGCTCTTCGGGGAAAAGCTCGCCTGAAACAGCCCTTTCGATAATTTCCTTAAGCTCCTGCATACCCTCACCGTTCTGGGCTGATGCCTCGATTATTTTAACGGCAGGCTTTAAGAATTCATTTGCCGCAAATGCCTCTCTGCGTGCAAGACGCTCAGACTTGTTGAGCTTGTCGCACTTTGTAAGCACACAGACAAAGGGAAAGCCTGCTTCATCGAGGAAGCCGAGCATCGTTCTGTCATCCTCTGTAGGCTCGTGGCGCATATCAAGCAGCTGAACAACAAGCTTTATGTTGCGTTCTGTGGCAAAATAAGCCTCCATAAGCTCGCCCCAGCGTCTTCTTTCGTTGTCGGCACGCTTTGCATAGCCGTAGCCGGGAAGGTCAGCCATACGGATACCGTCAACCGTAAAGAAGTTGATTGTAGTGGTCTTTCCGGGCACGCCGGACACACGGGCAAGATTCTTTCTGTTGAAAAACTTGTTTATGAGAGAGGATTTACCTACGTTCGATTTACCTGCAAAGACAATCTCGGGCAGGTCTGATGCCTTAAGCTGAGCAGCCGTACCGAAGGATGCTTCAAATTTTACGTTATTTATATTCATTTTCAGCCCTCCTTACAGGAAATTTCCATACGGTTGTTTTTCGGGATATGTAAATCGGAGGAGGACTTGCTTTCCTTCTTTTCCGATTTCTTTGATTTGGGCTCGTGACGGGCTTCTTCGGGGAAAAGAGCAATATTCAGCACCTCGTCAACGGTTTTTACGGGAATAAACTGAAGCTTCTTCTTTACAGCCTCGTCAATCTCCTGCAAATCGGGAGCATTGCCGAAGGGAATAATAACCGTTGAAATACCCTCTCTGTATGCCGCCATTGATTTTTCACGAAGACCGCCGATGGGAAGCACTCTGCCCGTAAGGGTAACCTCACCCGTCATTGCAACACTTCCCTTTACTTTTCTGCCCGTAAGAGCGGAAACAAGGGCTGTTGTGACTGTGACACCTGCACTGGGACCGTCCTTGGGGACTGCACCCTCCGGGAAATGCACGTGGATGTCGTTTTCCTTATAAAAGGCAGGATTTATACCAAGCTTCTGTGCACGGCTTCTGACAAGGCTTACTGCGGTTCTTACGGATTCCTTCATAACGTCACCGAGCGAGCCCGTATATTCAACCTTGCCCGTACCCTCAAGGACTACCGCTTCAGCCTTAAGCAGCTCACCGCCGACGCTTGTCCACGCAAGACCGTTTACAACACCGACTGAGCTTTCAAGCACCTCTTCCTCAGGACGGTACTTTCTGATGCCGAGATATTCCTCGAGATTCTTATCGGTAATTTCCAGCTTTTCCGCGTTTCCGTCAGCAAGACGCACGGCTTCCTTTCGCATAAGGGCAGCTATTTTTCTTTCAAGAATTCTGACACCCGCCTCACGGGTATAGCCGTCAATTATGCTTCTTACTGCAGTATCGGTAATTCTTATATTTTCCTTTGTAAGACCGTGCTCCTTCATCTGCTTGGGGATGAGGTGCTTCTTTGCAATGGAAAATTTTTCCTCATAGGTATAGCTTGAAAGGTCAATAATCTCCATACGGTCAAGAAGCGCCGCAGGAATCTGATGCTTATCGTTTGCGGTTGTGATAAAAAGCACCTTGCTTAAATCAACGGGAAGCTCAATATAGTGGTCGCGGAAGGCAGCGTTCTGCTCACCGTCCAGCACCTCAAGAAGTGCGGAGGCAGGGTCCCCCTTGAAATCTCCGCCCAGCTTGTCGATTTCATCAAGAAGCACAAGGCTGTTCATGCTGCCCGCTTCAATAAGAGCATTGATTATACGGCCCGGCATTGCACCGATATAGGTTTTTCTGTGACCGCGGATTTCTGCCTCATCCCTTACACCGCCGAGGGATATACGGACGTAGTTTCTGCCCGTTGCCTTTGCAATGCTTCTTGCAACGCTTGTTTTACCCACACCGGGAGGGCCTGCAAGACAGATAATCTGTCCCTTTATGTCGGGGGACACAATAAGGGCTGCCAGCATTTCGGTGATTCTTTCCTTGACGTCCTTAAGTCCGTAGTGGTCCTTTTCAAGGATTTTCTTTGCCTTGGCAAGAGAGGTGTTTTCCTTAGTAAATTTACCCCAGGGAAGCTCAAGGCATTTTTCTATGTATGAACGGAGCACGTTGCCGTCTGCAGAGGACGGCGACATCCTTTTAAGACGCTGAACCTCGGAAAGAAGCCTTTCCTTGTGGGAGCCGGGCATAAGCGAGGAATTGATTTTCTCAACAAGTCCGCCCGAATCGTCACCCTCAAGGTCACCTAATTCCTCGGTGATTGCCTTCATTTCCTCACGCAGATAATATTCGCGCTGATTCTTGTCCATCTGCTCCTGAACCTTGTCCTGAATCTGCGAATCAACTCTTAAAATCTCGGTTTCCCTTGCAAGGATACCTGCAAGAATCTCACTTCTCTGATATACGTTTCTTGCGCAAAGCACAGCCTGCTTGTCCTCAAGAGGAAGCATAATATTGCCTGCAATATAGTCGCAAAGCTCGCTTAAATCCTTGCTTTCGTAGATTTTCTGGAACATTTCGGGAGTCATATGACGGATAAATTCCGCATAATCATCAAAATAATTCTTAAGACTGAAAAGGGATGCGGCTTCAATAAGCTGCTCCTTGCCCTTGAATTCCTCAGGGGCGGTCATATCATCGTCAAAAGGACTTACCTTTACACGGTAATAAAGTCTTTTTGAAACAAATTCATCAATTGTTGCTCTGTACTTACCCTCAACAACAACACGCATTACGGCATTGTTATCGGGAAGCTTTATAATCTGACGGACGGTGCCTACGACACCTACGGGATAAAGGTCGTCCTCGTCGGGCTTTTCAACCATTATATCCTTTTGTGTTACGAAGAAAAGGTCCTGTCCGTTTGCGTTTCTGAGAGCATGCAGAGAGGAGCGTCTTCCCACATCGAAATGAAGGGTCATTCCGGGGAAAAGCGCCACTCCGCGCAAGGGGACCATATTAAAAGTATTGTTACTCATAAATTAAAAACTCCGGATAAATTAATTTGCACCTGATACGGTAATTCCGTCAAAGGCGGCATAGGGCATAATGCAGGTGCCGTAGTTGACGATTTCCTTTGAAATACCGTTTATATTTTTAAGCATTTCTGCAAGATTTCCGCTTATCATTGTTTCGGAAATTGCACCTGCAATTTTACCGTCCGAAATAAGGAAGCTGTTTTTTGCGACACCCGAGAAATCACCGTTGCCGGCAGGCTCACCGCCCGAGAAGCGGCACACAAGAATACCGTTTTCAATTCCGCCGATAATTTCCCCGAGTGTTTTTTCACCCGGATTCACACGGATGCAGCCGCTTGTGGAGGGTGAACGGGTAAGACCCGTTTTTCTTGCGGCATATTCTGTAAGACAGAAGCTTTCAAGGATGCCGTCCTTTATAATGTCATAGTTTTCCGACTTATAGCCGTCGGCTGTGATTCTTTCACCGCATACGATTTCCTCGCTGAGGGGAATTACGGAAAGCGTGAATTCCTTACCTGCAACCTCCTTGCCGAGGCTGTCCTTCCAGGGAGAGGTTCCCTCAATAAGGGCAAGGTCACCCGTAAAGGAATCCGTTATATTTGAAACAAAGTCACAAAGGCAGGAGGGTGAAAATACCGCAGTACCCGTGAATTTTCCCGAGAAGGGCTGTCCCTCAAGCTCCTTCACGGCACGCTCAAGCATAACCCTTATATCTGCACTTTCAAGTATATCCTGATTGGGGTCAAGGTAATCAACAGAGGCACAGTTAAAGGAGGTAACGTTATCCTCATTGTGAGCGGAATACATAATGCTTACAGAGTAGGAGCCGTCCTCCTCAGTAAAAAGCACACCGTTGGTATTTGCGAAAACGTGCTTGCCGTAGGAATAGGATGCAATTACCTGCTCAAGCATAATTTCGGGGAACTGCTCCTTCACGTCATTATTGAATTTGACAAGTGACTTAAAGAAGGCTTCCTTGTCGGGAGAAAGCGCACCCGAAACAAAGTCGGCATTTTCTTCCTTTTCCGAGATTGAAAGGGCCTCGTCACGCACACCCGTCTGAGCCGCCGCAAGACATTCGGCAACGGCATTGTCAACCGCCTCCCTGTCAAGCTGATTGACAGCGGCTGTGCCCTTTCTCATATCCTTTATAACCTTCATTGATGCGCCGGAATTAAAGACGCTTCTTATAAGCGAGAATTCGCCTGCATCAATGTTGAATTCCTCAACTCTGCCCTCAGAAACGCTGACCTGTGCATCGTCCGCACCTCCGTTTTTAAGTGAGGAAAGTATATATTCAGCTGTTTTTTTAAGATTTTCCATATTATCTGCCTCCGATATTCACTTTACATCTGATAGCAGGTCCGCCCATCGAAACCGCCATAGGCTGCTTCTTTCCGCAGTAACCGGCAAAATCCCAGCCGACGGTGTCGGAAAGCATGTCAACGGATTTAAGCATATTGAAGGCAACACCCGAGATTGTGGTATCGCGGAGTGCTCTGCCGAGCTTTCCGTTCACGATTTCGTAGCCCATGGTGATACCGAACATAAATTCACCCGTTGTATCAGCCTGACCGTTCTGTGTTCTCGTGAGATAATAGCCCTTGTCAATGGAAGCAATCATATCCTGAAGCTTATCCGTTCCGGGATGGATTGCGGTATTTCTCATTCTTATAAGAGGCTCGTCGGAGAAGGCGTATGCACGGGCATTGCCCTGAGGCTTTACCCCGAAATGCTTTGCGCTTTCAAGATTATTGAGATATCCCGTAAGAATACCGTCCTTGATGATAACCGCATCCTCACAGAGCGTACCCTCGTCATCAACGTAAACGGGAAGGGGCGCTCTTTCGCCGAAGGCGGTGTGTGCAAAGTCCGTAAGGCTCACAAGAGGAGATGCCACCTCCCTGCCGATGCTGCCGCTTGCGACGCTGCCGGCAAGCACCAGATCCGCCTCAACCGTATGTCCTACCGCCTCGTGGGCTACCATACCCGCAATACCTGAGTCAATTATGCAGAGAGTTTCACCCGCATCGGGGAAAATACCCTCCTTTTTAGCCATAAGCTCGTGATAAAGCGAATCTATCTGAGGGAATAAAAGCACGGGGTCGGAGTAATGGTCGGTGAAATAACCCTCACCGCCGCCCAGCACGTCAAAAAGCTCGATATTGGAGCCGTCCGATGCCTCTGCCGACATTGATACTATCATATAGGTTCTGGGGAAGAGCTGATATGCAAAGGAGCCCCCGGAGGTACAGAGGGTCTTCTCAATCGTTCCCGTTGAAAGTCCCACGTGACGGGAGGTAAGGTCGGGATACTTCTTCTCTATATAGCTGTCAACCTCTCTTGCGAAGTCAACGAGAGTTTTCTGGGATACATCAACAAAGGCTCGCGGTTCAGAATAGTATACGCTCTGTGCATTATCGAGAGGTCCCTTTTTCTTGGGACAGCCCGAATTCAGAAGAGCTGCATTCTCCTCTGCGCTTAAAAGCACCTGGCGGGCACTTTCCTCGTCGCACTTGCTTTGTGAAGCAAAGCCCCACACACCGTCCTTATAAACACGGGCACCGATACCCTTTGATACAGATGACATATTGCCCACAAGGGAGCCGCCTACAACGGATACTCTTCTTGTGCGTGAAGTCTGCGAGCGGATTTCCGCGTGGGAGCCCGCCCCGGATATAAGCTTTTTCATATAATCGTTCATTTTCTATCAGCCTCCGTAATAATATATAATAACATAATTAAAAAAATAATGCAAGTTTTATATTATATATTTAAATAGTGCTTTACAACGGGAAAATTATTTGTTAAAATAGTATGCAAAAAAATTACCTCACGGAGGTTATGTTATGAATTACACGTCAACCAGAAACGATACACTTTCCGTTTCATCAAGCTTTGCAATTGCAAACGGTATCTCGGCAGAGGGCGGTCTTTTCATCCCCACAGAGATTCCCGGGGTCAATGCAGACTTTATCGCATCCCTTGTTCCCCTTTCATATATTGAAAGAGCAAGAAGGGTGCTGTCCCTTTATCTCACCGATTTCGGCAAGGACGAAATTGATGCGGATACAGAGGGCGCATATGCTACGGGCTTCAGCAACGAAAAGGTAGCTCCCCTTGTAAATCTTCACGATAACGTAAACGTGCTTGAATTATGGCACGGTCCCACCTGTGCATTCAAGGATATGGCATTACAGCTTCTTCCCTACCTTCTTACGGGCTCTGCAAAGAGAATCTCAGAGGGCAGAGAAACCGTTATTCTCGTTGCCACCTCGGGTGACACGGGCAAGGCTGCTCTTGAGGGCTTCAGGGATGTCCCGGAAACAAGAATCCTCGTATTCTATCCCAGCGACGGCGTAAGTGCCGTACAGAAGCTTCAGATGACAACCCAGGCAGGTAAAAACGTGGGCGTATGTGCAATCAGAGGCAACTTCGACGACGCTCAGACGGGCGTCAAGACCATCTTCACCGATGATGAGGTGAAGAAACAGCTTCACGATAACAATATGACCTTCTCCTCTGCAAACTCCATCAACTGGGGCAGACTTGTTCCTCAGATTGTGTACTATTTTTCAGCCTATGCGGATATGATAGCATCAGGTCAGATTACAAACGGAGAAAAGATTAATTTCACCGTCCCCACCGGTAACTTCGGCAACATTCTTGCTGCCTTCTACGCTATGGAAATGGGACTTCCCGTAAACAAGCTTATCTGCGCATCAAATGCAAACAACGTGCTTACCGAGTTCATCGAAACCGGAAGATACAACCGTTTAAGAACCTTCCACACAACCGTTTCACCCTCAATGGATATCCTTGTTTCAAGCAATCTTGAAAGACTTCTTTACCATCTGAGTGACAACGGAAGTGCGGAAATAAATGAGCTTTTCTCGGCTCTCAAAGAGAACGGTGAATACACCGTTCCCGAAAAAATGCTCTCAAAAATTCAGGCAGTCTTCGCAGGCGGCTGCTGTGATGACACCGATACAAAATCCACAATCGGCGAAACTTTCAGGGAGTATAATTATCTCTCCGATCCCCACACGGCAGTTGCAATAAACGTTTATAACAGCTACCGCGAGAAGACGGGCGATACAACTCCCACGGTTATCGTGTCAACTGCATCTCCCTACAAATTCTCACCTGCAGTTCTCGAGGGACTCGGTGAGGCTCTTTCCGATGACGAATTCGACATGATGGAAAGCCTCGAAAAAATCTCAGGCGTGAAGGCACCCGCTCAGCTTGCAGGCCTTAAGGGTACTGCTCCCAGATTTACCGAAATCTGCGAAAAAACTGATATGAGAGGCGTAGTTTACGGTATGCTCGGTCTGTAAAGGGAACCGACCTTAAAATAAAGCTTTCTCAGATTACCGTATTATCCGATTTTTTCATCTGAAAGGTTGCGCAGCAGGTATCCGAGCACTTGCAGGCATCCCTGTTGCTTACCTTGATTGCCGTTGCCGTACAGCCGCAGTCTGTAGTATGGTAAACACAGTTCTTCGCATCGCAGCTGATATTTTTGTTTTCTTTACCGCATTTATTCATTTTTTTCATCTCCATATTTATCTCCCCGGGGAAAACCACGGAGGAAAGAAAGCGCTTTCGGAAAAAGTGTTTTTCAAATTTCGCGTTTTATCAAAGGAAATTTTTACCGTCAGGATAAATTTATGTCAGTTTTTGTTATTGCAGACCCTCATCTGTCTTTGGGCAGCGAGAAGCCTATGGATATATTCAAAGGATGGCAGGACTACACCTCCCGTCTTAAGTCTAACTGGGAAAAGCTTGTTTCTCCCGGTGATACCGTTGTTATACCCGGCGATATCTCGTGGGCTATGTCCCTGGAGGAGGCAAGGACTGATCTGCAGTTTATAGATTCGCTTCCCGGAAGAAAAATCATCGGCAAGGGCAACCACGACTACTGGTGGGCTACAATGAGAAAAATGAACGCCTTTCTTGAGGAAAATGAGCTTCACACCATAAGCTTTCTTTTCAACAACGCCTATGAGGCAGAGAATATTGCGGTGTGCGGAACAAGAGGCTGGTTTTATGACGATAAGGCGGAAAATGCGGAAAAGGTTATCGCACGCGAGGCAGGCAGGCTTTCCGCATCAATCGGGGAGGCTCTGAAGACGGGCAAGGAACCCGTAGCCTTTATGCACTACCCCGTGGTATACGAATCGGGCGTGTGTGAGGAGCTTCTGGCTGTGCTTAAGAAATACGGAATCAGACGCTGCTACTTCGGTCACATTCACGGTGACAGAACGGGGAGATATGAGAAATATGAGCACGAGGGAATTACATTTTCGCTGATTTCTGCGGATTTTCTCACATTCTGCCCAAAAAAAATTATGCTTTAGTTATATTATTCTCTGTTTTTTTTCTTAAAACAGTAGCATTTTAAAAATAAATTTGTTATAATAGCTTGGTTATTAATGACTGCCGACAGGCAAATTACGTTCAGGAGGACAACCAAAATGTTAATTTCAGCAGAAAAGACTGGCAAAAATGAATTTTCAGTTGCACTTTCCATTGATGCGGCAGCCTTTGAAAAGGCAATCCAGAAGGCATACAACAGAGAAAAGGGCAACATTGCACTTCCCGGCTTCAGAAAGGGTAAGGCTCCCCGTAACATGATCGAAAAGGCTTACGGCGAAAGCGTATTCTATGATGATGCTCTTGACATCGCATTCCCCGAGGTTTACGAGGCTGCTCTTAACGAAGCAGGCATCGAGCCCATTGACAATCCCTTCGATTTTGACATCAAGAAGATCGGCAAGGAAGGCGTTGAGCTTACCTGTAAGGTAACGGTAAAGCCCGACATCACAATTGAAGGCTACAAGGGCATTACAGCTGTAAAGCCCTCAACAGAGGTTACGGACGAAGAGGTTGAGGCAGAGCTTAATCTCAAGCTTCAGCAGAATGCAAGAATCATCTCCGTAGAGGACAAGGCTGTTGAAAACGGCAACATCGCAGTTATCGACTTTGAGGGCTTTGTTGACGGTGAAGCTTTCGAGGGCGGCAAGGCAGAGGAATATGAACTCGAAATCGGCTCCGGCTCCTTCATCCCCGGCTTTGAGGATCAGATTATCGGACACAGCATCGGCGAAGAGTTCGACGTAAACGTTACCTTCCCCGAGGAATATGCAGAGCCTCTTGCAGGCAAGCCCGCAGTATTCAAGATCAAGCTTCACGCTATCAAGGCTAAGGAAATCCCCACAGCTGACGATGATTTTGTTAAAGACGTTTCCGAATTCGATACACTTGACGAGTACAAGGCTGACATCAGAAAGACTCTTGAGGAGCAGAAGACTCAGTCCGCTGAGAACAGCTTCAAGAATGAGGTTTACAACAAGCTTGCCCAGCTTGTAACGGACGAAATTCCCGAGGTTATGATCACCCGCTCCGTTGACGGCATGATCAGCGAATTCAAGTACAGAGTTGAAAGCCAGGGTCTTCCCTTCGAGCAGTATCTCGGCTACCTCGGCATGAGCGTTGACTCCCTCAAGGATTCCTACAAGGAAAGAGCTGAGCTTGACGTTAAGGTAGAGCTTGCTCTCGGCAAGATTGCTGAGCTTGAAGGCATTGAGGTTACAGACGAAGAGGTTGAGGCAGAGCTTTCCGCTATGGCTGAAAAGTACCAGGTTGACCTTGAAACAGTTAAGAAGGCTGTTCTCCCCGAGACAGTCAAGAAGGAGCTCAGAGCAAGAAAGGCTGACGAAATCGTTATCTCCAATGCAGTAGCAGAAGGCGCTCCCAAGAAGAAGGCTGCCAAGAAGCCCGCTGCAAAGAAGACAACAAAGAAGAAGGCCGAAGAGGCTCCTGCAGAAGAAGAAAAAGAAGAAGCAGCTGAATAATAATCCGTAACACCGTCAATAATCCGGCGGTAAGGATATTTTTCCTGATTACGGCTAATTTCGGCACATATACTGAACGGTCGGGATATACAAATATTTCCGGCCGTTTAAAGGCTGACGGGAGCCTAAAAACTAAAGGAGGATTCACTATGTTACCTAATCCCTATATGTCACTTGTTCCCACCGTTATCGAGCAGACAAACCGCGGTGAAAGAGCTTACGACATTTATTCCAGACTTCTCAACGACAGAATCATAGTTCTCTCCGAAGAAGTAAACGACGTTACGGCAAGCCTTGTTGTAGCTCAGCTTCTTTTCCTTGAGGGTCAGGATCCCGAGAAGGATATTTCTCTTTACATCAATTCCCCCGGCGGCTCAGTTTCCGCAGGCTTTGCAATTTTCGACACAATGAATTACATCAAGTGTGACGTATCCACAATCTGTATGGGTATGGCTGCATCTATGGGTGCTTTCCTTCTTGCAGCAGGCGCTCCCGGCAAGAGATATGCCCTTCCCAATGCGGAAATTATGATTCATCAGCCTCTCGGCGGTGCAAGAGGTCAGGCATCCGACATAAAGATTGCCGCTGACCACATTCTCAAGACCCGTCAGAAGCTCAATGAAATCCTTGCAAAGGAAACAGGCAAGCCTATTGAAGAGATTGAGCGCGACACAGACCGCGATAACTTTATGAGTGCGGAAGAGGCTCTCGAGTACGGTCTTATTGACAAGGTTCTTTATAACAGATAAATCGGGAGGAAATTCCATTGGCTAAATATGACGATCCCAAGGATAAGCTTCGCTGTTCGTTCTGCGGAAGAACGCAGGAACAGGTTTCAATGCTCATTCAGGGCCCCGATGCCTTTATCTGTGACGAGTGTATTGAAAACTGCGTAAGCATACTTTCCCAGGGTGACGGAACCCAGAAAAAGAATACCAAGAAAAAGTCCTCATCCCCCAGGCTTCTTCCAAAGCCCGAGGAGCTGAAGGCAAAGCTTGACGAATACGTAATCGGTCAGGATCAGGCAAAGATTGCGCTGTCCGTTGCCGTATACAACCACTATAAGAGAATCTACAGAAAAGCAAAGACTGATGTTGAAATAAACAAGTCAAACGTGCTTCTCTTAGGCCCTACGGGTGTCGGCAAAACCTTCCTTGCACAGACTCTTGCAAAAACACTTGATGTTCCCTTTGCAATTGCGGACGCAACCACTCTTACAGAGGCAGGCTACGTTGGTGAGGACGTTGAAAACATTCTTTTAAGACTTATCCAGGCTGCCGATTTTGATATTGAAAAGGCAGAAAGAGGCATTATTTACGTTGACGAAATTGATAAGATTTCAAGAAAAAGCGAAAACACCTCCATTACCCGTGACGTAAGCGGTGAAGGTGTTCAGCAGGCTCTTCTGAAAATTCTTGAGGGTACGCTTGCAAATGTTCCTCCCCAGGGCGGAAGAAAGCATCCCCAGCAGGAATTTTTACAGATAGATACAACAAATATTCTCTTTATCTGCGGCGGTGCCTTTGACGGCATTGAAAAAATCGTTGAAAAGAGAATGGGAAATTCCGTGCTGGGCTTCGGCTCTGAAATTCTTCTGAAATCAGAGCTTGATGAGGATTCCATTATGTCAAAGGTAATTCCTCAGGACCTTGTGAAGTTCGGTCTTATTCCCGAGCTTGTGGGCAGACTTCCCGTGCTGACAGCACTTAAGAATCTTGACGAGGAGGCTCTTATCAGGATTCTCAAGGAGCCCAAGAACTCACTCCTCAAGCAGTATCAGGGTCTTTTCAGCATTGATGATATCGAGCTGGAATTTACACCTGAGGCATTCTCGGAGATTGCGAAATCTGCCCTTGAAAAGAAGACAGGTGCGCGAGGCCTCCGTGCAATAATGGAAAAGGTGCTTCTTCCCATTATGTATAAGGCACCCTCCGATCCCACAATCGAGAAAATCACAGTCACCAAGGAATGTGTGACCGACGGTGAGCTTCCCGTAATTCAGAGAAATCCCGCAAAGGCTTCCGCCTCAAAGGATAAGCTCAGACCCACAATAGCATAAAAAAGGGAATGTAAAAAAAGCGAAGACCGTATAAAGCTATATAAATCAAGGGGTTCTGCAGGTCAATTCTGCAGAACCCCATGTTTTTTTATTCAATAATCATATAGTAATTACGGATTTTTTCAAGCTTGTAATATTCTTCCTTGGCAACGCGGAAGCCGAGCCTTTCATAAAATCCGACATTATCGGGATTCTGCGTTTCAAGACCTATCTTAAAGCCCTTTGACAGCATATCCTCAATACCCATTTTAAGAAGACGGGTGGCAACACCCTTGCCCTGATGCTCCGGAGATACAAATACGGGGGAAACGATATAGGTTTTTTCATCAAAGATATCCTTGTTATCCAGATGCGAATACGCCATAAGACACTTCACGGTAAGAGGCCAGTAAAGGACAAGGAAGGGCCAGTTGATGCACTGCAGAAACTGCCACATAGTATAGTCATAATGAGCTTCTCGGAGAATGAGAAGTCCCCTCTCCTCCTCGTCAAAATAGAAAATATCCTTCTTTTTTGAGGAATTAAGACGAATGAGGAGCCAATGGTAAATAAATCGCTTTCTGATTTTTTCATTTTTACAGGCAAAGACGTAAACTGGGTCATTAACGTACGCCTCCGATGCCATTCTTGCATAATATTTCAGTGTTTTTCTGTCAATTTTATTTCCTGCCATAATCTCACTCCCGTAAAATATATATTTATAATATCATATAACATAAAAATAATCAACCGCACAAAAAGTGCGGCTGACTGAAAATTTTATTTGTATACGAAATCAAAAAATATTATGCGGGAAGTCCCACGGCAAAGCGAAGTACAAGCCTTGCATCTGCCGCATTCACCGTTCCGTCTGCATTTGCATCGCATTGAATAAGAGAATTGTACTGTTCAAGCCCCACGGCACAGCGGAGAATGAATCTCGCATCACCGGCAGTATATTTTCCGTCACCGTCGGCATCTCCCATAAAGAAATCTTCAATCCTGACAAGATAATTATATTCTATCACATCAACATATTCCTTATCGGAAAAATAATCCTGTGCGGGACCGAAAAATGCCTCATCGCCGTTAGCTGTAAAAACATATAATGCGGCACGGGGGTCGGAGGACGGAAGAAAATATTCCGCTTCCATGACGTTTTCAATATATTTACAGTCAATGCTTTCGGCAATCGCATCAAGCTCCGGGACGTATTCTTCCTTTATTATTACGATGAATTGCGTCCTGCAAAGCCAGGTATCTCCGTTTCCAAGGAGAATATCGTAGGTTGTTTTGTAATAATAGTCCTTATCGAAGAAATACTCCTGAGCCTTGTCGAAATATGCTTCGTTTTTATCCTTTACCCACACGAGAAGCATGGGAGTATATTCTTCTCCGATATAATCGTCGGGATTGGTAAGCTCACGCACCTCACCGATATATTCGCAGTCAATTGAATCAATTACCTCCTGCACACGGCCGCAGCAGGACTCCTTGAGGAAAACCATAAAATGAGTTTTCGCAATATCATCCGCTGCAAAGGTGACAATAAGACTGTTTGCAAAAAGCAGTGTAAAAATTAATAACAGCGAAAGTAGCTTATACCTGTTTTTCATACCTGAACACTCCTTTTTTTGTTTATTATATCATTTTCAGGGGTTATTGACAATACCTGCAAAGAGCGGAACATTGTCACTTAAGCTCACAACGAAGGCAAAGGGGCGGTCAAGAACAAAATCCACCTTTTCATCGGGAGGCACAGCAGAGCCGGCACCGATTATAACGGTATAGGCGGCTGCCTGCACGCCATCCTCGTCGATTTTCACTCTTACGCCGTGGTCCATTTTTTCAACATATATACCCTCGGGATTTTTTGCAAGCGGAGAGAAATCAGAGAGAAGCTCATCCGTTACGTCCGTTACTCCGAGCCTTTTTATACCCGACAGTACATCCTTTTCACTCTTTACGTCAAATTTCGGAATCATCATATTGACCTCAAGAAACTTGCTGTTTTCATAGCTGTCACCGTAGATATCATTGCGGGTTACAAGGTCAAGCATCTGTTCATTCTTAAAGATTTCATCGGCATCCACACCCTCATCGGGAAGAATAAACCACATACTGCCGCCGATATCAAGGGGCAGATTGATTGCCGAATATTTTTCGCCCCAGAAGTAGTACATATCACGGGTGGCCTTCATAAATGATACGTTTTTGTCCCCTGAGGGAGCATGGAAAACACCCTTTTCGGTATCGGACTTGTGAAATTTGTCTGCCCATTTTGAGGAGAAGACTATTGTTGATGCAATTGACATTACGGTATCGCTGTCTGTCTGAATATCGGGCTTCAGCATTTTATCGGTATTCTCATAAAGCCAGTCACTCATAAGCTTATCATATTTCGGTGAGCCCATTGAGCCGCTGTAAACCGAAGCAAAATACTTTTCGGATATGTTCTTTACGGCAGTTTTATTGTAGCTTACGGTATCATTGAGCCACAGGGAGTTTGCCATTACGCTTTTCATGGCACCGTCATTGCGGTAATTCTTCTGCCATATTTTATTTGCTCGGTCACGAAGAGAATCAATTGACTCTTCGCCCAGCAGCTCCAGAATCTGCTGACGGGAGCTGCCGTCTGAGGCTTCTGCAAGCATTCCCATTGCCATATAGATATTAAGAGGGGAAACAATATTGTTTTCGTCCCTTTTGTCTGTCAGAAGCACATTCAGAAGAGTTTTTGAGAAGCTTTTTATATTGTCGGTTTCAACCTCAATTTTCATAAGCTCCCTGTTGGCTTCCCACCATTTCCCGTACAGGGGATCCATGTCACCGAGAAGCGGATATGACGGCATTTTCGGGTACGAGGCTTTTGCAAGAGTTTCGGGACGGATATTTTTGTTGCTGTCTGTTTTGTGGGGATTCACGAAACCTATGAGGGTTGTTTCCTCAGGAGGAGGCAATATGCCTGCAGACGTTGTTTTTTCCTCTGTCGGATCGGTGCTTGCGTGAGAAGTGGTATATTCCTGACTGTTTGTCGTTTCCTTATCAGCCCCCGTAAGAGTTGTTCCTTCGGGCGTGGGAGCACTTGTTTCTTCCGGCATGGGAGCGCTTGTTTCTTCTGTGGAAGAAGCAGTTTCCTCAGTCCCGGGAAGTGTTTCGTCATCGGGCGGAAGCACGGTACCGGGAAAGGTAAAGGGACCGAGAATACCGAGAGCAACAATAAGCACAAATACAGCGGCAACGGATACGATAAAAGGAATGATACGCTTTTTTGCTGACTGCGTCTTAAAGCCTTCCGCTTCGGCTATGAGCTTTTCGTCAATACCGCCTATTGCTTCATATAATTTTTCGCTTTTCATATATTTACTCCTTTCTCTGTAAGTTCTCTTTTCAGCTTCCTTCTGAGAGTGAAAAGAAGAGAGGATATCTCGGAGGGTGAAAAATTCAGACTGTCTGCGATGGACTTTACTGCCTCACCGTGCCAGTAGCGCCTTACAAATACTGTTCTGTGTTCCGCCGGAAGGGTGTAAAGCCAGTCAGATATGACGCCGGAGAGATAATTTGCCTCAACCTCATCCTCAACACTTACGGGGTCGGGAATACACTCCTCCAGCTCAGACAGTAAAACATATACGCCGCAGTTTCTTTTTGCCGCTTTATTTTTTCTGTAGAGGCTCAGAGCCGTGTTTCTCGTGATTTTTCCTATGTAAGCCTTAAAAAAATCCGGTTTGTCGGGCGGAATGGAATTCCAGAGCTTGAAATAAGTGTCGTTTTCACATTCCTCTGCATCTTCCTTCAGTCCCGTTATGTTAAAGGCAATATAACGGATAAAATCTCCGTATTTGTCGGCAGTTTCACGGATTGCCGTTTCATTGCGTCCGAAAAACAGTTCAATGATTTTTTTGTCATCCATATTTTTCCCTCCTCACCCTATATGACGCAGAAAAAAGAGAAATATTGAAAATTAAAGAAAAAAAACTAAAAAAATCTTACATTTTATCTTGCCCCTGCCCCCAAGCCCGGGGCAAGAGGTGTTTCCTGAGATAAGCAAATTGCACACGAGCGGGCAATTTTCTATATAAAAAAGGAAAACGCTCGGAAACCGAGCGCTTTTCTTTACAGATCTGTTAAAAATGAAAAACTTATGCGTTTTCAGTATTGCCGGAATTACCGCCGGTGAGACTATTGAAGAAGTTAGCAATCATTTCGAAGAGTCTCTCAAGAATTTCGATAAATTCATAGATAAAAGCGTAATCGCTATCCCATGTACCGTTCACTGTTTTCACCTCTTATTTAATATTCACGATACAAAATCGCATCCTTATATTATCACAATGATAAATATATTTCAACAGTTTAGAAAAAAAATTTAAAAATATTCAAAAATTTGGTAAATTTTATGAAAAAAGAAAGAACCGGCGGTATTCCGCCGGCTTTTAGCTTATGCTATTTTCTTGCCTTTTTAAAGGCCGGTATGAAGCACTTAACTTATGCTTCGGGAGTTTCGGTCATACCGCTGAGCTTTGCAAAGAATTCCTTTACCATGTTGATGAAATCAACAAGAGCCTGTGCGAACTTTTCGATGTAAGCAGTAATTTCCATTGTGGCACCTCTTTTCAATAAAATTTATGTTAATAAAAATTAACCGAAAATAGCTGCGATCTTTGCGAAGAAATCCTTGATGATGTTGATGAATTCGGAAATGTAGTTTGCCCACTCGTTAAGGAAATTAACAGCATTGTCAGCCTTGTTCACAGGACCGTTGGCACCGCCGAGAATTTCGTTCATGATTTCGTCTGTGTAATCTTTAAACATTTTTCTTGACCCCTTTCATAAAATAAAGTATAAGCATATTTTCAAATATACTATCTTGCATACTAATAATACCATTAAGGGAACGGTATTGCAAGTGATTTTCCAACAAAAAAGGAAGATTCACATAAATGTCACATTTTCATCACATTTAGAGAGAATATGGGGAGTACAATTAAAAAAACACAAAATTTATCAGACTATTTACGGTGAAATGATGGAAATTATCTGCAATAATGAAGAATTTGTGACGGTGATAAAGCCCTTCGGGGTATCCTCTCAGGAAAACGGTGAAAGCGGTCTGCCTGATCTTATAAAAAAAGAGCTGAAGCTCTCCGAAATTCACACGGTTCACCGCCTTGACACAGTGACATCGGGAGTCATGGTTTATGCAAAAACAAGGAAGGCGGCAGCAGAGCTTTCACGTCAGATAACCGACGGAGCTTTTACAAAGGAATACCTTGCCGTGGTGCACGGTGAAATATCGCCCGAAGCGGGAATAATGGAGGATTTCCTTTTTAAGGACAGCCGTAAGAATAAGTCCTTTGTAGTGAAAAATCAGAGAAAGGGAGTAAAAAAAGCGTCCCTTGAGTATGAGCTTCTTTCTGTCAGGAACGGGCTTTCACTCGTAAAAATAAAGCTTCACACGGGCAGAACACATCAGATAAGAGTGCAGTTTTCCTCACGCAGGCACCCCGTTTACGGTGACGGGAAATACGGTGCCTCCGATAATATTCCGTTCATTGCCCTGTTTTCATACAGAATTTCCTTTATAAGCCCCGTAAACGGAGAACGGGTGAGCTTTGAAGCCCCCCGTCCTCATTATGATTTTTTTGATTTATAATAATTCTCTTTCAAAAAGTCCTGCGGTTTTTCTGCCGTCCGGGGCTTTTTTGCTTTTATAGGCATCAATTATCTTTTTAACGCCGTATTTGTTTTCGGTGGAAAAGGACATCAGGACGAAGTCCGTACGGGGAAGCCTTTTATCCCCGATGTACAGCGGTACCGTGTTATAAAGCACGCTGAACTGCCTTTCCTCACAAAGGACGGTGAAGCTTTCACCCATTCTGTCAGTAATAACACCCGAGCCCTTGCATTCACCGCAGCCTCTTTCCTTCTGCAGGGGACAGCAGCGGAAGTGCATCAGGGGCATATAGCCGTAAATACAGATGCCTGTTCTTGCGGCAGTTCTGATATTCTTAAGGGCTGATGAGGACAGCTCGGGGGACAGCGTGACAGAGCCTGCCCCGAGAGAGTAATACGCATCCGCGCTGACGGAATTCGTTATATTGAGAAGCGCTCCGCCGATTACGGAAAGACCTGCCTTTTTTGCAATTTCAACAGCACCGATATTGTCACAATAAGCATATCTTATGCCGTTTTCAGCTAATTTCTTAAGATCGGAAAGAAGCCTTTCCTCACGGGAGGGATAAACGAGGGCAGGGATTTTTGCGCACAGCCTGCCCGTCATGGCTCCGAGAGAGGAAGCGTTTGGGGCAAGCTCCCTTACGGGGAGGATTATGAGCCTGGCACCCGTTTCATCGGGAAGCTGTGAAAGAGAGCGAAGTGAAATGTAAAGGTCAGGCTCACCTGAAATCTCACGGGCAAAAAAGGACTTTTTACGGGGAGTGAAGGTATGCTCACACACCGTTCCCCTTACCTCGGTAAGGCGCTCGCAGGCTTCTCTTCTTACGGCATTTATATCGGACGCACGAAGCATCAGTCCGTCCTCAATATCACAGAGGATATTATTGCAGAAATAGAAGGTGGAGCCCAGCTTTCCGAGGGATTTTTCCGCACTTTCTGCGGTAAGGGGTGTCTTCTGCGCTCTTTCGGGTACAGCACCCTCTGCACATACCGTGTTCACTCCGTCGGAGATGCTGAGCCTGCAGGGCTCATTTTCCCTTAATTCGAATTTCATTGATATTTCAACCAGAGGATTTTCATTTCTGTAGGTATTTGAGAGAGTGTTAAGGACACCTGCCGAGGCTGAAAGAACATCCTCCTTTGTACGGTAGCCGAACATTGAAAGGCTGCGCTTACCCTCAAAATAGCCCTTTGTGAAGCCGCTGCGGGAGAACACACTCTGAAGAAGCGACATATCGGGAGTGATACCGTTTACTGCATTTTTATAAGCGGAAACAGCAGCCGCAACATATTCGGGGCGCTTCATTCTGCCCTCAATCTTGAAGGAGGTAACTCCCGTTGCCGCTAATTTTTCCGTTTCGTCCGCAAGGCACATATCCTTGAGTGACAGGGCATATTCACGCTCACCCGACCTGAAATTAAGACGGCAGGGCTGAGCGCAAAGACCTCTGTTACCGCTGCGTGCTCCGAAAAATGAGCTCATATAGCACATTCCCGAGGCACTCATACAATGCGCACCGTGCACAAAAACCTCAATTTCGGTATTTACTGCCTCGGTGATTTCCTTTATTTCCTCAAAGCTTAATTCCCTTGCAAGCACTATGCGGGAAAAGCCCAGTGACTCAAGAAGCCTTGCACCCGCTATGTTATGTACAGCCATCTGGGTTGAGGCATGCACGGGAAGGGTGGGTACACATTCTCTTACACGGGAAAATACGCCCATGTCCTGAACGATTACCGCATCGGCACCGCTTCGTGCTATGAGCTTTAAGGTTTTTTCAAATTCCGCCTCTTCGCTGTCCTTTATAAGGGTATTAAGGGTGATATAAGCCTTTACTCCCCTTTCGTGACAGTAGCGCACAGCACCGATAAAATCATCATCGGTGAAATTCACGGCATTTCTTCTTGCATTGAAGGAGGCGGCACCGAAATATACCGCATCCGCACCGCTTCTGACAGCGGCAATTAATTGCTCCTCACCGCCGACGGGCGCAAGTATTTCAATTCTTCTCATTTTTTCTCCCGGCATAATAAATTGTTTCATTTATAATAGCACATACACTTATTTTTTTCAATGCTATTGACACGGAAATAAATATGTGTATAATAATTTGAGAGTAATTCTCAATTTGGAGTTGATCTGTTGGCAACGTACAATACACACCAGAAGGATATTCTGTTATCCTTTCTTGAAGAAAATAAGGATACCCCTATGGGGATAGATGAATTATCGGAAAGGCTGTCTGCAGTCTGCCCCGATGCGCCCGGGAAAAGCACAGTATACCGTCTTATCGGTCAGCTTGTGGAAAAGGGCACGGTAAAGAGATTTGTAAAGGGAAATTCAAGACAGTTTCTTTATCAGCTTGCAGGCAGCGAGGAATGCCACAGCCACCTGCACCTTAAGTGTACGGAATGCGGAAAGCTTCTTCATATGGGACACACCCTGAGTGAGCAGCTCCTCTCAGATATACTGGGTGAAAGTGATTTTTCCGTAAGGGTTGACAGCACCACACTTTTCGGGTGCTGCAAGGATTGCAGAATAAAGGAAGGGTAAAATAAATGATGAAAAAATTAATGGCATTAATGCTTGTTCTTATATCAGCCGTAACGGGGCTTTGTGCCTGCGGCGGCACAGGCGGGGCATCCGGCGACGGGCTTCAGATTGTCTGCACGGTTTTTCCCTATTATGACTGGGTAAGAAATCTTACGGCAGGCGCAGATAACGTAAATATCACATTGCTTCTGGATTCGGGAACGGATCTTCACTCATATCAGCCTGCGGCAAAGGATATTATCACAATTTCCTCTGCTGATATATTTATCTATACCGACGGCACAAGCGACAAATGGGTGTCAGAGGTGCTTAAGACCTCGCAGAATGACTCCTCCGTGCTTCTTCCCATGATGACAAATCTTCCTGAGGAAAGTCTTTTCTGTGTTGAGGCTATAGGTGAGGAGGAGCATCATCACGAGGAGGGAGAGGAGCATAACCACGCTTCTGACGAGCATATATGGCTTTCAATCAGGAATGCGATGCGCCTTACCGAGATTATAAAAAACGTCCTCTGTGATGCTGACCCCGGAAATGAGGAAATATATAATGCTAATTTTGTAAAGTATTATTCTGAGCTTGAGAAGCTTGACAAGGCTTACAGCACGGCACTCGGCGAGTGTCGGAAGGATACCGTTGTGTTTGCCGACCGCTTCCCCTTTATATATCTCATAAATGACTACGGTCTTTCATATCACGCGGCATTTTCGGGCTGCTCGGCTGAAAGCGAAGCAAGCTTTGAAACAGTAAAAAGACTGGCAGACACAATTGACGCTCTCGGTCTTTCGCACATACTCATAACGGAAACCTCGGACGGGTCTGTTGCAAATACCGTAAGGGACAGCACAGGGGACAAAAATCAGGAAATTCTTGTACTCAATGCTCTGCAGTCCGTAACAAGGGACAGTCTTGCGGACTCCTACATTGAAGTGATGACGGAAAACCTTGCAATTCTCAAGAAAGCTCTTTCATAAATAAACAAAAAAAGGAAAAACAGATGGCACAGCTTATATGTAATGACGTGACCCTCGGCTACGAGGGAAAAATTGTAACCGAGCATCTCACATTTGAGGTGAATGAGGGTGACTATCTCTGCATTGTCGGAGAAAACGGTGCAGGCAAAAGCACTCTCATAAAGGCTCTTTTAGGGCTTAAAAGCCCTATGTCCGGTGAAATTTCAACAGGTGACGGCTTAAAGCCGACGGAAATCGGCTATCTTCCTCAGCAGACGCTTGTTCAGAAGGATTTTCCCGCCTCTGTCAGGGAAATTGTTCTTTCGGGGCTTCTCAACAAATGCGGAATCAGCCCCTTCTATTCAAAGGCACAGAAGGAATCCGCACGGATGCAGATGGAGAGAATGAATATTTCCCATCTTGCCAAACGCTGCTACAGGGAGCTTTCGGGCGGTCAGCAGCAGAGAGTGCTTCTGGCAAGGGCTTTGTGTGCAACGGGCAAGATGCTTCTTCTTGACGAGCCCGTGGCAGGACTTGACCCCAAGGTAACGGCAGAAATGTACACCCTTATTGAAAAGCTCAACCGCGAGGACGGAATTACCGTGATTATGGTTTCCCACGATATCAATGCAGCGATAAATTATGCCTCACACATTCTGCATATAAGCCACACTCCCCTTTTCTTCGGAACAAAAGAGGACTATGTAAAAACTGACATCGGCAGAACCTTTACCGGTATGCCCGGAGGTGCCTTATGATGGAAATGATATCAAAGCTTACGGAATATATGCAGTTTCCCTTTGTTCAGAGGGCGCTGATAGTGGGCGTGCTTATAGCCCTGTGCTCATCTCTTTTGGGTGTGACGCTTGTGCTTAAAAGATTTTCCTTTATCGGCGACGGACTTTCCCACGTAGCCTTCGGTGCTATGGCAGTAGCAGGAATTGCAGGTCTTACAAATGAAATGCTTCTTGTACTTCCCGTGACCGTAATTGCGGCAATCGTGCTTCTTGCAACGGGAGGCAAGGCAAAAATCAAGGGCGATGCATCCCTTGCAATGCTGTCGGTAGCATCCCTCGGCATCGGCTATCTGCTTCTTAATGTATTCTCCTCCTCAGGAAACGTCAGCGGGGACGTATGTACAACACTTTTCGGCTCCACCTCTATTCTTACTCTTTCTCAGTCCGACGTATGGCTTTGCATTGCAATGTCCGTTATCGTTATCCTTGTTTTTGTGTTCTTCTATAACAGAATCTTTGCGGTGACCTTTGACGAAACCTTCACTACAGCTACGGGAACAAGGGCAAAGCTCTACAATCTTCTTATTGCGGTTATCACAGCGGTTATAATCGTGCTTGCAATGAATCTTGTAGGCTCTCTTCTTATTTCGGCTCTTGTTATATTCCCTGCTCTTTCTGCAATGAGGGTATTCAGGAGCTTCAGAAGCGTTGTTATCTGCTCGGCGGCGGTATCCGTTGTCTGCTCTCTTTCGGGTATTCTTGTTTCAATTATGGCATCAACACCCGTCGGCTCCACAATTGTTGCAATTGATATTGTTGTATTTACCGTATTTTACCTTATCGGAAGGAAAGGAAAATGATTATGAAAAAGATATTTGCACTTTTACTCTCACTCACACTTGCTCTTTCCCTTGCAGCCTGCGGCGGCTCTGCGGAGAAAGAAACCGAAGCAAACGGGGAAACTGTTACAAATCCCACCGCGGATGCTCTTCTTTCCGACGGTGAGCTGGATACAGGAATGAAGGAAAAGTTTGACCAGATGGAATACTCTGCCTACGTTGACCTTTTCTATAACGGCAACGGTGCCTCGTACGAGGGAAAAACCTTCAGCAAGGACGGTACCTTTGCAATTCTTACGGATGCTTATTCCGACGTTACCCGTTACTACGTATGGGGCTATGCTGACAACACAAAGTGCTGTGACTATCAGTGGGAAATCGTAATGCCCGACGGTGCTGAAATTCCCGAGCCCGGCTCTTATGTAAAGGTTACGGGCACTATGGAAAAGAACGAAGCCGCTCTTGACGGATACCGGCTCAAAGATATCTCCCTTGAGGTTACGGACAGCTTCGTGAATGCAGGCTTCGCTATGGATATGACCACCATGAGCCCCACTCTTGTAAGAGTTCAGGTAATAAATATGCTTCAGTTCCCCGAAAAGTTCAAGGATATGACAATAAGAATTTTCGGCAGAGCACTCAGCACAAACTCAATCCAGCACCCCTATTACAACGAAAGCTGGTCAATGCACTTCACGGAAACCGATACGGTGCCTGCAATCGGCAAGTACATTCTCCTTGAGGGCACCTATTCCGACAAGCAGATTACAACGGAGAAATTAACCGTAATAGGCTGATTTGCATACATTTTACCCCTCGGGCATATACTTTCCCGAGGGGATTTTTATGGAATTTTTTACAGATATAATTCTTCCCGCAGCGCTTCTTGTTACGGGGATTTTTCTTACGGTACGGCTGAGATTTGTGCAGGTGCGCTTTCTTTTCAGGGGACTTAAAAATATGCTGTCCCGGGAAAACGGTACTTCTGACGGCATCAGCCCCTTTGCATCTCTTATGTCATCTCTGGCGGCACAGCTGGGCACCGGAAATATCGTGGGGGCAGGCTCCGCTATAATAGCAGGCGGACCGGGGGCTGTTTTCTGGATGTGGCTGTCCGCCTTTTTCGGAATGGCTACGGCTTATTCAGAGGCCTCGCTTTCAATTATCACAAGAAAACCGGATAAAAACGGCTGCATGCAGGGCGGAACTCCCTTTTACATACGAAGAGCCTTCCGGGGACGCACGGGCAGGCTTCTGGCGGCTCTTTTTTCGCTCTTTGCGACAATTGCACTCGGTTTTACAGGTGTTGCGGTGCAGTCGAATTCTATAGCATATGCTATGAACGAGGCCTTCGGTATTCCGTTTTTTGTGACGGGCCTCACAGTATGCCTTGCCGCAGCCTTTTTTATTTTAAGAGGCACAAGGGCGGTCACGGGCTTTGCAGAAAAGGCAATTCCTCTTTTCGGAGTGCTTTACACGCTTTGTATGCTCGGAGTTCTCCTTTTCAACATTAAGAATCTACCTGAGGCGGTAAGGCTTATTTTCGTCTGCGCATTTTCTCCGAAGGCGCTTTTCGGGGGAATTACGGGTGTCGGAATAAAGGAGGCTGTGACTCAGGGAATAAAAAGAGGTCTTTTCACCAACGAGGCAGGAATGGGCTCCTCTCCTGCGGCACATGCTTTAAGCAGCTCGGAAAATCCGCATTTTCAGGGTACGCTGGGGCTTGCGGGAGTGTTTATTGATACCTTTCTTATGCTGGGACTTACGGCGCTCGGAATTATCACGGTGCTCTATACGGGAGAGGCTCCGCCTGCTGTGACGCTTACGGGCTCTGAGGCTGTTTCCCTTGCGGTGGGAAGCGTTTCCGGAGAAAGGGGTGCCTCGGCCTTCATTGCACTTTCCGTGCTTTTTTTTGCATTTGCCTCGGTGCTTGGCTGGAGCCTGTACGGAAAAGCCTCAGCCGCTTACCTTTTCGGAGAAAAATGCAGAGGGCTTTATCTTTTTTCCTCCTTGCTTTTCACATTTCTCGGCTGCGTTACACCCGTAAAAACCGTGTGGCTTCTGACGGATGCATTCAATACGCTTATGGTGCTGACAAATATCCCTGCCCTTTTAAGGCTTTCCGGGACGGTCAGAAAATATATTCCTGAAAAATAATAAAAATATGTTGAAAAATGTCGCGGATAATGATAACATTTTCTTAAAAACAAAGGAAAGGATTTTTATTATGCTTCTTTCAATTGAAAACACAACGGCTGCCGAAATCGTGCAGGATCTCGAGGAGGGACTTTCCGGGATTACAAACATACCCACAAATTTTTCTGAAACGGGCGAATACGTAAAGAATCTTATCAATCTTCTTCAGGAATTTGCCGTAACCTACGGCGGAAAGCTCATAGGTGCTCTGATTCTTCTGATTATCGGCTTCAAGCTCGCAGGCATTATCACAAAAAAGGCTGCCGCATCAAAGGCCTTCGGCAAAATTGACGTATCCACAAGAGGACTTATAATCAACGTTTTAGGTATTCTCATCAAGGTTATCATCGGCATCACAGCCCTGGCAATTCTGGGCGTACCCATGACCTCAATGATTGCGGTAATCGGCTCCTGCGGTCTTGCTGTGGGTCTTGCATTACAGGGATCTCTTTCAAATATTGCGGGCGGCTTCATTATTCTTGTTCTCAAGCCCTTTTCTGCAGGTGATTTTATTACCTCGGGCGATATTGCAGGTGTTGTAGAGGAAATAAGCATCTTCCATACAAAGATTATCACCGTTGACAACAGAAGAATTATTGTTCCGAACTCAACTATTTCAAATGCAACCCTCACAAACGTGTCCGCACTGGGGGAAAGACGTGTTGACCTTACCTTCACCGCTGCATATCAGAATGATATAGATACGGTTGAAAGGGTGCTTACAGAGGTCTGCGCCAATCATGAGCTTGTTCTTAAGGACCCCGCACCCTTCGCAAGACTTTCCGCTCACAAGGACAGCGCTCTTGAATACACCGTAAGAGCCTGGTGCAGAGCTGACGATTACTGGACCGTTTACTTTGATCTTATAAAGGACGTAAAAAATGCCTTCGACAAGAACGGTATCTCAATCCCCTATCCTCAGCTTGACGTTCACACGGACAAATAAGAGTTTTCAGACTGTCCCGGCTTTTTTGTCGGTTTTCGACAAGGGCAATGTTAAATATTTATTAATATTATAATATAAATAAGGGAAAAATATTGACACTCTGTCATTTTTTTGGTATTCTAATTAAGCTGCCTGAAAAATGACGGAGTGTTGTTTTGTGCGCAGAAATCAAAAATGACAAAATGTCATTTTTTAAGTATTTTTTAATGATTATAAATTAAATATAAAGAAGAGGAAAAACAATATCAATGACTCCCGTAAGCAAAAAGCTTGAAAAAAAGATGAAAATAATTGATACTGCTTTTTCGCTTTTCAGAGAACATTCGGTAAATGCCACGGCGGTTGATGATATCGTCAAGGCGGCAGGAATTGCAAGAGGCACCTTTTACCTTTATTTCAAGGATAAAAGCGATCTGCTCGAGCAGATAATTCTTTACAAAAGCACGGAGTATATGAAGGCGGTGCTGAAATCCACGCTTTCCGACCCGATGCTTGAAAACGGGGACTTTTACGAAAGAGTAAGGGTATTTCTTAACTGTTACATTGATTTTCTTATTGAAAACAAGGAAATACTTCCCGTGATGGAAAAGAATCTGTCCTCCTGCATAAAGCATCTCCCGGAGTTCTATGACAGCGAAATAGCAGATATATACCGTTCTCTCATTGACCGTATGGTAAGCCTCGGTTACACGCCCGATAATGCGCACATCACAACGCTTATCATCGTGGACATGACGGGCAACGTATGCTCGGATGCGATTATGTATGAAAAGCCCTTCCCCATAGAAAAAATCCGCGATATTGTGGTATCCTCCGCAATATCAATTATCAGAAACAATGCCCGATTAACAAGAGGTGAAATTCGTGAAACGCTTAACTAAATTTATAGCAACGGTTCTTGTATTTATAATTGCCTTCTCTCCCCTTACCGTTTTCAATGCAGGGGCTGTGGAGTTTCCCGAGGGAATTACGTCAGCGCAGACGGATTCCGTTATCCCGAAGCTGAACAGCCTTATCAAAAAGCTGCTGGCTTCAGGGGGAAAGGACACGGATATAAAGGGGATGCTGTACGATACCCTTTATAAGGACGAAACCGTAAACGGAATCTTTGCAGCAATATATTCCGCTCTCGGGGAAAATGCCGATGCGCTTTCGCTTATCGGTGTAGATATCTCTCCTGCGGCTCTTACAAAGGCGCTTTACGATTATCCTTCAATCTCCAGAAAGGTTTCCGGCTGTGCTGACCTCAATGCAGTTATCAAAGCGTCGGAAAATTTCAAGTGGAAGATTTCCTCAAGGGATGAATTCGCAGATGCTCTTGCGGCAATGCTCAGTCCCTTCAACTCCATTCTCAATGCACTTCTGTGCTCCGGCTCGGTTTCAATCAATGCATTTCTTTCAATACAGGGTGACGACGGCTATCAGAATGTAATTGTTCCTCTTCTTACGGCTCTTGACTGTCCCGGAATAATGTCAAGCAGCGACTTTGCCGCTTCTGCCGCAAAGAACAGAAGCAATATCATAAAGAACATCGTTTCCATGGCATTTGACGCTGTTGATAAGCTTCTCGACGACCCCGTTATCGGTCTTACGGAAACACTTCCCAAGGTTGCGTTATACCTTGATTCGGGCAAGCTTACAGACTCAATCAATGCACTTCTGGAGCCTATTTCACTTAAGGTTGCAGGCTTCCTTACAATCCCCGGAATTGCACAGCTTATCACCTCAGCTGCGAACCTTGAGGAAAGCCTTAATATTGACGAGCTTCTTGAAAACCTTGACCTTTCCGCTCTTTTAGGTGAGGACGTACAGCTTCAGATTCCCGAAATCGAGCTCGGCAAATTAGCGGAATGTGCAACGGAAAACGGCGGTGTATATACCGTTGACAGAGCATCAGCCTTTGTTGTTATTATGGATTTCCTGCTTGAAACCGTAAAGCTCAACAAGGACAGCCTCGGTGCTGTTATGGGCGGCAGCGATATGCTGAAAATGCTCGACCCGCTTCTCAGCAAAACAAACGGCGAGCTTATAAGAATAATCGTTTCGCTTTTCTCCATGACGGCAGCTCCCGCAAATAATTATCAGTGGGTATACCCCGGCATCACACAGACCTTTGTCAGCTACACTCCCACGCTTACGGCTGACGATTATCTTAAGTACCTTGACAAGGTTGACCCTCTTCTTACGGATTTTGTAAAGGAATCCGACCCTGAGGGCACAATAGAAGGAGAAATAAAGAAGGCTCTTTACTCTAACTCCCTTGTGACGGAGCTTGTTGTCGGCATCTTTTCACTTATCGGAACAGAGGAAACGGCTCCCCTCTTCGCACTTCTGGGAATGGATGTAACCCCCAAGGGTGTTGCAGACTCCATAAATAAATACTATCCCTACACCGCAAAGCAGCTCTACCGCTTCAATTCCTGGGAAAGACTCAAGGGCAGCTATCTTTCATGGGGCTTCTATGACGGTGACAAGGCAGGCTTCCAAAGAGCAGTAACAAGAGTGCTTACTCCCTTTATCCCCCTTCTTTCCTGCGTGCTTGCAGGTCAGAACGTAACGGTTATGGACAGCATCACTCTTCCGGGCTCGGACGGCTACAACACCGCAATAATTCCTCTTTTAGAGGCTCTGGGCTGTAATCCCCAGGATATAAAGACATATCAGCAGTATCAGACGGGTGCCGGAACAGCAGCTGTTATTTCCGATATTCTTGATCCCGTGACGGGTCTTATTGACCGTCTTGCGGCTTCTCCCGTAAAAACTGCCTGCGCAATACTTCCCAACATTGTTTATTTTATGGATTCCGGGCTTATGAACGGTGTTATCGAAAATATGCTCTATCCCGTAAAGTATATGCTTGATACGGCAGGAATGGGTGATATGCTTTCAGATGCCTTCAAGGATATGGGCGAAACGGATATAGGCTCCCTTGTAGGTGACCTTACAAAGAATATGGATCTCGGAATCAAGCTCCCCGAGCTTGACATAAAGGCTCTCGGCACACTCGGTACTCCCACGGCACTTACAAGTAAGAGAATTGCAAACGGCACCAACGCTCAGTACACATATATCACGGCTGACGCACCTGCTGTATTCCTTACGATTTTAAGATATCTCGTGACCGCAATCTCAATGGAAGAAAACAGCGGTCTTCTCACAGGTCTTATGGGCAGTGAGGGCGGCTCCTCCACAGAGGGTATGCCCGATATGTTCGCAATGTATGCGGGCAACATCACGGAAAAGTTCAAGAATATGACAAACGATGAAATAATCGAATGGCTCTGCGACCTGCTTTTCAGCGATCCGCCCGTTGCGGAAATACCTGACGAGAATGAAGAAATCCCCACGATTATTTACGAAGAAAAATTCGAGCTTTCAACAACGGCAAAGCTTCTTATCGTTGTCGCCGTTATCGCTCTTTTAGCTCTAGCCTTCTATATCCTTTCTGTTTCCGGCAAGCTTGATAAGCTTAAGCTCAGACACAGAAAGAAGCAGGAGATGAAGAGAAGAGCCGAGGAAAGCAAAAAGCTCATAAAGGCAGGCGGTGTTGCGGTTGACAGTATGACCGATGAACCGAAGAAAAAGACGCCGAAGGCAAATAAGCCTGCGAAAAAGTCTGCTCCCGTAAGCACTGCGGCTCCCGTACGCACTGCGGCTCCCGTACGCACCGAGGCTCCCGTAAGCACTGCGGCTCCCGTAAGAGAAAAAAGTGAAAACGAAATTCTTTTCACCGAATCCTTAACTCCCGCAAAACCGGCTGTAAAGCCGGCCCCTGCCGTGAGTCCCCGTCCCGAGCTTACAAACTCCGTTTACACGGAGGAGGCACTTAAAATTATGGCAAAGCAGGCTCAGAAGGCTGAAAAGCCCAAGAGTGAGCGTGCAATCGCCCGTCAGGAAAAGGCTGTTATACTTAATGACAAGAAGGCTGAAAAGGCAGCCGGCGCAAAGCTTCCCGACGAAAAGGCTCAGGAAAGGCTTATGAAGAGAAAACTTGCTGCAGAAAAGAAGGCCCGCAAGAACGAGCTTAAGATTCAGAAGCAATACGAAAAGGCCAGAAAGCAGGCCGAAAAGAAGAATAATAAGAAGAAATAATCAGGGAGGGAATTAACAGAATGCTTGTACTGAAAAAAATTGTAAAAGATTACGTTGCGGGCGATACTACGGTACGTGCCCTCAAGGGTATAGACATCAACTTCAGAGAAAATGAATTCGTTGCAATTCTCGGTCCCTCGGGATGCGGTAAGACCACAATGCTTAACATCATAGGCGGTCTTGACAGATACACCTCGGGTGACCTTGTAATCAACGGAAAATCCACAAAGGACTTTACGGACGGCGACTGGGATACCTACAGAAACCACTCTATAGGCTTCGTATTCCAGAGCTATAACCTCATCCCCCACCAGACGGTGCTTGCAAACGTTGAGCTTGCTCTTACCCTTTCGGGTGTTTCCAAGAAGGAAAGAAAAGAGAGAGCAATAAAGGCACTCGAGCAGGTAGGACTCGGTGAGCAGATTTACAAGAAGCCCAGTCAGATGTCGGGCGGTCAGATGCAGAGAGTTGCCATTGCCCGTGCTCTTATAAACAATCCCGATATTCTTCTTGCCGACGAGCCCACGGGTGCTCTTGATACGGAAACCAGCGTGCAGATTATGGAAATCCTCAAGGAAATTTCCAAGGATAAGCTCATAATTATGGTTACTCATAACCCCGATCTTGCACACGAGTATTCCACAAGAATCATAAGCTGTCTTGACGGTGAAATCACAGACGATACAAATCCCTTCAATCCCACAGAGGATGACAGAGCGGCTGAAACGGAAAAGAGAATAGAAGAGGAAAAGAAGGGCAAGAAGCCTTCTATGTCAATGGGCACGGCATTCTCCCTATCTCTTCGTAACCTTGTTACCAAGAAGGCAAGAACCTTCCTTACAGCTTTTGCAGGCAGTATCGGTATCATCGGTATTTCTCTTGTTCTTGCCCTTTCAACGGGTATTGAAAACTACATCGACAAGATGCAGAATGACCTTCTTCTTGCGATGCCCGTTTCCGTTGAAAAGGAAGCAATTGATATGAATAACGTTATGGGCGCCCTTATGGACCTTGGCTCCTCAATAATGGAAACGGACCACGACCTTGACCAGATTTACGTAAATTCAACCTTTACGGAAATGGTTAATACCTTCATTTCACAGTCCACCGCCAATAACCTTAAATCATACAGACAGTATATTGAAGACAACCGCGACAGATTCGACGAGCTTTGTAATGATATTCAGTATAAGTATGAAACTCCCCTGAATATCTACAAGGAGGACACTTCAGCGGGTATTATTCAGGTTAACCCCAATGCAATGCTTGACACCCTTATGGGCTCAACTCAGCAGACGGGAGCAATGGCAACAATGACGGGCTCCATGACAAATATGTTCTCCTCCTCTATCACAAACTCCTGGGTTGAGCTTATCGGTGACAACGAGCTTCTCTCCCAGCAGTATGAGCTTGTAACGGGTCGTCTTCCCGAAGCCTATGACGAGGTTGTTCTTATTGTTGACAAGAACAACGAAATCAACGAAATGGTTATGTACGCCTTAGGTCTTAAGGATCAGTCCAAGTTTATGGAGGATATGGTCAATATGATGGCTGCCGGCGGTGAAATGGATACCGCTATCGTTGATCAGTACACCTATGACGATATTATGAATATGAAGTTCAGACTTGTTCTGAATCATCAGTATTTCGTAAAGGATAAGGAAACAGGCCTCTGGAACGACCAGAGAAACAATATCTACTATGTAAAGCAGCTCATTGAGCAGGGCTTACAGATCAATATCGTAGGTATTTTAAGACCCGATCCCAACAACATTATGTCAACGGGTATGGGCAGCATCGGCTACAGAACAGACCTTATGGACTATGCACTTGAGGCTACGCTTAACTCCGAAATTGTAAAGGAACAGCTTTCCCACCCCGACAAGGACGTGCTTACGGGATTTGAATTCACCAACCTTACGGTAAACGATTTCTCACTTGCCGATATTGACCTTTCAATTATTGATTTCAAGTACCTTGACCTTACTCCCTTTATGAGTCTTATGGAGGGCATTGACCTTTCACAGATTGATATTCTTAACCTCAATATCGCAGACCTCATTGACTTCAGCGATATGACAGACCTTAAGAAAAAGCTTATGGAAGGCTTCCTTTCCGACGAGCAGGTAATCGCTTTCAAGCAGGCTTACATTGATACTCTCAATGCTCAGTGCTCACTTGAAAAGACAAATGCCGCTATCGGTTATTCGTCAGTTGATGCTCCCTCCTCCATTTACCTCTATCCGAAGTCCTTCGAGGCTAAGGATGAGATAAATACAATGACTGCCTACTACAACGAAAAGATGGTTGAGCAGGGACACCTTGGCTACACGGTAACACTTACAGATATCATCGGTATGCTTATGTCCACCATCACAAGCGTGCTTAACATCGTTACTGTTGTTCTTGTCTGCTTCGTTGCAATCTCCCTTGTTGTATCATCAATTATGATTGGTATAATCACCTATATTTCAGTTCTTGAAAGAACAAAGGAAATCGGTATCCTTCGTTCAATCGGCGCCTCTAAGGGCGATATTTCGAGAGTTTTCAACGCAGAAACAGTAACCATAGGTCTTGGTGCCGGTGTATTCGGTATTCTGACCACGCTGCTTCTCGAAATCCCCATAAATCTGATGCTTAAGTACCTGACACATACAGGTGCAGCAGCTCAGCTTCCCGTGGGTGCTGCTGTTGCTCTTGTGGCAATCAGCGTGACGCTTACCTTCGTTGCCGGTCTTATCCCCTCCTCCATCGCAGCTAAGAAAGACCCCGTAGAAGCATTAAGAAGCGAATAAACGGCGCACAATTCAACGTCTTTGACGCACAGTAATAAAAAAGGGTATCAGCCACATTTTGGAGGTTGATACCCTTAATTTATTATTGTAGGGGAGGGGTCTCCCCTCCCGTTACATAACTTTTGTAACTATCGTTTGTAAAAAAATAACAACCCTTTTGAACGGGAGGGGAAACCCCTCCCCTACGATGTTTTTCTGCCTCTCGGGAAATTCTCCGAATTCCGAACTCCGACCTCCGACTTTGATTCTGTTTTCGTATAAATATAACATAACGGGTACCTGCGCCACGGCAGATACCCGTAAATTATTTATGTGTCAAAAACAGTTGATTATGCCTTTTTTCTTATGCCTTCTTTCCGGTAAGGAACTTGATACCGAAGAGTGTACCTACCATAAGAACAGCACCGATGGGAAGGGCGATATACCAATGAGGAACAAAGCCTGCGATGATGTAGGTTACGAAGGAAACTCCTGCAACCGTAAGAGCATAAGGAAGCTGAGTTGAAACGTGGTTGAGGTGATCACACTGACCGCCTGCGGATGCCATAATTGTTGTATCGGAGATGGGTGAGCAGTGGTCGCCGCAAACAGCACCTGCCATACAAGCAGAAATGGAAACTATCATAAGAGGATTGCCTGCCTCGAAAACGCTGAGGACGATGGGGATAAGAATACCGAAGGTACCCCAGGATGTACCTGTTGCGAAGGAAAGGCCGACTGCGATAACGAAGATGATAGCGGGAAGGAATGCCTGAAGAGCGCCTGCGCTGCCTTCAACGAGCTGAGAAATGAAGATCTTAGCGCCGAGGCTGTCGGTCATAGCCTTAAGAGTCCATGCACAGGTAAGGATAAGGATAGCGGGAACCATTGCCTTGAAGCCCTCGGGAAGAGAAGCCATAGCATCCTTGAAGGAGATAACGCGTCTTATAAGAAGGTAAACGATAGTGAATACGATTGCAATAGCGGAGCCGATAACAAGACCGACGGATGCATCGGAATTTGAGAATGCTTCAATAAAGCCTGTACCCTCGAAGAAGCCGCCTGAGTAAATCATACCGAATACGCAGCAGATAATAAGAACAACAACGGGGAGAATAAGGTCAATAACCTTGCCCTTGGGGTTAGCTTCTGCATCGTTGCCTTCAACCTTTGTTCCGCTTGTGAAGAGGTCACCGTTAAGCTGAGCATTCATTTCGTGAAGCTTCATGGGGCCGTAATCGAATTTTGCAAATGCAAGCACTATCATCATTATGATTGTGAAGAGAGCGTAGAAGTTATAGGGAATAGCCTGAACGAAAAGGCTCATACCGCTGTCTGCGCCGGCTCCTCTTGCGAAGCCTGCAACTGCTGCAGCCCATGATGAAATGGGAGCGATGATACAAACGGGAGCAGCTGTAGCGTCAATGATATAGGAAAGCTTTGCACGGGAAATCTTCTGACGGTCAGCAACGGGACGCATAACGGAGCCTACTGTGAGGCAGTTGAAGTAGTCGTCAATGAAGATAAGACAGCCGAGAAGGATTGTTGCAAGCTGTGTGCCTACTCTGGACTTGATGTGAACAGTTGCCCAGCGTCCGAAGGCTGCGGAGCCGCCTGCCTTGTTCATCATAGCAACGAGAGCGCCGAGAAGCACAAGGAATATGATGATACCCATATTGTAGCTGTCGGAAAGGCTTGCAACGAAGCCGTCAAAGAGAACGTGGTTGATAGCTGTTTCAAAGTTACCGCCTGCATAAATGAAGCCGCCCACTACGATACCGACAATAAGAGAGGAATAAACCTCCTTGGTGATAAGAGCAAGCACAATAGCGATAACGGGAGCAAGAAGAGCTGCCCATGTAGCGTAGGAGCCGATGCTTTCACGTACCTTAGTGAGTGCTGCTTCAATGTGTGTCTTGAAGGCAGGGTCATTTGTAAGGTTGTCTGCATAAGCATCAACGTAAGCTGCAGCGGAATCGCCGTCTGTAAGGTCATAATCGGTTACCTCACCGTCAACGTCAACTGAGAATACGGGGGATTCCTCCGTGCCTGTTGTAAGAACGGAATCCTCGGCAGGTAAATCGGTGCCTTCCTTGGTTTCTTCCTCTGTAAGAGCTGCGTCTGCCTCAACGGTTACATCTGCATCGGGTGCTACAGCAACGGGATCCTCTACCGTAGCGCCTGCTGTAATGAGCATAAAGCAGGAGAACATAAGTGCAATAATCATACAGAGAAGCTTTTTGCGTGTGTTCATAATAACATTCCTTTCTTTTTCTGAAAATATGACAGAGAAAAAAATACGGCTACGGCTGTGAAAAACAGTCGTAACCTGAAAAGTCAGATAGCTCTCCACAAACGTGACAGAAAACGAAATATTCTCCCGTTTTCCGAAAAAGCGGTACGGCATAATGCTTTTTCTCGGCGCAGTCCCCTTTCCTGCGGATTCACAGTCCTGCCGTTGACTCCTCCGCAATACTTATGTTCTGCGCTCCTCTATCAATATTTTCTTTAAGTATTTGCAAATTCTATTTTACACATATTGCGAAAAATGTCAATATAAACAGAAAAAATCGGAAGCTGTATTTCTACAGCCTCCGATATTAATTTTACATACCGAACAGATTTCTGAAGAAATCGCCGATTTTCCTGAAGAAGTTGCGGATGAGATCCCAGATTGAAACCTTTTCGGCTGTATCGGGATTTTCATCTGTATAATCAGGTACCATACCCTCAATTCTTATATGAGCATCACCTGTGTTTGCAGGAATGGTGTAGGTGCCGGTGATATCGGGTGTTACCTTCTTATCATTTACAAATACCACGTACTCCTCAAAGGTGCCGTCTGTGATAACTCTGAAGTTGATATCAGCATCGGTTGCCCAGAAGAGGTTTGTTGTCTTTCTGATTACGTAGCCGCCCTCTAAGATGTAGTGAGCGTTTGTAAGCGCTGAATCAAAGAATACAACACGTGCGGCTGTAGGTGCTGTTACGGTGATTTCAACGGAAGCGCTGAGGTTTCCTCTTGCTACCGTAAGAGTAACTGTACCTGTTCTTACTGCGAAGAATCTGCCGTTTGTAAAGAAGCCGATTGATGTGTCGGAGGATGTCCATACACCGTCTGCGAGCTCAAGACCGATGGGCTGAAGAATAGCCGTAACGTCTGCATAGGAGCCTGCCTGACATTCGCTTGCGCCTCTGATTTCGATTGATGCGCCCTCTTCGGGATAAATCTTTGCAACTACAATTGAAATCTGGTTTGCAGCAGCATCAACTCTGCCCTGCTCTGCGCTATCTCTGATGTTTCTGTCAGCACGGAACTCAGCGATGAGAGCCTTTGCATCCTCAACAGCCTGCTTGTTAAGGGTGATGAGGTCAGCATTGTCATAGTAGCCGCCGATAAGTCCCTCGAACACAATTGCCATCTTATCGAATCTTGCATAATCGCAGGATGAGGTGAACTGTGCAACAAGTGTCATATCGCCCGTGCAGGTGAAGTCTGTAAGAGCCTTGCCGTCAAGGAGCCATGCCTTGAAGGAACGGATGTAGCCGTATTCATCCTCGTAGGATTCAACCTCGATTGTTTCAAAGCTTTCACCTACGTAAGACTTCACGGTTGTAAGAACACCGTTCACGTCGAAGGTGATTGTCTTATAGGTTCTGACAGTTACGGGAAGATGCTTCTGATACTTTCCGTCATTTGTTGTAATGGTAATAACAGCGTCACCGTCTGCAACCGCCATCATATAACCGTCTTCATTGATTGTAAGAATGTTTTCGTTGTCAACGGTTACTGTGTAAGCAATACCCTCTTCAACAGTTACAATATCGTGGATATTTCCGAGGTAAAGTGTTTCTGTTGCGTCGAGGTTATAGGTTCCGTCAGCAGGAATTTCCGGAAGAACGATAACAACTCTGTAGGGAAGAGTTTCGTACTTCTTGTGAGCAGGATCACGAAGACAGATATATTCTCTTTCACCGAGCTCTGTTTCGGTGGGATCCTTTGTGATGCGGCCGTTGTCCCAGTCATGACCGAGAGCAGCCTTGAGAACTGTTTCGCAGCGAAGACATACGCTATCCTCTTCACAGGTTGCTTCACCGTTCTTGTTGTGGCCGAGCATGGGGATTACCTGAGTTGAAAGAACCTTACCGCAGGAGCACTTATTGTGCTTCATACCGTCTGTTGTACAGTCAGGCTCTGAAATTGTTACCCATTCGTAGGTATGGGGAATTACGGGAATATCTTCTGTTTCGTAAACCTCGTTACATACTGAACAGTAGTGGGAGTTTGTACCCTTTTCGGTACAGGTAGCTTCCTTTGTAACAACCCAATCGCCTGATGTATGACCAAGCTTTTCAATAGGTCTTGTCTGAGAGGGCTTGCCGCATACGTTACAGAGAATTACCTCTTCACCGTCCTCTGTGCAGGTTGCGGGAGTCTTTTCTGTCCAGTCGTTGCCTTCGTCATTGTGACCGAGTGCATCAACGAAATTATCCTTTTCCTCGTGAGCGCATACAGTACAGATGTGAAGGTCATAACCGGCATCAGTACATGTGGGATCTATTGTTTCCATTCTGAAGCTATGGGGAAGGAAGTCATTTATAACGTCTTCTCTTTCAACGGTGCCGCAGACTGAGCAGGTTCTTATTATTGTGTAATTACCCTTTGTTGTGCTGCAGTCAACCTTTGTTGATGCTTCATAGGTTACTGTGAACTTGTGTCCGAGAGCCTCTGTGAGAACCGTGTTACATACAGTACAGATCTGTGCTGTTGTACAGGTAGCCGCGGGACCCTCTTCATGGGGAACCTCATCCTTGAGGTAATCTGTGAATTCTTCTGCAGTCCAGATTGTTGCATCTACAGCAAAAGCCTTATTACATACCGTACAGAAGCGGTGTGCCTCGAAGCCCTGCTGTGCGCAGGTAGAGGGTGTTTCGGGCTTATCTGTAAAGGTATGGCCAACAGCCTTTACGGGCTCGGTCTTTGTGTGACCGGCATCAGCTTCATTACATACTGAGCAGGTAAAGGTCTTTTCGCCGTCATCAAGACATGTAGCAGGTTTGGTGATAACGCCTGCATCATAGGTATGCTCGGCAAGCTCAAGCTCTTTTTCGGATACGTATGAGCAGTATGCACAGGTTGTTACTTCCTTACCCTTTACTGAGCATGTTGAGGGAGTTGTTGCTGTTGAAAGACTACAGTCAACGATGCTGCCGTAGCCTGCCTGAACGGTCATATTTCCTGTGATATTTTCAAGAGCGCCTGTGTCGGTGTTCCAACCCGTGAATACGAAGTGCATTGTGCCTGTGCTTCTGGGATAGAGGCTGAAGCCTTCAATGCTGCTGTTTTCAACCGAGCCGCCGTGTGCTACATATACGGTCTTTTCGGTCATAACACCGTCTGCTCCGCGGAATTTCAGAAGAAGCTCGTAGGTGTTAAGCTCCCATACGGCATAGAGGGTAACCTCACCGTCCTGCTCGGAGGAGAGATTGAGAGCCTTATCGCCGGCCTCATATACAACCGCACCGCCTGCGACAGTTGCCCAGCCGATGAAGTGGTAGCCTGTTCTTGTGAAGGTGCCTGCGGGAAGCACTGCTTCAGCGTCATAGCTTGCGGTAATTGCATCCATTGTGCCGGTACCGGGTGTGCCTGAGAACTTAATCTTATAGCTTACGGGTGTCCACACTGCATAAAGTGTGACAGCACCGTCATTTTCTGTAACAAGAGCAGATACTCTCTGACCTGCGCTGTAAAGCATTTCTCCGTCGGGAGCATCGGACCAGCCTGCAAGAATGTAGCCGGTCTTTGTGAAGTTGGTCTTGGGAAGCTCGAACTCATGGGAATATAAGAATTTCTGAGTAGAGCTGTTACCGACACCGCCGTTACCGTCATAAGTAACACTGTAGGTGTTTTCACTCCATATTGCGTAGAGAGTTATTGTTTCACCTGCGGTGATTGTAAGCGTGCTGTACTGAGCGGGAGTGATGAGGTTGTTGCCTGCACCTGAAAGAGCCCAGCCTACGAAGTTGTAGCCCGTCTTTTCGAATTTGCATTCGGGAAGGGGTGCACCGCTTTCATAAGCCACCTGAACGGGAGCCATTGTACCCGTACCGGTGTTTGCATCAAACTGAACATTGAACTTGTTGGGAGCCCATACTGCATAGAGAACGGCATTGCCGTCTTCGTCAGCGGTGACGTTCTTTATGGTCTGCTTGTCGGTATAGAGAACCTCACCGTCGGGAGTTTTTGACCAGCCTGCGAAGGTATAGCCCGTTCTGAGGTAATCGTTTGCGGGAAGAGTGAACTCAACGTCATAGGTAAGGTCTGTGATTTCCTTATCATCGCCCCAGTCTGCTCCGTTGGTATTGAGAGTTACCTTATACTTATTTGCAGTCCAGCTGGAGTAAAGAGTGATGTTTTCGCTCTTTACGGGAGTGTCTGCAGTAATCTTTTCGCCTGTACCGTTCTTACCTGTGTACCAGCCGTCAAATACATAACCCTCACGGGCGATTTCGGCAAGGCTGCCGTAGGTTGTGCCGTAAGCATAGGTCTTTTCGGTATCACGGATTTCAAGAGTGCTGTTGTAAGCATTGACCTCAACGAGCTTTACATCGGAGAAGGTTGCCTCAACGGAAACTGCACCGTCATCACCGCTGTATGTACCGAAACGGCAGCGGAAGGTATCAGCATTTGCAGGAGTTGTGAACTCAACATAGAATTCACCCTCACCTATGTTTGTAGCATTCATGGAGCTCCTTGCAACATCTGTATCAATCCAGTTACCGTCTGCATCATAAACGAAAGCAAATACAATTGTTTTACCGACGTTGTTACGGTCGCTTACCTTGAACGAGAATCTGTATTTTGTATTGGGCTGAATCTTCAGGCTGTAGTCTGTACGTTCGTAGGATGTGAAGCATTCGCCTTCCTTTTCATCGGAAACGATTGTTACGCTTGAAGACTCACTGTCATAGCTTGCGTTGCTGCCGCTTGCGGCACCGCTCTTTGTTACGAGGCTGTTGCCTGTGGTTGCCCATGCATTGAGATTGAAGAGATTATCAAATGAAAGTGAATATACATTGGGATTCCACTTTGCATAAAGAACTCTTGCGGAAATATCGCTTTCAGCGGTAATTTCGGTTGTGCAGGCCTTGTCCGCATACCAGCCGCCGAAGGTATAGCCTTCACGGGAGGGAACGGGAAGAGTGCCGTAGGTTGTGCCGTCAAGAATCTTTGCGGCAGGTGAATATGCAGTAGCCGTGCTGCCCTTTTCGAGCTTGAGCTTGTAGGAGTAGTTACCGAAGCTTACGGCATTCTGATACTGATTCTGAACCCAGAACCATAATCTGAAATTACTGATAGCATCTGCAGAAGCGGGGTCGATGTCATAAGTGAAGGTACCGCCGTTGCCGTACATATCGTTTGACTTACGGTTGCCGAGCTGATCGTCGCCTGCGAAAAATTCAAGAGCAACCGTGGATGTAGCACCCTGAGCTACGGTACGTGTACCGCCCATATAAATTGCAGATGCGGTATATGAGCCCTCGTCAATGGAGGTGTCGGAAATGAAGTTACGTGAGCTTTCGTTGATTGTACCATTGAAAACATATGCTTCAGTTGCGGGATTATATATAATTGAGAAGCCTTCTGCGGAATATTCCTTTGCAACAGCAAGAAGGTTGGGTCTGATACCGTCATAGTTCACATCAAAGAGAACCTTCATTGACTTACCTGTAATAAGCTCAGTGAGAGAATCAACAAGAGCATTTTCTGCATTTGTTACTTCCTCTGCGCTTGCATCAAGTCTTGTAAGCACCTTGTAGGCAGCTATGTAATCATTTGCAAATGTGTTCCATGCGCTGTCAGCTGCTGCGGAGAAGTAGAGTGACATACCGTTTCTCTTTGTACCGAGAGCACCGAGAATAGAGGATGCCTCATATACAGCCTGACGAAGGGATGCCTTGTCTATCTGTGTTGTGTTAAGTCCTACTGCGGCTGCCGTTACGGTGTATTCATATTCACCGATGTCATCAACCTTGACAATGGACTTTACGGAATATTTTTTGGAGGACTGAGTCTTATCGAGAGTCTTGTTCCATGCACCTGCGTACTTGATACCGTTTGCTGTGGGGAAGCTGATGTTCTGAGCCTCTGCAAAAACGGTTGCTACACCGTTAAGAGCAGCCATCTGAGAGGGGTCGTCATCATACATGCCGGTAGCAGCGCTTACATAATCGGTTGCTTCACCGATTTTCCAGTAGCCCTTGGCTGCTCCGCCTGTGGAAATACCACCGCCGTGACGGATTTCGGTATTGGTCATCATAAAGCCGACTGCAAGGTTGGGGATCTGGTTAAGATCTGAGTAACGGCTGATATCAATTGTGATATGACCAAGTCTTGTGGGAGTTACCTGAGCAGTTGCGTTTGAAACGGCAACGGAGGATGAGCCCGCAAAGTCAAATGCACCTACAGTATAGATATCGGGCTTGACAGAGCCTTCGGAGGTATTGGAGTTTGTAAACCACGTCTGGTCGGCACGATAGCCTGAGGTCATGGGAGCACCTGACTGACCTGCATAGAAATATGCAACCTCGGAGGCATCTGAGGAGAATACAGCGTGATAGCCGCCGTTTTCTACGGGAGCCTGACCAGAAACCGCTCTTGTTTCAACATAGGCCTTGTTATTCTTGCTGAGGAAGGGAGAGAAGCCGAACTTTCCCGCATCCTTGCCTGCGGCTACTGTTGTGAAGTAAGGATAAAGAGCAGCTGCGGTTGCAGCACCGGCATCAATGGAGTGAACACCCGTTACCCACGTGATATTTTCATTGCTTACGTTTACAACACCGCTTGTGTTATAAACTCTTGCAACGGCACCGTAGGGTACAACATAGGGCTTATAAACATAAGAAACCGCAAAAACAGCCTTATGCTCGCCGATATCGTTGGTGTACTGAAGATTCCATACGATGTAGCAGCCGTTTTCCCCGGCACCGAGCTCGGGGGACATACCGCCGGAAATTGCTATTTCATAATAGCCATCCTTTGCGGTGATAGTATAGTCCACGCTGCCGCCCTGCATTTCGGCACCTGCGCTGTTCTGGAAGGTGTATGAAAGTTTTACGTCACTCATACCCTCTTCTGCAGCAAAATACAGAGTACCGGTAGTTGCAGCTACAGTATTGGTAACAGGTGTCTTGTAGATATCTGTTACGTCAACCGTATTTCCTACATAGTACTGGAATGAGGTTGCAGTAGCTGCCCTCCATGAGGTTGCGCTGGGGTAAAGATAAATAACCTCAGGAGCATAAAAAGCAGTTCTGTCGGATTCGCTTGTAATGATTTCAGCATCAGCCTTCACGTCAAGCCCTGTAAGGGGGAAGAAGCAGAAGGTTGTAAAAAGCATTACAAAGCAAAGGAAAATGCTTAAAGCTTTTCTGGTTGTACGCATAGTGTTCGTCTCCTAACATATCTTGGATTTAAAGACAATAATACTTATAGTCATTGTATCATATAAAACTAATATTTTCAACAATTAAATAATAATTATAAATAATATATACTGACAAAATATTAAATCATAATTTATGCAAAGAGAACAAAACTCTGCAGGCGTGTTACAGACGTAAGCCCCCTCTTCACGGAAAAGCGGAATCCGTGCAGAACAAAAAAACTGTCTGCAGAGCGGTATGCCCTGCAGACAGAGTTTCATATTATATTCAGCTGAAAAGTCCTCTGAAGAAATCGCCTATCTTTCTGAAGAAGCTCAGAAGCCAATCCCAGAAGGACCACTTTGTGACTGTGGGACCCTCGCCTGCTCCTGTGTCAATCATTTCGCCTGCGATGGTAATCTGTACATCACCTGAGTTTGCGGGTATGGTGTAATAGCCGTCCATATCCATTTCAGCAGCCTCGCCGTTTATGTAAACGAAATACTTTTCATAAAGGAAGCTGGGGCTTAAGTGAACTCTGAAGCGGATAGGCTGATCGTCTGACCAGAATACTATTGAGCCGTCCTTGGTCCGGTATGCATCCTCAAGGATGATGCTGGTATTGTCAACGGAGGTGAAGTTGATACCTCTTGTGTTGCCGCCTTCAACGATAGTGATTGTCTTTGATGCTGTAAGGCTGCCGCGCTTTGCGGTAACGGTAACCGTACCGGTGCCGATAGCGTAAAGCTTGCCGTTTGAGAAGAATACGATGCTGTCATCGGTTGTGGTCCATTCTGCATCAAATACCTCAACGCCTGAGGGCATCTTTACTGCTCTTAAGGCAAGATTCTGACCCGTGTACTGAACAAGAGAGCCTTCGATAACGAGCTTTGCACCGAGGTCAGGACAGATAACCTGAATAAGAGATTCGATTCTGTCGGTTACCTCCGTGATTTCGTTCTGTTCGGATACATCACGGTAATTTCTGTCCATATAAATCTTCTTGATTTCAGCAAGAGTAGCTTCGATTTCAGCCTTGTTTGCTTCGATTGTTGCCTCATCTACAGTACCGTCTGCAAGGATTTCCTTAAGCTGAGCCTCAAGGCTTTCAAGCTCTGAGTAATCGCAGGGCTCGGTGTAGATTGCGGTATAGGTTGCGTCGCCTGTAACGGGCTTGATTCTCTTATCCCAGTTCAGGAAGTAGTGCCAGAAGCCGTCCTCTGTCTGAACCTCGGGAGTTTCGGGAGCCTCTACGGTGTCGCCGCTGAATGCCTTGACCTCAATTGTCTTATCCTTAAGAACGAATCTGATTGTTCTTTCAATCTTGTGGATTACGTGCTCTCTTGAAAGCTCCTGTGAGCAGACTGAACAGTAAACAACGCTGTCGAATTCGCCGTCTGTGGTTTCTGTTGCGGGAATTTCATTTTCTCTTACGGGTTCACCGGGAGTATGATCTGCAACGATGGGAAGGATCTCACCCTTTGCTTCGAGCTTTTCACAGCATGCCCAGTAAAGATCACCCGTGTAGCCCTCGGCACCGCAGGTTGCTTCCTTGTTTCCGCGAAGCTCTGTTACACCTGAGTGGTTTGCGGGATCCTTTTCGCCCGTCTTATGCTCTGTTTCAACAGCCTTGTTACAGTCTGAGCAATAGGTTACGATGTCCCAGGTCTTTTCACTTGTACATGTGCCTGCAACAAGATTTTCTTCCTGTGTATAGGTTTCGGCTGTATGGTTATCGGGAGCAATGTTGCCCTCCTTGTCGATTCTGCTGAGCTCTGCGCTACAGCCAAGACAGCATGTTACAACCTGCCATGTATTGGGAGTAATACAGGTGCCGTCTACGGAGTTTTCAATTGTTACGTCCGTGCCGCCCGTATGCTTATCGGGATTCTTTTCACCCTTGTAGGTTCTGGTCTTTGTCTTATCCTTACAAGCAGAGCAGATGGTATCAACTCTCCATACGGTTTCGGAGATACAGGTACCGGGAGTGTCGATATAAGCCTCGCCCTCAGCCTCTGAAACGTGGTTAAGAACGTTCTTGTTGCCTACTCTGTCAATTACGCTGATAACCTTTGTACAGCCGTTACAGGTAACGGTTTCTGTCCATGTACGCTCGCTTACGCAGGTACCGGGAACCTCGTTGCTGATTGTTGTGGTTGTCTTGTGGTCAGCGTGGTTATCGGGATTCTTTTCACCTGTTACGTGAGTTGAGGAGATCTCATACTGACAAGCCTCAACAGAACAGTAAACAACCTCATCCCATTCAGCGGGAGCAGTACAGGTTGCTGTTGTCTTGTTTCTGATAACAGGCTCTGCCTCAGTATGCTCAAGCTTGCCGCCGTCAACGTAGAAGAAGGTTTCTGTTGACATTTCCTTCTTACACATTGAGCAGACCTTGTAATACTCTGCATAGGAGTAGCAGGTCTTTTCTGCCTTGAGCTGTCCTTCAAGACCGTCAACAATTATTTCAACGAAATCGTGAGGAAGATATGTATTCTTTGTTGTACGGCTGATTTCAAAATATTCAACGCCTTCCGTACAATTCTTGACTGTACAGTAAACAACCTCTTCATAAGAGCCCTTGACCGTACAGGTTGCATCCTTTATGTTTTCTGATACGGGAGCGCCGGGTGTGTGACCCTTTGCATCAACGTAAGCTGAAACGTAGGTATGAGTCGGATCATTCTGACAGGTGTATGTTGTGTAGCCCTGTGCCGTACAGGTGGGAGCTGTTACTACGCCCTTGTAATTGTGGCCGAGCTTTGTGATTGTGAAGCTGTCAAGTCCTGTTTCTCCGCCCTCTGCCATAACACCGGCATCGGCTGCAAAATGGAGATTACATACTGAACAGGTGTTGTATGCCTCGTGACCGTTTTCCTCGCAGGTTGCGGGTGCCTTTGCGGTAAGTGTGAACTTATGTCCCTGAGCCTCTTCCTTGAAGCTTGAGGTGTCAGCCTTGCCGCTTTCAGACATTGCACCCTCGTCTGCACCGAAGTAGAGTCCGCAGACTACGCAGCTCTTGTAAGAGGCATAGCCGTCTGTGATACAGGTTACGGGGATTTCAGCAGTAGCGGTTGTGAAGCTGTGTCCCTTTGCAGGAGAAGCCTCTTCCTTTGTTTCGGAGCAGCGTGAGCAGGTGTAGGTCTTTACGCCTGCTTCAAGACAGGTTGCGGAGTCTGCTGCTTCCTTCCAGTCGTGTCCCTTTGCAGGAATCTCTTCCTCATACTTGTATCCGCAATGGGTACATTCTCTTGAGTTAAGACCTGTGTTTTCACAGTCGGATGCCTTGTATGCATCTGTGAAGGACATTGTTACGTTATCAAGAAGAGTATATTCTGCAACGAAGTCTGCTGTAGCTGTAACAGCTTCTACAGCATTCTTCCAGCTTCTCTTGTAGTGGCTGTGATCAAAGCCTGTGCTTGCGCCGTTATAGTATTCGGCACAGTCTGCGGGAACAAGTGAGCTGAAGGAGGTGCCGTGCTCAACGTCATTTATGGGAACGGTCTTTTCGTTGCCGTCCTTATCTCTGTAGGTGAAGGTTACGGTGTAGGTGTTTACACGGCTGTCATACTGTGCGGTATAGCTTGCGTTGCCCTCAACAGTACCGATTGCGGGTGTCCATCCCTTGAAGGTATAGGTAAGTCTGCCCGAGGGGTCAGTCTTTGTGGGTGCGGCATTGGGATAAACGGGAGTTTCGCCGTAAAGGTAGGTCTGCTCGCTGAGCTTTGTTCCGTCGGAATCGTACCAGATAACCGTATAGGAGTTTGTTGAGCTTTCATACTGAGCAGTAAAGGTGATATCCTCTGTTACGGGATTGTAAAGGCTCTTGTCCCAGCCCTTGAAGGTATATGTGAATTCTGCATCTGCGGGCTTTGTGGGGATAGCTGTCTGGTCAAAGGAGGGTAATGCACCGTGGTTGACTGTATCTGTTTCGATAACGATGCCGTTCCAGTTAACCCAGTTTACGGTATACTTCTTGATGTCCCACTTTGCTCTGAGGGTTACGTTACCGTAAACACCGCTTACGGTATCGCCTGCCTCGTAAAGCTTTGTTACCCAGTTGCCGTTTTCAACAGCGGTTATCTCCCAGCCGATGAAGTTGTAGTTTGTGCTTGTGGCAGAGGGAAGAGTTACTGTGTCCTCGATTGTGTAGGAGGTAACGCCCGCACCAAGTGCTGCGCCGTCAACTCCGTCTGTGTTGAGGTCATAGGTGATTGTGTAATTGTTTGCCTCCCATACTGCACTTACGGGAAGGTTGTTTGCAGGCATCTTCTCGGGAAGAGCGGGACTCCAGCCCTTGAAATTATAGCCTGTCTTTACGGGATCGGCAGGTGCCGTAATCTCAGCATTATAGTCGTATGTCATACTGTCAACAGCTGAGCCGCCGACAGAATCAAAGGTGATTACGTACTTATTTACGGTCCAATCTGCAGTTACCGTAACGTTATTGAGAATTGTGTAGGGGAAGGTTACGTTCCAGCCTGCGAAGGTGTGACCCGTCTTTGTGGGGGCTGCAGGTGCTGAAATCTGCTCACCGTAATTCTTTGTGATGGGAGCGATTGCAGTACCGCCCTGTGTATCAAAGGTCATTGTGTACTGCTTGATAGCCCAGATAGCATATACGCTCTTGTCTGTTGCATAGAGGCTGATATTTGCGGGAACGCTGCCTGTGGAGGCATTTCTGTCTGCATTCCAGCCCTTGAAATCGTAGCCGGCTCTGGCTTCGGGAGTAACGGAGGGAGTGTAGCTGTAAACGGTGTTGGTACCGATAACTACAGTATCGTGCTTAACCTCGTAATTGTCGTTTGAAGCGTGGTTTCTTCTTGCATAAACGTCAATCTGAAGACCGGGGCAAACCCATTCGGAGTTTCCGGGATGTTCGCCTGCTGCACAGCCGTTTGTTGACTTCTGAAGACGTGTAATTGCAGTTGAAACATCAGCAGCCGTTGCTGTGGGATTACCGAGCACATAAGCAGCATTTGCAATGTCTATATCAAAATGAGTAAAATCATTTACGTAGTTTTCTCTGTTGATACTTGTTGCCTGAAGAACAAGATTACGGAGAGCTGACTTGTCAACGTTTGTTGCACGAAGCTGAACGTAGTTGATAGAATATCCGCGGTTGTAATCATTATAGGCGTGAAGCGCACCCTTGATCATATAGTCATAATACGCTGAACCCTTTTCAATGTTGCGGTTCCAGATACCGTTATATTCCTGTCCTACATTTACCGCGCTGGTATTATTGACAGAACCTGAAATAATAACACCCTCTGCACCGTTCTTGAACCATGCGCTTTCCTGATTTACGACATCGCCTCTGGACTGCTCCTTTGTCCAGTTATAGAACTTGTATGTTCCGCTGGCATTGGTAGCATCATTAGCAATTTTTGTAAAATCGGAAATGTACCAGTATATTCCGCTGCTGTGTTCTGTATCTGTTGCATTGAAGCCGATGGTAAGATTGGGAATCTGATTAAAGTTTGAATAACGGCTCGTATCAACCGTCATTGTAGCTACAGGGCTCACATCTGCAACAACAATACCGCCGTTGTTGACCTCCAGATTAAAGAATCTGAACGTTGCATCATTTACGGTTTCTCCTGTTTTTGATGATGACAGCCAGGATGTTACATTATCCTCATTATCTTCACCGTTAGCAACACCGGTAATAAGAGGTACCATATAACGGCCAGATATTCTTGCATAATATGTACCGCGGCTTGTAACGTCAGCACTTTCATTGGCAAGAGTTTCATTTGTAGCTGCGATCCAATACTTAGAGTCATCGGCATTAGCAACATAGCCGTGAATACCGGAGATCCAAGCCATTGATGCGCAATACTGACGTCTTGACTCTATAGCTCTGTCCTTTTCACTGTATGCTCGTGTTGCGGCACCGACGGGAGTGTACCAAGGTGCATAAAGTGTTGAGAATGCATAGTAGGTTGCGGTATGACCGTCGGAGAAGGTAAGAGTAATTGCCCATTTTATACCTGCAACATCTCCTGCGGACATACCGGTACCGTCAAGGTAAAGCTGAAGTCCGTCAAAATACATATAATCCTTAGGACGGCCTGCATCAATCTCGGAAAATGCCCACTTCTTTTCATAAGAACTGTTTGCATTCGCATTAGAACCGCCGATTACAGGCTCACCGTAATTACCGACTGCTGCGGTAACATTGAACTCAAAATGTGTTGCACCGGGGGCATAAATGCTGATTATACCGGTGGTCTTTTCTCTGTTAACCTCAAGGGAAACTTTACCGGTTGAATCAACTACGTTATTTACGTAGTACTGACCGCCCGTAGATTTACCCGCTGAGGGGGTCATATAAATTGTTTCGGGGACGGTGATGATAACATCATCCACCCTGTTATACGCATTTGCATTGCCTGCAACGGAAACTGCGGCACCTGCGGCTGCGTTTGCCCTTATGCCCGTTTCGGGGAGCACAAAGAAGCACAATGTTGTGAAGAGCATTACTAAAGTAAGAAGCACGCTGAGTGATTTCTTTAACTTAGTCATTTTCTCACATCTCCTTAACCAAAGAAAATTTCTATATACCTATAGTTGTAGTTATTTTACCATTATTCCTAAAATATTTCAATATAATAATATATAAATAGCAGGGTGCAGATTTACCAAAATTTTTTATAATTTTTTATACAGTTTGAAAAAAAGAAAAAACCGACTCCGGATGAAGTCGGTCTGATGAGTTATTCTGCTTTTTTGATGTCGAACCAGAATTCGACACCGTCCTCCGTATTTGCAACACCGTAGGTCTGATTGTGAAGCTTCTGGATTGAGGCAACAATTGCAAGACCCAGGCCGAAGCGTCCCTGAGAGCGGGAAAGCGCCTTGTCCGCACGGTAGAAGGAATCCCATATTTTATCAATATGCTTTTCCTCAATGGGCGCACCCGTATTGAACACGTAAACACGGTAACGGTCACCGAGATTTTCGGCACGGCAGACAATTTTTCTGTCACCGTCTATGTGGGAAACCGCATTTGAAAGATAGTTATTGATAACAGAGAAGAGAATTATACTGTCACCGTTTCCGATATAATCGGGATTTATGTCATTTACTGCGGTAATGCCCTTTTCATCAAAGAGGACGGAATTCTTCTCATACCAGTCCCCTACCATATCGCGGATGCTGAAGTTCTCACGGACAGGCTCATAGGCACCCGAGGAATACTTCGTAATTTCAAGAAGGCGCATAATCATATTGTTCATACGCACGGTTTCCTCCTGAATTACATCAAGATATTCCGCACCGGCAGTACTGTTGCCTGCATCGTAGAACATTTTTGCACCCTCGGCATAGCCCTGGATAATTGCGATGGGGGTCTTGAGCTCGTGGGAGATACCCGAAATAAAGGTCTGACGGAGGTTATCGATTGTTCTTTCGTTTTCGATATCCTTAAGAAGCTTGGCATTCTTCTCATTAAGGTCGGTAAGTGCGCCGTTAAGGGCATCCGACATGGTATTTATACTTTCGGACAGCTGTGTCATTTCAACAAGCTTGGTAGGAGGACATTTTTTCGAGAAGTCGAGCTTTGCCATTCGTCCCGTAATTTCGCACATATTGTCAATGGGCTTTGAGAATTTTCTTAAATAGAAAATAAGTATGGTAAAGCCGATAAACAGAACGGACATAAGGAAGCCGAAGGCAACGATAAAGTCGATTTTTGTGGTGGAAATAACCTGGCTTACCTGCATGCATACCTCAATTCGCTCACCCTCGGGCAGATGGAAATAGCAGACAAGGAAGTCAACGTCAATATTACCGCCGTCATAGGTCTTGATAAGAAAGCCCTTATCTCCTGCCGTGACAGCACCCTGAGAGGTGCTGTAGGTAAGCTTATATCTGGAATCCACGGTTCCCGCATCGGATATTTTAAGCGGAAGCGACATTCTGTCGGGATCAAGCGTGGAATAAATGAAGCGGTCATCCGCAGTATAGATTTCAATATTGGAGTCATAGCCCTTTTCGATGTCCCTGAGGGTATCGGCAAACTGCTCCGTGCCGTAGGCATTTGTGATTTCATCCGCGGCAAAATAAAGTCTTGTTGCGGGATTCAGGTAATATACCCATTCGGGCAGAGCATTATAGGCAAGTGTAATTACACTTACCGCAATAAAAAAAATCAAAGCGATGCTGCTCATGAGCCTCGCCGTGATTGTTTTCTGTCTTCTGATGGTTTTTACTTTTTCCGAGGCGTTATTCTTTTTACGCATCCTTGGTCACCTCAAGCTTATAGCCTGCACCGTATATAGTCTTTATGTGCTGTGCACCCCAGTCGCCGAGCTTCGTGCGAAGACGGGCAACATGTGAGTCAACGGTACGCACGTCACCGTCAAAATCAAAGCCCCATATATCATCAAGAAGCTGCTCGCGGGTAAAAACACGTCCGGGGACGGCAAGAAGCTTCTGAAGAATACTGTACTCCTTGAGGGTAAGGCTTATGCTGCTGCCGTCAAGCCATACCTCATGTGCGGTGGAATCAAGCTTCAGCTCATCAATTGCCATTACACTTGCATCCTCTGCATTGCCGGATCCCCTTCTGAGAAGTGCGGCAACACGCTTCATAAGCACGGAGGGACTGCAGGGCTTGGTAACATAGTCATCGGCGCCTGCATCAAAGGCGGTAAGCTGGTCAAACTCGGTGCTTCGTGCAGAGAGCATAATTATGGGAAGCTGTGAGGTTTCCCTTACCTTTCTGCATACCTCCCAGCCGTCTGTGCCGGGCATCATAATGTCAAGAATCATAAGTGCGATGTCAGGGGTTTCATTGAAAATTACGAGTGCCTCGTCCCCGTCAACCGCTACAAGAGGCTCATAGCCCTCCTGAACCAGAAAATCGCTTACAAGACGTCTTATAAGCTCTTCATCATCTGCAATAAGTATTTTTTTCATAATTTACCTTCTTTCACGGTGTGCCGTGTAATATAAAGGCGGTGTGCCGCCTTAAAAAAGCCGCCGTCAGGACAAAAGCCCCTTTATACGGTCATTTTTACTGAAAAATTTACAAATGAGTGTACCGAGGGTGAAAACAACTGCCGCTTCACCAAGGCCGACTGTAAGCATATTCATAAAAAATACGGGTAAAAATGCTGCTTCTCCCGAAACAAAGGCAATCTCCGCACCCACAAAAACGGCATTGAAAATAACGGGGAAAAGAAAGGAGAGAAGGGGAAAATTCTTCACCCGCACGTGCCTTAATTTCCTTGTGAGAAGCGCCGCGAAAAGGGTTGCAAGGGAGCCGACAACTGTGTCAAGAGGTGTTACGGAGCTGAAAATATTTGCTGCGATACAGCCCACCGTAAGACCCGGCACGGCAGCCGGAGAAAACAGCGGTAAAATTGTGAGAGCCTCCGAAAAACGGAACTGCACTCCGCCGTAAGCAAGCCCGAAAAAGGCACTTAAAAGGGTCAGCACCGTATAGAGGGCACCGATTAATGCCGCCTTCACGTAAAACAGGGTTTTCTTATTCATTTTTTATACGTCCTTAGTTTTGTTTATTGTCAGGATGGTTACGAACTGACATTACGGAAAAAATCCGTATAAAATAATTATATCAAATTATTTCAGCTTAGTCAATGGAGAATTAGGCTGGCGGGAGTAGAACCCATCACGCCTGACAAACGATAATTTTCCGTTTGACTTTGCCTCATCACTTGAAATACGGAAGTATTCCTGCGTTCTTCGGCTTTGCCAAAACAAAAAATTCTCTGTTTGGCAGGTCGAAGAGTTTCTGCCGTCGGATTTTTCGTGTAGCAATGCACGAATTTGCAGGAAGGCTGACGCCTTTCAAAAATGAGTGTGAAGCTATGCGGAACAAGGCGACGAGCGAAACCGTAATGTGCTCTGCTCCCGTCAGCCTAATGAAAAATAAACTAAAATTGCGCTCTGCAGGATAAGATGTCCCGTAACGGTTACCCCTGAGCCGAAGGCACGGCTGAAGTCCGCTTCCTTTTTAAGAAAAGCCTTTATTCTGTCGGGGCCGAAGGAATACATTACGCAGGCTCCCGTATAGCCGAGGGTATAAAGAAGCATCGTATCAAAAAGGCTTATTTTCATAATATTGAAGAAGAACCACAAGGGCAGAATAACCCAGAGAAGCTTAAAGGGCAAGCGCAGAATTTTTTTATATGCGGATCGCTCGTACCACTCTACCGCACACTTCTCACAGAGGGCAAAGGCAAGCGTTCCGAAGGTACCGAAGGCTGCTGCCGAGGGAGAGCCCAGGAAAATGAAAATAAGGGGGACTGCCGACCATAAGGGTCTTTCAATCTGCTCGAAAACGCTGATATCAATGTGTTTTCCTTTTTTTTCGAGCAGGGTACTTATCGGGTACTGTAATGCCGTAAGGCACATAAGCACAAGGCAGACTGAGGCACAGAGATATTTATCGTTTACAAGAGGCAGATTCGTAAGGCTTACCCCTCTTAACACCTTAATGAAATGCGAAGAAGTGAGGGCAAAATAGAGCATAAGTCCGCCGCCGGCGAAGGCACCGAAGGCGTGCTCCATAATTTTCCAGCCGTCAATATAGCCCTTGCTTTGAAGGCGCTTTCCGAAAATTTTATCTCCGTGGCGTCTTTGAATATCATAAAGCACAAGCCCGATAAGAAAGCCTGCGCCGCCCGCAATAAAGCCGGCTGCACCTGCACCGAGGGCATAGAAATCCCCTTTTACAATGGAAAATACCGTCAGAACAAGGATTATCATAACGTTGCTTCCCCATTCCTCACGCCGGTCAAGGGAGAAATAGAGCTTCGGGAAAATGCCCTTTGCCTTGTCATAGGGGACGTTGAAGATTTTTGTGCCGATGAAGGATACCGCGGGGAAGGAGGCAAAAAGAAGTATTACCTCCCATGCTTTATAGGCTCCCGTAAGTGCCGAAGGCAAAAGTGCGAGAACAAAGCCGGGGATAGAGAACCACAGCGCACCCTTCAGGAATATGCCGATGACACCCTTTTTCAGCTGATTGAAGTAGGGACCCTCCTTGTCACGGGACAGAAGGAAGGACATTGTCTGGGCGTAGGTTTCCGTACCGCCGTAAAACACCGTAAGAGCGCCTGCAGCGGCAAAGAACATCCAGAAATCCTTACCCTGCTCACCCATTGCAAAATATGCAACGGAAATACCCATAAGGGCACCCGGGAGAAGCGCTCCCTTTTCACCGCCGATTACAAATCCGCGGATTCCCCAGCCGTAGGATACGGCAAAGCCTGCAAAAAGAACAGCGATAAGAATACTCATACAAACACACCTCCGGAATTTATCTTTCAGGGCAGGAACAGAGCTTTTCCGCCCCCCTTTTCACTTTTAAAAGTTACAAATGATATGTAACGGGAGGGGAAACCCCTCCCCTCCGACAGCGAAGTTACAAAAAAACATCTTACGCCTTACAGACGTCAATCCACTCAATTGCACCCGAATATTTTTCAAGCTCTTCGGGAGTAAGCTCAATTGCACTCTGAGCGTTTCCTGCAGCGGGATAGACGATATCGAAGCGCTTTAAGGAAGTATCAAGATAAATCCTGCAGCCCTCGTTCACACAGAAGGGGCATACACCGCCTATTGAGTGGCCTACCAGGGCATCAACCTGCTGGGGGGAAAGCATTTTTGCCTTTGTGCGGAAAAATGCCTTGTACCTGGAATTGTCAATTTTCATATCACCTGCCGTAACAATAAGAACGGCAGCGTCATCAACAAGAAAGGAGAGAGTTTTTGCGATTCTTGCTCCCTCACAGCCGAGTGCCTGAGCGGCAAGCTCCACCGTTGCGGAGGACACGTCAAACTGCCTTATTTTATGAGCCTGACCGAGTGACTCAAAATATTCGATTACCTTTTCAATTGCCATAATATCACCTGATTTTTTGTTGCACGCAAAGTAAGTGGCAGGCACTTCCCTGCCGATTCAGAGAGTTGTTATTTTTGAAATAAAAGTTACAAATGATATGTAACGGGAGGGGAAACCCCTCCCCTACGACAGCGAATTATGTTTTATCGTGTAAGGGTGCGTATCCACTTATATCTGTTTACCTTGACGACTGCAACCAGGCATTTCGTTATCTGATCGGATTTTAAGATAAAGAATGTCACGGGGACAGGCCAGCTGAAGACGAAGGCAGAGAGGAATGCAAGGGGAAGCACCATACACCACATAAAAATTATGTCATTTTTGAATACAAATTTTGTATCGCCGCCGCCCGAAACAATACCGCACAGACACGGAGCCTCATAGGACGAGCCGATAACCGTAACCGAAAGAATGTTGATAAATGTAGCGGCAAGGGCTGCCGTTTCGGGGGTTACATCATAAACGGAAATTATAAAATCCCTTGAAAGCAGAAGCAGGGCGCAGGACACAAGTCCTATAACTATGTAAAGAATCTGCAATTTTTTTGCGTATTTTTTTACTCTCGGCACGTCGTTTTCACCGACTGTTTTACCGATAAGCACGCTTGAGGCGTTGGAGGAGGAGGCATAAAGCACGGACACCACCTGAAAAACGGGAGCGGTAACGGCATTGGCACCGATACAGGCGGCACCTAATCTTCCGATAATTGCAGTCTGTACGGTCATGGCAATTCCCCACGAGCCGCCCGAGCCGATAAGGGGAAGCCCTGCCTTTACATAATCCCTGAAATAAGCCCTTTCGAGGCTGAAAGCGTCCTTGATTTTAAGGGACAGACGCTTGTCAATGACAAACACGTAAATAAGCGAAGCAATAAGCTCAGCCACACGGGAGATAAGGGTTGCTACGGCAGCACCCTTAACACCCATTTCGGGGAAGCCGAGTCTTCCGAAAATAAGACAGTAATTAAGGCTTACGTTGAAAATAAGGGCAAGCACAGAGGTATAGAAGCCGATTCTGACCGCCTCAACGCTTCGCATAAGTGCTATCAGAATCTGGGTTACGGCAAAAATCACGTAGGAAAATGCCATAATTTTAATATATTCGGCACCTGCCGAAACAATTTCCGTTTCATCGGAAAGAATTCCCAGAATTCCTGCAGGAGATATAAGCACGGCAGCCATAAGCACCGCTGACATTGCGGCTCCCATTATGAATGCGGCGGAAAATACCTTTTTTATGGGCTCAAGGTGCTTTTTTCCCCAGTACTGGGAGGCAATGACCACAAGACCGTTAGCAGCTCCGTTTACAAACATATGAAGAAGGAACTGAATCTGATTGGCAAGCGATACACCGCTCATTGCAATTTCGCTGTAGGTGCCGAGCATTATGCTGTCGGCAAGGTTTACGCTGAATACAATAATATTCTGCAGTGCCACAACAAGATAAAGACTGAAAAAGGTCTTATAAAAGTATTTATCCTTAAGCATTACCGAGCACTCCCTCTATATATTCCCTGAAGCAGAAGCTTGTCAGCACCGTAGCGGATTCGTTGTATGCAGACATTTTAGCCTCAAGCTCTTCCCTTACATCCGCGCCCTCAAGAAAGTCAAGGGACAGCGTCATGATTTCGCACATAAGACCGAATTTTTTTATCCAGCGGGAAAGCTCCTTATATAAGGGCTTTTCGCTGTTTTTTCTTAATATTTCATAAGCCCTTACGGCTTTTCCGGTGTATTCCCTTACGGTATCTACGGCCATACCGAAGTTGCCCGTCTGAAATTCTACGGACGCACGGGAGAGATATTCACCCATTATTCTTGAATTTTCATCGTGCAGGCAGGCGGTGCGGCAATGGTCGGAAAGAAGAATAAAGGCTTCCCTTTCATCCTCGGGAAGAAGGAAATTCACGGCTTCAAGGAAGCTTTCCTCAGGCTCGTAGTCTTCACTGTTCCAAAGATATGAAGCAATTGTTATAAGGGGAAATCTGTTGCAGCAGAAATACTCCATACAGTTGGAAATAAGCCCTGCGCTGCCCTTATAAAGCTCAGGCTCTCTGCCGATAACGGGTCCCAGGTGCATTTCCATAAACATTTCGGCATCATTTACGGGATAATTATCCCAGTAAAGAGGTCTGCGGAGATTATTTACGGCAAACACCTGAGCCTCGGAAAGGGTGATTTCCTTGCTGCAGATATCGCTTCCCGTAAAGAAAACATCAACGTCCGCGGGGATATTTGAAGCGAAGTCAACAAGCTCCGGCTCTGTACCCTTTCCTCTGTATGAGGTGGGGCAGACGGTAAGCCTGCAGTCGGGAGAAAGCGTTTTTAAGAAGTCACGGTATTTCCCCACAAGCTCCACGTGTGCATTGACGGCATTTCCGTACTTTGCTTTATCCTCCTCATAAAATAAATCCGAGGGAATATCGTCAAGCAGAAGCCCGAAGCGGCTGATGCCGAGATTGTAAAGCTGACGGGTTTTGGCTTCAAGAGCCTGAATCTCCGCCTCATCCGAGTACTTCATGCTGAGTCCCGGGGCAATGCAGTAATAAAAATCCACAAAGAGCCGTCCTGCCTCGTCAACAAGAGCCTTCAGCTGAGCAGCCTCACTTTCGGGATACAGCTCTCTCCATTTATTTCTGTGATAGGGATCGTCCTTGGGAGCGTAATAATGGGTATTTTCACCGAAAAGCGCCATAAGGCGGAGCATTCCGGGACGCTCGCTGCTTTTCCACGGCTTGCCGTAAAAGCCCTCAATATAGCCTCTTACGGGGAAGGAGGGATAATCGGTGAGCTCACCCACGGGAAATTCGTTTTTAAGCGCCATACGCTTAAGCGCAAAAAGACCTCTTATAAGTCCTCTGTCCGAGGCGGAATAAAGGGAAGCACTGAGCCCTCCGTCCTTTTCCGACAGAAGAATTCTATAGGCTTCCGCTGAAAGCTCACCCGTAGCTTCATCAAGAAAAACGGAAATTTCAAGGCAGCCCTCCCCCTGCACGTCCCCGAAAACGGTGCTTACGGGTGCGGGAGAAAGTCCCTCTGAGGACTTAAGGCTTACCGTTATTTTTTCATTGAAGGAAAAATATCTGTCAGAAGAAAGATGCTTCGGCTTCGGAAAAATCATAGCTTATCTCCCCGTAAATTTAAGATTATTGATGCCGGTAAAGAAGAAGTTTTCCGCACAGTAAAGCTCGGAAATAACGTCCCTTGTATAAAGGAATCTGCCGTTTCTGTAGACAAGGGGTATAAAGGGCATTTCATTATTGAAAACGGTAATAAAATCGTCAAGGGTGATTTCTCCGTTTCTGTAGCGCTGATATTCCTCATGGCAGGTAAGATGGCTGAAATCTATACCGTAGGCGGCATTTCCGTCATAGCTGAAGAATTCCGTCAGGTCCATATTTGCGGGAAGCTTGATTTCTGCAATATAGAGGTCATAAAGCCCCTCGCTGACTGCCTTACGGAGATCCTCGGAATTCAGAAGACGGATTGTGATGTTTATATTATAAGCTTTAAGAGCCGCGGCAATTTCGTTGGCTGCATTTCTTATAAAGGCGTTGCCCTCGTTACAAAGAAGTGTCAGGTCAAGAGGATGTCCGCCCTCACCGAAGCCCCTTTGGGAGAGAAGCTCCTGAGTTTTTTCACCGTCTGCACCGAGCGATAAGGCAGAGGCTGAAAGAGATGATGAATATTTCCCCCAAGAGGTATTGAAGGGTACGGCGGCACCTCTTGCATAGCCCATAAAGGCACTTTCTGCAATGGTCTGGCGGTCAATACCGTAAGAGAGTGCCTGACGGAAGGAAGAGAGCACAAGGTTTACGTTATAATGGTTTACGCCCATAAAAACAAGGTTATTGAGATATACGCCCGTTGAGGAGCAGTTTACTCCCGACACGTCGGAGTCGGCAAGATCGGAGTAATAAAAATCAAGCTCGTTTGTGGCAACAAGGTTGGCAGGATTGGTATTACGGCTTACATCCGTAAGTCTTACGGTACCGATTTCCGGAAGAGAACCCGAGTAGCGGAGATTTGCCTTGAGGGTCAGACGGATGCCGTCCTCGCTGAACTGATAGAAGCCGTTACCGACAGGATACATTTCACGGGTCGCTGCCGTGCCTTTTTTTACTATGGGGAAGGTGAGAAGATTCAGCACATCGGAATCTGCACGGGAAAGCTCAAAAACTGCGGTCGTTTTATCCTCCTCATAGCAGGAGGAAATTCCGGAAAGAGCCGTGCCGTAGCGCACTGATGCTCTTGCACAGTCAAAGGAATAGCACACATCCCCGGCAGTCACGGGAGAGCCGTCGGAAAAAACAAGGTCGGGATTTATGAAAACCCTGAGAATTTTTCCCGAAATGCTTTCTGTAGCCGCAATATCCTTCTGAGGCATAAATGCCGTATCAAGTGTGTAAAGACTGCGGTACAAAAGAGAGGTAAGCGTGCTGTTATAAAGAGTTTCCGCAAAATAGGGATTGAGTGAATCGGAGGCTATATAGGGAACACTGAGGCTTCCCCCGGGGATAGAGGGAAGCTCTTCCTCCTCGGGAGCCGTCGTCTGCTCCTCACCCGTATCCGTACATCCGGAAAAGGAAAGCACAAGAATAAACGAGAGCAGCAATGCTATTATTTTTTTACCTGATGATAAAGCTTTCAATCGAAACAGCCTTTCCTGTTGAGTTGTCGGTTTCAACCACTGCACATTCCATTTTGCAGGGTCCCTCGGGATTCCTGAAATGCACGGGAAGTCCCGTAATAACCTTGTGTGAGGCGCAGGAAATTTCCACGCCCAGAACGGATTCAATAACACCCGTCATACCCGTATCCGTAAGGTAAGCCGTACCCTGAGGGAGAATACAGCCGTCGGCAGTCTGCACGTGGGTGTGAGTGCCGAGCACCGCGCTGACCTTTCCGTCAAGGAAGTAGCCCATTACCTTTTTTTCCGAGGTGGTTTCTGCATGGAAATCCACAAGGATGCTCTTTACGCCCTGAGCCTTTATTTCACCGATTATGCGCTGTGCCTCGTCAAAGGGGTTTTCGACAGCATCCATATATACCCTGCCCATAAGATTTATAACTCCCAGACGCATGCCCTTTTTTTCAAGGATATAATACCCTCTTCCGGGGGCGGTGCGGTGAAAATTGGCAGGTCTTATAAGCGGAATATTGTCATTTTCAAAATATTTCTCAATTTCAGCACGCTTCAGAGCGTGGTTGCCCGTGGTGACAAGATCTGCACCCGAGTCAAGTATATAATCGCAGGAGCCGGGAAGAATCCCGTTACCCTGCGCAGAGTTTTCTCCGTTAACTATGCAGAAATCAATTCTCTGCTCTTTTCTGAAGGAGGGAAGCACGCGCCTTAAGTGCTCGCATCCCTGAGGGGCCACTACGTCCCCGACAAATAAAATTCTCATAAATTACCTTTTTCTATGTATAATTCAAGACACGAAGTGTCTTCCGACAGTGTCACTATTCACTTTTACTTATTACCTTTTACTTTAAAAAACTCCCGGAGTTTTTTCTCCGGGAGATAAGGTTTTATTTTGCGTAGTCAAACACACGGTTTTCTCTGATGATATGAACCTTTATCTGACCGGGATATTCAAGCTCTTCTTCAATCTTCTTGGAAATATCTCTTGCAAGAACTACCATCTGATCGTCGCTTACCATTTCGGGCTTGACCATTACGCGGATTTCACGGCCTGCCTGAATTGCAAAGGACTTGTCAACACCCTGGAAGGAGGTAGAGATTTCTTCAAGCTGCTCAAGACGCTTGATATAGTTCTGGATATTTTCTCTGCGGGCACCGGGACGGGCTGCTGAAACAGCATCCGCTGCCTGAACAAGAACAGCAACAAGGCTCTTTGCCTCGACGTCACCGTGGTGCGCCTCGATTGCATGGATGATTTCTTCCTTTTCCTTGTACTTTCTTGCGTATTCAACACCGAGAGAAATATGAGTGCCCTCAATTTCGTGGTCGAGTGCCTTACCGATATCGTGGAGAAGACCTGCTCTCTTGGCTGCCTTTACGTCAACACCGAGCTCCGATGCCATAAGACCTGCAAGGTATGAAACCTCAAGAGAGTGATTAAGAACGTTCTGACCGTAGCTCGTGCGGTATCTGAGTCGGCCGAGAAGCTTGATAAGCTCACCGTTAATACCGTTGACGCCTGCCTCAATAGCAGCTCTTTCACCGGTAGACTTAATGGTTGCTTCAACCTCTTTTTTGGATTTTTCATACATTTCCTCAATTCTTGAGGGATGTATTCTGCCATCAGTAATAAGCTTTTCGATAGTAAGCCTTGCCACCTCGCGGCGTACGGGATCAAAGCTTGAAACCGTAATTGCCTCGGGCGTATCGTCGATAATAAGGTCAACACCCGTAATGCTTTCGAGTGTTCTGATATTTCTGCCCTCGCGTCCGATGATTCTTCCCTTCATTTCGTCATTGGGAAGGTCAACCACGGAAACGGTTGCCTCTGCAGCATGGTCTGCAGCACAGCGCTGAATAGCCGTTGTGATGATTTCCTTGGCAAGATTGTCTGCCTCTTCACGGGTGCGCTGCTCGATTTCCATAATCTTGAGAGCCTTTTCGTGAACAAGATCGCCTTCAAGATTCTTTATGAGATATTCTTTAGCCTGCTCTTTTGTAAAGCCTGAAATTTTTTCAAGCATATCAAACTGACTTCTCTTGAGTGCTTCAACCTCTTCAAGTCTTGTTTCAGCATCCTTGATTTTATTCTGAAGGACCTCCTCCTTCTTTTCGAGAGCCTCGGTCTTCTTATCGAGAGTTTCTTCCTTCTGGATCATTCTGCGTTCCTGACGCTGAACCTCGTTTCTTCTCTCCTTGATTTCCTTTTCGTGCTCTGTTCTTTCCTTATGGATTTCGTCCTTAGCTTCAAGTATAGCCTCACGCTTTTTTGTTTCGGCTGTGGTAAGAGCGTTGCTGATAATTCTTTTTGCCTCTTCCGTTGCGGAGCCGATGGCCTTTTCAGCCTTGTTCTTTCTGTAGATACCGCCGACAACAAATCCGACAGCACCGAAGACAGCGGCAGCAACGGCTGCAATTATTATTGCAACAACAATAGAAACCTGCATTGTGATGGATACACCTCCTGTTTTCAAATTTTATTATTTAATGTGCCGTTCGGCACAGGATACAGTAATAATGCAATAAATAAAATCTATGTAAAAATCTATTTAAAAGCCTGAGAAAAATACCGCATTTTTCTCCTGCCCGCATTATCCCTATTATTTTATAATCAAATGCCCGAAAAGTCAAGGGCTTTGGCTTTACAAATTATATAAAATCACAAAATTTTTTGTAAATTTTTACTGTTTTATTGAAAGTATATACCAACAGTTTTTCCGTAAAGGGGCAGCAGCTCCTTCAGGGCAGGGCCGCAGCACAAAAAATCCGCCTGCAGAAAAAAGCCTGCAGGCGGCGTGGTTTATTTCATCAATTCCTTTACCTTCCGAAAAACTCCGTCGACGGTGGTTTCATAAAAGGTATATTTTGAATTTTTAAGAGTGCCGTATTCATCAAAGAGAAGGGCGGTGGTGCCTGCCTTAAGCCCTGAAAGGCAGTCAATTTCACGGTCACCCAGCATAAGACAGCGCTTCGGGTCAAGGGAGTGCTTTTCGAGAAGATATTTTATCCCGTCGGGCGCAGGCTTGAAGGGGAAATTCATCTCACGGGTAACAAAATCCGTAAAAAGAGGCGTAAGCCCGTACTTATCAAGGTACTGAATTGCAACCTTATCGCGGTGGGTGAAAAGATAGTTTCTTCCGCCGTTTTCCGAAACGTAACACAGCATTTCCGGCACACCCTTATAAGGGAAGCCCTGAGGGGCAAAATCAAGGTCATCCTCGATTTCATAAAACTCCCTCTCTCCCTCCTCGGTCATACCGAAGTGGCGGAATGCCTTGCGGATACTGATTTTCAGCTGAGAGAATGCCTCATCGGGGTCAATAACTTTGCCGTGACGGCGGAAATATTCGCAGAGAGCGGCTGTCGTGTGAGGGTACGTATCAAAAAGCATACCGTCGAAATCCCAGATAAATTCGGTTATCATAAGAAAAGCTCCCTTGCGGCAATGCATGCGCCGTATACAGGCTCTCTTGCCGTGATTTCACAGGAGGACACCATATCCCCCATAAGAGAGGCAAAGTGATTTCTGAAAATTTCCGAGTGCTGGAAAACACCGCCGTATAAGAAAACATAGGGCTTTGCGGGCATTGCACCTACAAGCGACCTTGCAGTATGGGAAAGCAGCTCTGCCTGGTTTTTCAATATACCGAGTGCTGTTTTATCTCCCTTTTCCGCGGCAAGGGACACACTTACGGAGAATGCGGCTATGGATTTTCTGTCCTTTTCGGGGGAATAAAAGGCATCAACAAGCTCTTCCTTGGTATTAACGCCCGAGAAAGAGAGAAGCATATCACCGAGAAGGGTGTTTTCTCCCGTGCCGTCAAGGCTTCTGACAGCCGCACGGATACCGTCAAGGGCAATTCTGTAGCCGCTTCCCTCGTCACCTAAAATGTAACCGTAGCCGCCCCTGGTGATGATTTCACCGTCGGCATTTCTGCCTGCCGCCATAGAGCCCGTGCCTGCAATAATCACTGCGGCATTTTCCTTTTCCGTAGCCTTGAGGGCTATAAAAAGGTCTGAATCCATTATTATATTATCGCAGTCGAAAACACCGTCGCAGAAGGCGGATTTCGTCCTTTCGTCTGCTCTGCCGAAGAGTGCGGAGGAACCGATACACACACCGTCAAATCGGGAAATCCCCGTATTTTTAAGGATATTAAGAAGCATATCCTTCATATTGGAGCGTGCTTTTTCAAGACCCTCGGAATAGAAATTAACCGAGGAGCCCACGGTGCGGTATATTTCGTTCAGTTTTTCATCAGTTACAAGGCAGGTGGTTTTTGTACCCCCGCCGTCAATGCCGAGAAAATACATATGTTTATCCTCCCGATTAAATAATTTTCGGAAATCCGGAGATAACGGAAATATTTTTGTAGGGGAGGGGTCCCTCGGAAACATAGTCGTCTTGCTTATTTGGAGCACTTCGCAATACTCCTTGTTTTCTCACCTCATTCGTGTGCCTTTATCTTCCACCGGAAGCGGCACACTCATTCGCCCCCTCCCGTTATAATAATCTGTAGCTTTTACGGGCGGGGAAACCCCGCCCCTTCCTTAGTTTTGCGGAATTCCTTTTTCGGCTTAAAAACCGAATTATGCTTTTGATTTTTTAGCTGCCTTTGCAGCCTTTTTTGCGTCCTGGACGGCTACCTTTTCTTCGGCACGGGAAAGGTCCTCGTGTGCCTTCTGAAGCTTTTCCTCAAGGGCTGCAATTTTCTTTGCTTCTGCCTTTGTAAGCAGCTGAGCTTCATTTTTAGCCTTAAGGACGGTTAATTCCTCGTTGATTTTTTCAACGGCATTCTTCAGCTCTGCAGCCTTTTTTCTGTGACGGTAAAGAGGAATCTCGTTATAATAGTCAACACCCTCTATGGGCTTGGGGTTCTTTGTGTACTTGATTGTAAGCACCACAAGAAGAGTTCCGCAGACTATAACAAGACCGAGAGAAAGCAGCTGAGAAACTCTGAGATTCGTGTCGCCTATGTAAAGGGAATCGGTTCTCATACCCTCAACGATTGCTCTTTCCATGCCGTAAAGCAGACCGTAGCCGAGGAACAGCTGTCCCGAGAACTTACGGAACTTCTGACATACAATATAAAGAATTATAAAGCTCATAATACACCACAGGGATTCATAAAGGAAGGTGGGGTGCACGGGCTTCGAGGGGTCTACGATTAAATCCGTACCCGAGTTTACAAGCTGTGTAAGGTAAGCTTCGGTTTTTACGGAATACATACCGATAAAGGAATCGGTATTTGTGCCGAATGCCTCCTGATTTGCGAAGTTGCCCCAGCGGCCGATGCCCTGACCGATAAGGAAGCTCATTCCGCACAGGTCAAGAAGATTGAGAATATTGAGCTTTTCGATTTTACATACTATAAGCCCCGCAATGATACCGCCTATAAGACCGCCGTAAATTGCAAGACCGCCGTTCCATATCTGAAAAATCTCGTCCGTGTGGATGCTGTAGTAATCCCACTTGCTGAAAACGTAGTAAAGACGGGCACCCAGTATTCCGCCCACGGCACCGTAGATGAGAACGTCAAGCATTTTGTTGATGTCCATCTTCCACACGTATGCCTTTCTGCCGCCGAAAAGAACGGCAAGGGTAAGACCGAAGGCGATAATTACACCGTACCAGCGGACTGTAATGGGATTTTCAAGAAAAGGCAGATTAATCTGACAGAAAATTGACGATATTGTAAGAGGGTTTTCTAAAAATGAGAAGAATACCTCGGTTTTGTCGGGACAGAACTGAAATATATTATTCATAATCATCTTCGTTTTCCCAGTTGTGCCATACAGCCTGGATATCGTCATTGTCCTCGAACATTTCGAGCATCTTGCCCATACGGGTGATATCGTCGCCCTGTAAAGCCGTGTAGGTGGAGGGAACATATTCGGGCTGAGCGGAAACTACGGTGTAGCCGAGCTTTGTAAGTGCCTCGGAAACGTCTGCAACCGCATGAACGTCGGTTCTGATGTCAAACACACCTTCATCGGGAATAACGTCATCGGCACCTGCCTCAAGTGCATCCTCCATAATCTTATCCTCGTCAACGTCCTCGCCGTCAACAAGAACAACTCCCTGACGGGTGAACATAAACATAACGGAGCCCGTCTGACCCATATTGCCGCCGAACTTGTCGAAGTAATGTCTTACGTCGCCTGCAGTTCTGTTTCTGTTGTCGGTAAGTGCCTCAACAACAACTGCAACGCCTGAGGGACCGTAGCCCTCGTAGATGATTTCCTCGTAGTTATCGCCGCCGCCCTCGCCTGCAGCCTTCTTGATGATTCTTTCGATGTTGTCGTTGGGAACGTTTGCGGCCTTAGCCTTTGCAATAACGTCCTTGAGCTTTGAGTTGCCTGCAGGGTCGGGTCCGCCCTCTTTAACGGCAACGGCAATCTCTCTGCCTATCTTTGTGAAGACCTTTGCTCTCGCGTTATCGGTCTTCTCCTTCTTTCTTTTTATGGTGCTCCATTTGGAATGGCCTGACATAAAATACATCCTTTCAGAAAATTTTATCATTTTACAGCAAAATATTTTACCACAAGTATATTTAATATGCAAGAAAAACCTTAGTCCGTATTGAAAAATTTAACAAACTGTGATACTATCTTTTTGGTGATTATATTGAAAAAACTGCTTCCTTTTATTAAAAATTACAAGCTTGAAACGGTCCTTGCTCCCCTTTTCAAGATGTTCGAGGCTCTTCTGGAGCTTTTCGTGCCTCTTGTGGTGAAAAGAATAATTGACACGGGAATTCTCAACCGTGATGTGAATTATATTCTTAAAATGTGTCTTCTGCTGACCCTGCTTGCCTTTGTAGGCCTTGCCTTTTCCATTACTGCGCAGTATTTCTCGGCACGTGCGGCGGTGGGCTTTTCCACGGGGCTGAGGTATTCCCTCTTTCAGCACATAGGCACTCTTTCCTATACGGAGCTTGATACTCTCGGCACAAGTAAATTAATAACGAGAATGACTGCCGACGTAAATCAGGTGCAGAACGGCATAAACCTGACCCTCAGACTTCTTCTCAGGTCCCCCTTTGTGGTATTCGGCGCAATGATTATGGCGTTTACGGTTGATGCGAAATCTGCAATAACCTTTGCGGGCACAATCCCCGTGCTGTCCATAGTCGTTTTTGCCATAATGCTCGGCACCGTGCCTCTTTACAAGGCAGTACAGAAGAATCTTGACGCGATTCTTTCAAAAACAAGAAACTCCCTTACGGGTGTGCGCGTGCTTCGTGCCTTTACTACGGAAAAGAGGGATATTGAGGATTTCGGCAGAAGAAATTCCCTTCTTCTCTCTTCGCAGAAGAGGGCGGGAAGAATCTCGGCACTTCTCAATCCCCTTACCTACGTAATTATAAATGTTGCGACAATAATTCTTATATATACGGGTGCTTTAAGGGTAGAGTCGGGTGCAATCTCCCAGGGCAGCGTTGTGGCACTCTATAACTATATGGCTCAGATTTTAGTTGAGCTTATAAAGCTTGCAAGTCTTATTATCACTATAACAAAGGCTATTGCCTCGGGCGGAAGAATTGCGGAAATTCTTGAGGTAACACCCTCCGTCACCTATCCCGAAAAGGGTGCGAAGCCCGATTTCTCGAAGCCTGCCGTGGAATTCAGAGGTGTTTCCTTTACCTACAAAAACGCTGGTGAGGAATCCCTTTCCGATATATCCTTTACGGTCCGCAAGGGTGAAAAAACAGGCATTACCGGCTCCACGGGCTCGGGCAAATCCACACTTGTCAATCTTATTCCCCGCTTCTATGATGCCACACAGGGTGAGGTGCTGATTTTCGGCAATCCCGTTTCCGCCTATGACAGGGAAACTCTCAATTCCCTTGTTTCCGTAGTACCTCAGAAAGCCGTGCTTTTCAGCGGTACCATAAGGGAAAATCTTCTTTGGGGCAATAAAAATGCAACAGAGGAGGAATTGACGGCAGCTGTCAGAGCAGCTCAGGCCGAGGACGTTATAATGTCAAAGGAAAACGGGCTTGACGAGATGCTTTCCGAGGGAGGAAAAAATCTTTCGGGCGGTCAGCGCCAGCGTCTTACAATTGCCCGTGCGCTTGTAAAGCGGGCTCCCGTACTTATCCTTGATGACTCGGCTTCGGCACTTGACCTCGGTACGGATATGAGGCTCAGGAGGGCTCTCGCAGAGCTTCCCGACTCTCCCGCGGTATTTATAGTTTCCCAGAGAATTTCCTCGGTTTCCTCCTGCGATAAAATACTTGTAACGGAGGACGGAACTCTTGCGGGAGAAGGCACTCACCATGAGCTTCTCGCATCAAACGAGGTTTACAGAGAGATTTATAATTCACAGAACGGGGGTGCGGAAAATGAGTAAAATCAAGGCTCCCTCAGGGACGGTAAAAAAGGTTCTCGGCTTTATTTCGGGCTATAAGCTTTATGTTTCGGTGTCGGTGCTGCTGTCAGCCTTAAGCGTTGCGCTGACTCTCTATATCCCGCTTCTTTTCGGTGATGCCATTGACCTTATAATCGGCAAGGGCAGCGTTGACACAGAAGGCATTGTAAGGATTCTTACAAAAACCGCCGTGCTTGTTGCGGTATCAGCTCTGGGCTCCTGGATAATGAACACGGTGAACAATAAAATTACCTTCAGCGTGGTAAAGGACATAAGAAACAGAGCCTACAGAAAGATAAACTCCCTGCCCTTATCATATATTGACTCACACAAAAGCGGTGACACGGTATCGAGGATGATATCCGATGCCGACCAGTTTTCAGAGGGTCTGCTTCTGGGCTTTACACAGTTTTTCACAGGTATTCTCACAATTGCGGGCACGCTGATTCTTATGCTGCTTCTCAACTGGAGAATTGCCCTTGTAACGGCGGCGCTTACTCCCGTTTCCCTCTTCGTTGCAAAATTTATAGCAAAGCATACCTATAAATTCTTCTCGGAGCAGTCGAAGGTGAAGGCCCGTCAGACTGCAATAATTGACGAGACCACAAGCAACCTGAAGGTTGTCCGTGCCTTTATGAAGGAGGGGGATTATCTTAAATCCTTCGGCGAGGTCAACGACACCCTCGGTAAGGTCTCCCTTAAAGCCATATTCTATTCATCAATTACGAACCCCTCCACACGCTTTGTAAATGCCGTTGTGTATGCAGCAGTTGCCTTTACGGGTGCGGCGGCGGTTATTTCGGGTACGGGAATCACCGTTGGTGTTCTTACCTGTCTTCTTTCTTATGCAAATCAGTACACAAAGCCCTTTAACGAGATTTCGGGCGTTGTTACGGAATTACAGAATGCTCTCGCATGTGCCGCACGTGTTATTGAGCTTCTGAATGAGGAGGAGGAAATACCCGACAGCAAAAATGCACTTATAAAAACGGATTCCGAGGGTATAATAGAGATAAAGGATGTATTCTTCTCCTACTCTCCCGATAAGCCCCTTATTGAGAATTTCAATCTTTCCGTAAAAAGCGGTGAGAAAATTGCCATTGTAGGTCCTACGGGTTGCGGAAAGACAACCTTTATAAATCTTCTGATGCGCTTTTATGACGTAAATTCAGGCTCAATTTCCGTTGACGGTGTTGACATAAGAGATATCACGAGAGAGAGCCTCAGAAGCAACTTCGGTATGGTTTTACAGGACACCTGGATGATGCCGGGCACTATCCGTGACAATATAAAAACGGGAAAGCCCGATGCCACCGACGAGGAAATCATCGAAGCGGCAAGACTCTCCCACTCCTATTCTTTTATTAAGCGTCTTCCCGAGGGACTTGATACCGTTATCGGCGACGAGGGCGGCAGTCTTTCACAGGGACAGAAGCAGCTTCTCTCAATTACAAGAGTAATGCTCTCAGATCCGAAGATTCTTATACTTGACGAAGCAACATCATCTATTGATACAAGAACGGAAATAAAGGTGCAGAAGGCATTCGGTACCCTCATGCAGGGCAAGACAAGCTTCATTGTTGCCCACCGCCTTTCAACGGTTTTAGGCTCCCACAAGATTCTTTATATGGAAAAGGGCAGGATTCTTGAAACGGGCACACACGCTCAGCTGATGGAGCTTAACGGCAAATACGCAGCCCTCTTCCGCAGCCAGTTTGAAGCGTAACGCACAAGTACGGATTCAGCTTGTAGGGGACGGCGTCCTCGACGTCCCGTTTTGCTGAAATGTATTGCATTCACTTAATTCCCGAGACATATAAAAACGTGCCGCTTGCATAATTTTTAACGAAATCATACTAACTTCTGCGGGAGGTCGGGGACGCCCTCCCCTACAGGCAAAAGAAAAATGCCTCAGCCCACGAAACTGAGCTCAGACACTTTCTTTTCTGCAGTTTTATATCATATCAAAAACATTAACTATTTCTTTCCCCTGCTGACGGGCATATCTCACGGTGCCGGCGCTTCCGCCTGTGGCTCTTTCAAGGTATGCTATCACAAGCTCTGAATTATCAACCATATAGCGGTTTCTTACCTGCATACAGCCGTTATAATACACGGATGACAGGCATTTTACCTCATCTGCAAAGGCTTTGACACGCTCGTAACGGATTAAATTCTCCTCACTCCAGCCTCTTGTCTGTCCCGCGCAGGGAACGATGATCCTGAGCCTTATATGAGGAAAAGCTTCCTTTAATTTCAGTACCTCCTCGGCTGCAAGAAGGTCATAGCCTATAGCTCCGCCGTTATAGAAATCGGTGTAGCCCTCTTCAATAAGGCTTACTAAAACTTCTCTTAGTTTTTTTCTGATTACGGGCACCTTTACAGGGGAGATATCCCTGTGTCCCGTAAAGCAGGCTGATTTATTGCTCATATTTTTACCTCTGAAAATTTATTATGAAAGGATTTTTCATTATGATAATTGATTCAATCAAAAACGCAAGCAAGTACTACTCTGTTCACCCCTTGTTCGAAAAGGCATTCTCTGCCCTCGCAGCCATTGACGACAGCACTCCCAACGAGAGAATTACCGTTGACGGGGACAATATCTTCATCAATCTCGGTGAATACACCAACAAGAACGTTAATGACTGCCCCTTCGAATCCCACAAGAAGTATATTGATATTCAGTATATGGTGTGGGGTGAGGAATACATTGACGTCTGCGATCAGGATATCCTGGAATTCACGGACAACCGCCTTGATACGGACGATATCGCATTCTTTGAGAGTACGGATAAGTTTTCCCGTGCAGACCTTACCGACGGAATTTTTGTTATTCTCTTCCCCGGTGAAGCACACCGTCCCTGCGTTGCTCCCGACGGCAAGGGCGTAAAGGTGCGCAAGGCAGTTGCCAAGATCGTTTATTAATGTGAAAAGACTCACAAATCACCGTCTTTGACGCAAAAAATATTACAGGATGTGCCGCGATTGAACAGTTTCAGTCGCGGTATTTTTTCACAGCCGTTTTTTCATTCTTTTTTCAATTTCAACTGCCGTTTCGTTGCGGAAGAAATCTCCGTTTTCAATGTGGCATACCTCGTGGTCAAAGCTCCTTTTCTGCTGCTCGGAAGATAAGGCGGCATTGATGTATACATTGTAATCCCCTGCGGCATCGGGAATTGTAAAGGCTCGCACACCTGCGGGCAAGGGAATGTATCTTACAATAATATTTTCGTTCATTTATACCTCCTGTAAAACATAATTTAACGGATAATTTGCCGTATGTATCGTAGGGGAGGGGTTTCCCCTCCCGTTTCCGAGGGGTGTTATTTTTTTGCAAACGAAAGTTACAAAAGTTATGTAACGGGCGGGGAAACCCCGCCCCTACCGTACT
>JAZSIM010000052.1:0-10473 GCA_045533835.1 Acutalibacteraceae bacterium
TAAGCAGGCTTCACAGGGGTATTCATTCATCGCAGTAGGTGATGACGTTTATCTTTACACAGGTGTAACATCTGTTACATCCGACGACTCAATTCTCGGCTTCTTCTTCATTAACCAGAGAACAAAGGAAGGCTTCTTCTATAACACAACAGGTGCCACGGAAGCAGCTGCACAGCTTTCCGCACAGGGTAAGGTTTCCGATAAGGGCTGGAAGGCAGCATTCCCCATTCTTCTCAACATCGACGGTGAGGCTACCTACTTTATGGCTCTCAAGGACGATGCAAACATCGTTAAGTCCTACGCTATGGTTAATGTTGAGCAGTACAACGTTGTTGCTATTCCCGCAGGTGAGAACGATGACCTCGCATCCGCTGTCAGCGAATACATCAAGGGTCTTAAGGCTCTCAGCCCCTCTGTTATAATTGATGTCAACTTTGACGTTTCCGGCCACAAGCCCTCCTCCGGTGACGGTACAACAGGTCTTGCAAGCATCACAGGCACGGTTACCGATATCCGCTCAACAGTTGTAAACGGCAACACCTACTTCTACATTGAGCTTGATAACTCAGATGTATATTACTACGTTGCAGCAGACGTTGCCGATATGGTAGTTCTCTTCAACGAGGGTGACACAATCACCGTAACAATCGACGAGGCAAGCGAAGGACAGCTTGTTGAGGCTCTTAAGATGATTCTCGGAACAATAGATATTCCCGAGGTTGAGGAGCCCACAGAAGAGGTTACCGAAGAAGTAACCGAAGCTGTTGAAGAAACAACCGCTGCTTAAAATTTCAAAAATAAGGCATAGGGCTTGAACGCTCTATGCCTTTTAGTATGACAGCAAAACCACTGTAGGGGAGGGACCCCCCTCCCGTTAAACCACCGTAGGGGAGGGGTTTCCCCTCCCGTTATTAAATTTTGTAGCTTAAAGGACACATCCCGCACGGAATGTGTCCTTTTTTCAGTCTGTGATATTTTCTCTGTCAAAAACGGGGGAGTCGAAAAAATCGTTCAAAGAAATTTCAAGTCCCTCGCATATTTCATATATAATACGAAGCTTCATGCCGGGAAATTTACAGTTAATTATGGTGCTGAGTGTTGACTGCGGTACTCCCGAAAGCTTATGAAGTCCGTACTGGGAAAGCCCTCTTTCCTTGCAAAGCTCTGAAATTCTTACGGCAACTGCCTCACCTAAAAGCATATACGTACCCTCTTTACTTCAATTACTTGATAAAAGTATAGGGTGTAATAAAAATAAAATACTTCAAGTACTTGATATTTTGAAAATATTGTGTAAAATTGTTATTGAGGTGGTTAATGTGATATGCGAAAACAGATTTTGCTTATATCAGGAAAATAATGAGTGTCAGGTAAGTCACGTGGAGCTTGATATTACAGGGCTTTGCAGGACTTGTGTTTACGTGGATATCGATGAAAAAAAGCTTTCAAAAATGAAGGATGAGCAGATAAAAAGAGATTTGAAAAGATATTATAACAGATAAATGAAAGGACACATCCCGCACGGAATGTGTCCTTTTAAATATTTTAAGAAAATAGGTTGAATTTATCCTATATTCTGAGTATAATAATAGCAGAGGTGATTATAATGATGGTCAATACCGAAAATCTTATATCAATGAAGGAAGCAAATCAGAATTTTTCGAGAGTAGTGCATACTGTAGATGAAAACGGAATGGCAGTTATTCTGAAAAACAACAAGCCGAGATATGTAGTAGTTGATTTTGAGGAATACGAGGCAATTAAGACAGGTTTGCAGATGAGAAAAGAAAAGCTTGAAAAAATTGCGGACGATATATTGGAAAATAATATGGAAGCATTTCTGGAGCTTGCAAAATGATATTACTTACAGTTGATGAAATTATTGCACTTCATTATAAATTAATTGAAAAGACAGGCGGAAGCAACGGAATACGTGATATAAATCTGCTCGAATCTGCTGTTTACGGTGCCGAGGCTTCTTTTGGTGACGAAGAGTGTTATCCTTCAACAGAAGAAAAAGCTGCGAGGCTTATGTATGCGCTTACAAATAACCACGCATTTGTTGACGGCAACAAAAGAATCGGCGTATTTGTAATGCTGATAACCCTGAAGCTGAATAGTGTTGAATTGAGATACTCACAAGAAGAGCTCATAAATCTTGGCTTGTCGGTTGCAGCTTCGCAAACTGACTATGACGGAATATATAACTGGATTCTGAAGCACAAAATCTGATTGTTAAAGGACGCATCCCGCACGGAATGTGTCCCTTTTTCTGTTTATCCGGGTTGCTAAAAGAAACATCCTGTGCTACAATGAAAGCCGGAATTTCGGGGCAGGGGAGAGTAATTATGAAAAACAGTAAAAAAATACTGATCGGCATAACGGGTGCCGCAATTCTCGTTGCAGGTATATTATGCCGGCAGGAATTCTTTCTAATGATACCGCTTTTTATATCCCTTTTTGTTATGGGCTTTCAGTCCGAGGCAAACCGTGTGGGCGCACTTTGCGGTGCGGTAAACTCTCTTATATACACCGGTGCTTATATTTATATGGGGGTTTATGCTTCCGCAGCGTCGGCATTTCTTTTCAGCTTCCCCGTTCAGCTTATGACCTTTTTCCGATGGAAGAAAAATGCCTACAAAAAGACCGTAGTTTTCAAGCGTATGTCGAATAAAATGCGTATTCTCTGGTCAGCGGTGCTTCTAGCTCTTTGGGCAGCGCTTGCTCTGGTATTTATTCACCTTGACTACGAATATGCAATACTTGACAGCATTTCATTCCTTTTAGGCTTTGTTGTGCCCGTCCTTACAATGCTCGCTTACGTTGAATATACATATCTCTGGATAGTAACGGCGTTTATAACCCTTCTTCTTTCCGTGCAGATGGTAATTGTTGATTACAAGCAGACGACCTACCTTATTTATGCGGTATATTGCTTCTACTGCATTATCTGTGCCTTTATAAATGTCAGAAAATTCTATAAAGAGCAGACTGCAGACAGCAAAACAGTTGAAAACGTACAGTGAATACTATATAATAAGCATAAAGAATAATTTTTCAGGAGAGAAAAGCTATGGCAAAAATTATAGGCGCAAAAATCCCCAATATCCCCTGGCAGGATAAGCCCGAGGGCTACAGATATCCCGTATGGAGATATGACGGCAATCCCATAATCACAAGAGATAACCTTTATATGGCAAACAGCATTTTCAATTCCGCAGTTGTACCCTACGGTGACGGCTTCGCAGGTGTTTTCCGTGTTGACGTTATGAGCCGTGACCACACGCTTGTTGTGGGCTACAGTAAGGATGCAATCAACTGGGAGCTTGAGGAAAAGGTTATTTTCAGAGGCTACGACCCCCGTCTTTGCGAAATTGACGGAAAATATTACCTTTCCTGGGTAAATCTCACTCCCCACGGTACAACAATCGGTATTGCATACACAACTGATTTCAAGGAATGGACTCAGCTTGAGGATGCCTGCTATCCCGTTGCCCGTAACGGTGTTCTCTTCCCCAGAAAGGTCAATGACGAATTTCTTCTTCTTATCCGTCCCTGCGACAGAGGTCACACCCCCTACGGTGACATTTTCCTGAGCCACAGCAAGGACCTTACCTACTGGGGTAAGCACCGCTTCGTTATGAAGCCCGAAAAGAACTGGGAAATGACAAAGGTAGGAGCAGGCCCCACACCCATCGAAACAGATGAGGGCTGGCTTATGTTCTATCACGGCGTTCTTACCTCCTGCAACGGCTTCACCTACTCAATGGGTGCCGCAATTCTTGATAAGGACGAGCCCTGGAAGGTATTGCACCGTGCAGACTGCTTCCTTCTTGCTCCTCACGAGCTTTACGAGTGCGTAGGCGACGTTCCCAATGTTGTGTTCCCCTGCGCAGCACTTTCTGACAGCGAAACAGGCAAGATAGCAATTTACTACGGCGCCGCTGACACAACCGTAGCCCTCGCATTCACAACAGTTGACGAAACAATTGATTTCATCAAAAAGAACGACCTCTTAAACAAGTAATAAAAAATACCTGTCACAATACTGTGGCAGGTTTATTTTTCGTAGGGGAGGGGTTTCCCCTCCCGTTTATAATATTGACAATTTTTTTAATAAATAATTGCTACCCTTTGTAACGGGCGGGGCGACCCCGCCCCTACCGATAAATGTTGCTTTGTGCTCTTTTTTCAATAACCCTTCTTTCCGATTAGGGATTCATCGTCTTCAATCCAATCGGAAACGGGGATAATTCTGTAATTATCCTTATCGTCGCGGATAATTACCTCCTTGATGCCGGCATTGATAACCATTCTCTTGCACATACTGCAGCAGCAGGAGTTTGAAACGTAGCTGCCGTCAGCAACCTCAACACCCGTAAGATAGAGCGTTGCATCAATCATCTTGTCACGTGATGCGCTGATGATGGCATTTGCCTCTGCGTGTACGGAGCGGCAAAGCTCATATCTTTCGCCTCTGGGAATCTGCAATTCCGTGCGTATGCAGTAGCCGAGGTCCGTGCAGTTCTTTCTGCCTCGGGGAGCTCCCACATAGCCTGTGGAAATAACCTCGTCATTTTTTACAATAACTGCGCCGTAACGTCTGCGAAGGCAGGTTGTGCGCTGTGAAACAATTTCTGCAAGGTCAAGGTAATAGTTTATTTTGTCTCTGCGTTCCATAATAAGCAATCCTTTACAATTTATTTGCTGAAATCTATCTGCTTTACACCATCTCTGATGTAAATTATACCTGAAATAACCGCAAGCACGGCAGTTATCCACAAAAGCACCTGAGAAATTACATTAAGAGGGAAGCTCTCGGGAAGAACGCCCGTTGAATTTATTGCCATTAAAAGCATAATGAGTATGGTTGATACCATCTGCGAAACGGTCTTTGCCTTGCCCCAGATGTTTGCAGGAATAACAACACCCTGAGCGGAGGCAGCAAGACGCACGGAGGTTACGGCAAATTCTCTCGTCAGTACAATGAAAACTATGTAAAGACTGCAAAGCCCCTCGTTCATAAGGGCTAAAAGTGCCGCAGTAGTCAGCATTTTATCCGCAACGGGGTCTGCAAGCTTGCCGAAGGTGGTAATAAGATTGTATTTACGGGCAATTTTTCCGTCAAGAAAATCCGTAATACAGCCTGCCACGTAAACCGCAAGTCCGATAAAATAATGATAGGGGATAAAGGGTGCCATAAACACAAAAAGGAAAATGGGTGTCAGCACCATTCTTACAATTGTGAGCTTGTTTGGTAAGTTCATAATAATCCTCTCAGAAATAAATTAAAAATCAGCTGTGCCTATAAGGTCATATTCGTCTGTGGCGGTTATGAGCACGTCAACGGTTTCACCGATGCCAAGCTCCTTTTCGGAAACGAAGTTGATTCCCGAGTCAATTTCGGGAGCATCCATCCAGGTTCTGCCCGAATAGCTGTCGGAATAGGGGTCATAGCCCTCAATCACACAGCGTACAGTCTGTCCTAAAAGAGCCTCAAGCTTATCCGTAAAAATGCCGTACTGCTGCTCCATTATAATTTCGCCTCTGCGCACTGCCGTTTCGGCATCAACTCTGTCGGGGAGCTTTTCTGCAGGAGTGCCGTCCTCGGGGGAGTATGAGAAGCAGCCGAGCCTGTCAAAGCGTGCATCATTTACAAACTGTGAAAGAATCTCGAAGTCCTCCTCCGTTTCTCCGGGGAATCCTGTGATAAAGGTTGTTCTCAAAATACAGTCGGGCATATATGAACGGATTTTCTCTATAAGTGCGAGAAGGGATTTTTCGTCACCGTGTCTGTTCATAGCCTTAAGTATCTTACCGGATGCGTGCTGCAGGGGAAGGTCTATGTAATGAAGCACCTTTTCACAGTCACGCATAGCCTCAAGAAGCGAATCCGTGATTCTGTCGGGATAGCAGTAAAGAAGCCTTATCCACTCTATTCCCTCAATCTTATTAAGCTCATAAAGAAGCTCGTCGAGGCAGGGCTTTTCGTAAATATCATCACCGTAGCGTGTGGTATCCTGAGCGATTACAATAATTTCTCTGACACCCGAGGCGGCAAGAGCCTTTGCTTCAAGAATAATTTCTTCCTTTTTGCGGCTTCTGAAGGGTCCCCTTATAGAGGGAATTGCACAGTAGGTACAGCAGTTCGAGCAGCCGTCCGAGATTTTAAGGTATGCCCAGTGTGAGGGTGTTGTAAGAATTCTCTTACCGCAGAGGGGAAGCTTTTCTTTTTCGGGGTAACGGCTTTTTTCCGTGCCCTTAATGACGTTATTTACAAATTCAACGATATCACCGTTTACACCAAGACCGCCTACAGCGTCAACCTCGGGGATTTCCTTAAGGATTTCGTCACGGTATCTTTCGGCAAGACATCCGATAACAATAATTTTGCCGACGGCACCGTCTTCCTTGTATTCAACCATCTGCAGAATATTGTCAATTGCCTCCTGCTTGGCAGCCTCAATGAAGCCGCAGGTGTTGATTATAACAATATCAGCCCCGTAAGCGGTATCAATAATCTGAAAGCCTGCTGCATCAAGCTTCTCAAGCATAAGCTCGGAGTCAACCTGATTCTTGGGACAGCCAAGGGATATAAAGCCTATTTTTTCGTGCATAATATTACCTACTCGTAAATGTTAATATATTTTGAAATATCGGAAAACGAATATCCCATATTAAGGAGCCGTCTTATAACACGGTCCCTTTCCTTGGGTGTACTGTCCTTCGTCAGATGATATTTCTCAATTACTTTAATTATACCGATTTCTCTGTCAATATCAAGAGAATTTACCGCTTTTTCGGCTGTGGCAGCATCAATTCCGCGGTTTTTTAGCTCAAGAACTATCCTTTTCGGGGCAAATCCCTTTCTGCGGTATAATTCCTCCGCATAATTAACGGCAAAACTTTCATCATCAAGAAGCTTCAGGTTCCGTAATTTATCAATTGCAAAGACCACGGCATCCTCTGAAAACTTCTGCTTCAGCTTGATTTTCAGCTCATATTCCGAGTGCGCCCGAAGGGACAGCATCCTCATTGCACTGTCAAAGGCATAGGCGAGGTCAGACTCTCTTCTGAGCTCCTCAAGGTCCTTTTCCGTTACCTCATCACCCTCACGGAAGCGTGAAGAGTACCATATAACAGCAGGGACGGTGAACAAAAATTCACCGTCTGCGTATATGCTTATTCTGTTTTTTTTCGTTGTACTGATTCCTAATTCCATCAGTCTGCAGCAATATCAATCTTTATTTTGGGGAGCTTGCCGTTATTGGGTGCAAGAATATCGTCATCTTCATCCTTAGCCGCAGGCCTGGCGGCACCCGCTCCTGCCTTCTTGGGCTTGAAGGCATCGCTCATTCTTACCTTATCCTCAACCTCTTTTGCAAAGTCGGGATTATTAGTGATGTACTGTCTTGCATTATCTCTGCCCTGACCGATTCTCTGCTCGCCGTAGGAGAACCAGGCACCGCTCTTGTGAATAATATCAAGCTCAACGGCAATATCAAGAAGCTCAGACTCCTTGGAGATACCCTTGCCGTACATTATATCAAATTCAGCCTCTCTGAAGGGAGGAGCCACCTTGTTTTTGACAATCTTAGCTCTTGTTCTTGAGCCTATGAATTCGTTACCGGGAGCCTTGAGCTGCTCTGTCTTTCTTACATCAATTCTCATTGAAGCATAGAATTTGAGTGCGCGGCCGCCCGTGGTAACCTCGGGATTGCCGTACATAACGCCGACCTTTTCACGGAGCTGATTTATAAAGATAACGATTGTATTTGAACGGGAAATGGCACCGGCAAGCTTTCTTAATGCCTGGGACATAAGACGGGCGTGCATACCTACGTGGCTGTCACCCATTTCGCCCTCAATTTCAGCACGGGGAACAAGGGCTGCAACGGAGTCGATAACAATAACGTCAAGTGCGCCTGAGCGGGTAAGATATTCTGCAATTTCAAGAGCCTGCTCACCGTTGTCGGGCTGTGAAACAAGAAGGGAATCAATGTCAACACCCAGAGCCTCTGCGTATGTGGGGTCAAGTGCATGCTCAGCGTCAATGAAGGCTGCCTCGCCGCCGTTTTTCTGTGCTTCCGCAACAACGTGAAGGGCAAGCGTTGTTTTACCTGAGGATTCCGGACCGTAGATTTCAACGATTCTTCCCCTGGGAAGTCCGCCGATACCTGTAGCCTGGTCAAGGGTAATGGAGCCTGTGGAAATAGCCTCTACGTTGAGGGCATCTGTCTGACCGAGACGCATGATTGCGCCCTTTCCGTACTGCTTTTCTATCTGCTGAAGAGCGGATTCAAGTGCTTTTGACTTATCTGCCATTTCGTGATTTCCTTTCGTGTGCAAACATTTGTTCGATGAATTGATTATATATTAATCTCATTTAAAAATCAATAGGTTTTTCAGTTTTTTGCAACATTTTTTTTGTACTGTCTGGGGGAACAGCCCTTCTGCTTTTTGAATACGTTAATAAAGTGGCTTGAGGAGGAAAAACCCAGCCTTCCTGAAATCTCCTGAATGCTGTCGGGGGAGGTAAGAAGAAGTCTCTGCGCCTCATTTATCTTAAGGTAATTTATATATTCCTTGAAGCTCATATTCATAGTCTGCTTGAAGGTGCGTGAAAAATAGCTGTAGCTTATGCCGAAGCGGTCCGCCACGTCCTTTTCGCTCACCGAGGCGAAATTTTCATTTATATACTGCAGGACGTTGCTCATGGTCTGCTGAATATTTGCGCCGGTAACGGAGGCTTTGACAGCAAAGCCCTTGTCGCTTAAATATCTTACAACAAAACGGATGACCTTAAGCACGTCCGCCTTGAGTGCCAGCTCAAAGCCCACGCCCATTTCATTCCATTCATTTATTGCATCAAAAAGAAGGTCGGGAATGCCTGCCGCATCGGCAAATGCCTTGCTGTACACTCTCGGCTGGTCGCTTTTTTCGTTGAGGAAGGGGAGAATGTATCTGGTTTCCCCCGGCGTCTGCTGAAATGTGCAAAGAAGCTTCGGAGTGAATTTAATAACAAGGTAACGGCTTTTGTCCGCAACGGACTCCAGACGGTGCGACTCGTTGGAGTTTATTATAATAAGCTCACCCTCGTTGAATTCAAAGAGCTTGTCATTGAGCCATATATTCATTTTTCCCTCGATAAGATAGAGCATTTCGAGGAATTCGTGATAATGTGCAAAATGGTCAGGCTCATCAGCTGCCTTCACCATTTCAAGACATTCTACGGGTATTGTAACACCGTCAACGTCCCTTGCTTTTTCTAAAACTGCTTTTTTCATACGATATCACCACAAAATTGTATAACTTTTGTATAATATAATAATAGCAAAAATTTTCACTTAATGCTATACTTTTTTCGGAAATATAAAATAAAGGAGCATTGACTATGATAAGAGTTCTTGTTTGGAATGAATTCAGACACGAAAAGGATCCTGACTGTAAGGCAAGCGAGATTTATCCCGACGGTATTCACGCCTGCATCGCAGATTTCCTCGGAAAAGAAGAGGACATCGTAGTAAAAACAGCCACACTTGATGACGAAAACTGCGGCATTACAAAGGAAATTCTTCGCGAAACCGACGTTATTATCTGGTGGGGACATTGCCACCATGACAAGGTACCCGATGAGGTTGCGGCTTTAGTGCAGGAAGAGGTATTAAACGGTATGGGGGCAATTTTCCTTCACTCAGCCCACAAATCAAAGCCCTTTATGCGCCTTATGGGAACAAGCTGCTCTCTCACCTGGAGAGAAAGTGACGATATGGAAAGAGTATGGGTAGCTGCTCCCGGCCATCCCATTGCACAGGGACTCGGCAGATACTTCGAGCTTCCCGGTGAGGAAACCTATGGTGAGCCCTTCGGCGTGCCTGCTCCCGACGAAACCGTATTCATAGGCTGGTATGATGCAGGTGAGGTGTTCCGCTCCGGTCTTACCTACGTAAGAGAAAGAGGTAAGGTATTCTACTTCCAGCCCGGTCACGAAACCTATCCCACATATAAGCATCCCGACGTGCAGAAGGTTATTACAAATGCCGTGCGCTGGGCAAAGCCCGTAACCAGAACAGACAACTGTATGGATTGTCCTTGTCTGCCGAAGCCGTAAAAATACTCATAAATCCCCGTCTTTAACGCACAGGTAATATCTACGGATATCAGTCAATCTCGGTTGATGTCCGTATTTTTTTATCTTGTAGGGGACGGCGTCCCCGACGTCCCGTTTTCGGTGGAGTAAATTGTCTGTGTTGAAATCCTGTGTTATATAATAATGTGCCTCGCAGGGGTTCAATTTTTTGTAAATTTATTTTTATCCTTGCGGGATGTCGGGGACTGTACAGTGCAGTATGATAGGTAACAGGTTGTGCAATAAGATGGTATACAGTTTTGTGATATAATAAAGGCATTAAAAATAACCCAAAAGGAGGTTGTTGAAGTGCCTTGGAAGGACAAAACTGTGGAAGAATTAAG
>JAZSIM010000036.1:0-28364 GCA_045533835.1 Acutalibacteraceae bacterium
ATATCTCGGCAAGCGCATCGTTTCGGAGGAATGGGTCAGAAGGGTGCTTGACAGACAGTATGAATTTGCCCCCAACGGCATAAGGGATTCATATAACAAGGGCGGAATGAACGGACAGAATCTGCTTGTTATCCCCTCAGAGAACAGAGTTGTGGGCTGGCAGGGGTACGACATTCACCCCGGCGGACCCGATCTTACCCGCTTCGCCGCTGAATACAAATCATAATTTAGCAGCCAAAGGCGCTAAATTATGATTTAAGTAAAAAGTAAAAGTGAATAGTGGAGAGGTAAGGAAGACGCTGACGCGTCTTACTCCGCTTCGCTCTATTAATATAATTCAAGGGCGAAGCCCTTCCGAAACATTTGCCGAAAGGCAAATATATCACTCATTCCGAAGGAATGAATATCACCCGTCGCAGACGGATATCACCGACAACAAAGTTGTCGATATCACTATCATAATTTAGCAGTCTTTGACTGCTAAATTATGATTTATAGTTTGTTTCTTATAATCTTTCCGCTGGTGGTTTTGGGAAGGGATTCACGGAATTCAACAATTCTGGGATATTTGTAAGGAGCGGTGTGCTTCTTTACGTAGTTCTGGATATCCTTCTTGAGCTCATCCGAAGCCTCGGTACCCTTTGTAAGGACGATAACCGCCTTTACAACCTGACCTCTTACCTCATCGGGAGCGGCAGTAACACCGCATTCGAGAACATAAGGAAGCTCCATAATAACATTTTCGATTTCGAAGGGTCCGATACGGTAGCCGGAGGACTTGATAACGTCATCAACACGACCCACGTACCAATAGAAGCCGTCTTCATCCTTCCATGCAAGGTCACCCGTGTGGTACATTCCGTCATACCAGGCTTCCTTTGTCTTTTCTTCATCAAGATAATAGCCCGTAAACAGACCGCAGGGGATTTTATCACCGGTACGGACAATAATTTCACCGGGAGCACCGACGTCGCAGGAATTTCCGTCAGAATCTACAATATCAATATCGTAAATCGGAACAGGCTTACCCATTGAGCCTATCTTATGGTTTGCTCCTACAAGGTTACCTATCATAAGCGTGCTTTCCGACTGACCGAAGCCCTCCATAATGCGAAGACCTGTCAGCTTTTCAAGCTGCTTGAATACCTCGGGATTGAGTGCCTCACCTGCAATTGTTGCGTGCTCAACGGAGGACATATCGTACTTTGTAAGGTCTTCCTTTATGAGCATACGGTACATTGTGGGCGGAGCGCAGAAGGTTGTAATATGGTACTTTGCGAACATGGGAAGAATATCCCCTGCATTGAAGCGTTCAAAGTCGTAAACGAAGGTTGCGGCTTCGCACATCCATTGACCGTAAAGCTTACCCCAGAGAGCCTTTGCCCAGCCCGTATCGGAAATTGTAAGATGAAGTCCGTCGGGGTCTACGCAGTGCCAATATTTTGCTGTTACAAAATGACCGAGTGCGTATTTGTAATTATGTGCGGCAATTTTGGGATATCCCGTTGTGCCTGAGGTAAAGAACATAAGCATAAGCTCTTCACCGCAGGGGGCATCCTCTGCTCTTTCAAACTTTTCGCTGAAAAGGGTGTATTCGCTGTCGAAGCTGCGCCAGCCCTCCTTTTCACCGTTTACGATAATCTTTGTTGTAAGGGTGGGAGCATCCTTTGCAGCCTTGTCTGCCTCATCGGAGGTGTTGCCGTCAGCAGTACAGATAATTGCACTGATGCCTGCAGCATTGAAGCGGTAAGAGAAGTCGTGTTCAAGAAGCTGATTTGTTGCGGGAATTGCAACGGCCCCCAGCTTATGAAGACCGAGAATTGCAAACCAGAACTGATAATGGCGCTTGAGAACAAGAAGAACTCTGTCGCCACGCTTGATACCTAAGGACTTGAAATAGTTGGCACACTGATTGGAAGCCCTTGAGATATCGGAAAAGGTAAAGCGTCTTTCGGTCAGGTCCGCGGAAATATGAAGCATTGCAAGCTTCTCAGGCTTTGTTCTTGCAATTTCATCAACAACATCGAAAGCGAAATTGAATTTATTCTCATTTATAAAGTCAACCTTGACGGGAGTACCGTTCTCATTTTTCTGAACAGATACCCACTTACGGTAAACACGGTCTGTTTTTGCTTCGCCCAGTCTTTTGGGAGATACTGCAGTTTCCGCCTTCTGAGCAGAGAATTCGGGAATAGGCTCACCCGAGGGATTAAGCACGATAGCATAGAAAAGACAGTCATCATCGCCTACAGCCACCATACCGTGGGGAGTAGAGGAATCATAATAAATACTGTCACCCTCGTGAAGCACCTCTGCGTGCTCACCTATCTGAACCTTGAGAGTACCCTTTATAACAATGTCAATTTCCTGACCGTCATGTGTGGTAAGCTCAATATCCTTATTCTCATCTCCGCCCTTTACGGAATGAACGTAAAGAGGCTCGGCAATTCTGTTTTTGAAGGAAGCGGCAAGGTTATAATAGGTCATACCGTGGGCGTGCTGAATAATCTGTCCCTCGCCCTTTCTTGTCACCGTATAGGATGCAAGTGTAGGCGATGAACCCTCAATAATATCCGTAACGTCAACGTTGAATGCAAGCGCACAACGGTAAATAAAGGCAAAGTTAAGATCACTCTTGCCCTCCTCGCAACGCATATACTCCTGTGCGGACACACCTGTTTTATGTGCCATTTCCGTATAGGTGAAGCCCATAACCTCGCGGAGCTCTTTTATACGGGATGCCATTTCTCTTATCTTGAAATCAAGACCTGTAATACTGTTACTCATACTAACCTCTCCTTCTGGGCTTACGGGAGTTGACCCCATCACGCCTGACAAACGATGGTTTTCCGTTTGACTTTGCCTCATCACCTGAAATACGGCAGGATAAAAAAAACCGTCCCAAAGAAAATTTCTTTGAGACGGGAAAATACATTACCCGCGGTACCACTCAAATTGCACTTACGTGCCACTCAGGCTCATATATCAAGCCTTATGCTTTTACGCAGCCTTACGGGAGAGTTCTACGGCTTTATGCTTTCCTCTCTCCGGCTCGGAAGCTACAGACTGTTTCCCTTCACCAACGGCTTGCACCCACCGCCGTTTCTCTTGAGGTTATCTGAAACATCCCTCTTCGTCATAGCCTTTATTACGGGTATTCTATCATCAAAATTCTTAATTGTCAACAAAAAATTTAAGAGAGCTTAACTTGTGCTGCGTGAAGAAGGGCTTCATCTATATTCGCGCAGATGTTTTCTTCACCGATTTCCTCTAAAAGCCCTGCCTTTCTGAGGGTATTCAGAGGCTGCTCGTTTACGTGGGAAAGAATAAGGGTTTTTCCGCTCTTTTTACATACCTTTATAAGTGACTCAAAGCTGTGAAGACCCGTTGCATCAATTGCGGGAACGCTTCTCATTCTTATAATAAGAATGTCCTTTTTACCGTGCTTTATTACATCGGCAATTTTACCTGATGCACCGAAGAAAACGGGACCCGTTATCTCAAATACCATTGTATTTTCGGGCACCTTCTTGAAGCGGATATTTTCGCTGTCGGTTCTTTCGTCAAATTCCTTCCAGCCGTATGCATCGGTAACATCACTCATTTTCTTCATAAAGAGAACTGTTGCAAGCACAAGACCGACTGCAATTGCAACAACAAGATCAAAAATAACCGTAAGACCGAAGGTTACAATAAGCACCAGCACGTCACTCTTGGGAGAGCGCTTAACAATAGAAACAAACTCTCTCCACTCACTCATATTGTAAGCAACAACAAAGAGAATTGCGGCAATTGTGGGCATAGGGATAAGTGCCGCATAGGGCATAAGCACCACAAGGACAAGAAGAAGCACAACAGCGTGAATCATACCGGCAACGGGAGTTTTTCCGCCGTTTTTGATGTTCGCAGCTGTTCTTGCAATAGCACCCGTTGCGGGAATACCGCCGAAAAGTGCAGATGCAATATTACCCATACCCTGAGCTATAAGCTCGGTATTTGAATTGTGGCGGCTGCCCGTCATACCGTCTGCAACAACGCAGGAAAGAAGGGATTCAACACCTGCAAGCACGGCAATAGTCACCGCATCGGGTACAACTGCCTTTACTGTATCAAATGACATTTCGGGAAGCGAAGGGGTGGGCAGTGCCGAGGAAATTGTGTAAAGGGAGCCTATGGTGTTCACGTTCATATCGAATACCTTTACAAGCACAGCTGAAATTACAATTGCAAATATTGAAGGGGGAATTTTCTTAATGAATTTCGGAAAGATTATAAGCACAGCAAGGGAAATAATACCTATAAGAAAGGCTTCAAAATTAAAGGTGCCTATGGTATGAGCAACCTCCTCAAGCTTTTCAACGGTTTCAATGGGAGAATTAACGAAGGTAAGGCCTAAGAAATCCTTGAGCTGTCCGATAATGAGGGTTACGGCAATACCCGTTGTAAAGCCCGTTGTGATGGTAAAGGGAATAAACTTTATAAGACTTCCGAGCTTGAACACACCCATAAGAATAAGCATTACACCGGCTATAAGTGTGGCAAGAACAAGCCCCGAAAAGCCGTTTTCGGCGACAATTCCGGCAACGATTGTAGCAAATGCCGCCGTAGGTCCTGCAATCTGTACACGGCTTCCGCCGAAGGCTGAAATCACAAAGCCCGCAACAATTGCGGTGTAAAGTCCCTGCTCGGGAGTGACACCTGATGCAAGAGCCAGGGCAATTGACAGAGGAAGGGCAATAATTGCAACAATTACGCCTGCTGTCAGATCCTTTACAAACTGAGCCCCGGAATATCCTTTAAGAGAGGAAATGATCTTCGGCTGAAAAATATTCTGCTTTAATTCTTTCATAATAATCACCGTAATCCAAAATTTCAGCCTTGATTATAGTCTTAAATCCGTTCTCTTTCAAGAAAAAAACAAGCAATTTTATTATTTCTGTGTTTTATTAAAAACTTATAAAAAATACAATAATATTTTATACAAAACAACAAACAGAAAAGGCACTCTGACCGAGTGCCTTCATTTCATTTTGCTCAGAAGCTGTCCCTGATGCGCTTGAACATCTTTCTGATTTCGATATTCTGGGGACACATTTTTTCGCAGGCACCGCAGTCGGCACACTTTCTTACTCTGTCCTCAATATCGGGCATTACTTCCTTGACCTTTCTTCTGTCCTCGCTGGCGCCGAGATTGAATGCGGAGAAAACTTCGGGTATTGCAATTTCCTCGGGACATACGCTGCAGTAATTACATCCGGTACAGGGAATAAGACCGAGCTTGCCGTGTGCTTTCTTGGCTTCAACGAAGCAGTTTTCCTGCTCTTTTGTAAGAGAAGAGGCTTCGTACTTATCTGCAAGCGCCATATTTTCCGTAAGCTGTTCTTCGGTTCCCATTCCGCTTAAAAGAAGGGATACCTCAGGATAATTCCAGATATATGAGAGAGCCGCTTCAACGGTACTCATCCCCTCGGGCAGGCAAGCCCTTACGGTTTCGTGGGGATTCACAAGACCGCCGCCGAGAAGAGGCTCCATAACAATCAGACCGATTCCCTTTTCGGCAGCAAGGCGAAGCCCCTCAATACCTGCCTGATAGTCGGTGTCAAGGTAATTGAACTGAATCTGACAAAACTCACAGCCGTCATATTCTTCAATAATAGCTTCAAAAACCTCAAGGTCATCGTGGAAGGAAAAGCCGATATGGCGGATTTTGCCGTCAGCCCTTGCCTTTTTCATTTTTTCAATAAGACCGAATTTCTTGACCTTTTCCCAATGTTCGCGGTTGAGGGCGTGGAAAAGATAGAAATCGACATACTCAACATCAAGCTTGGAAAGCTGCTCGTCAAGAAGTCTGTCAAAGTCCTCTGCGCACTTTACGTGCCCCATAGGAAGCTTTGTTGCAAGATAAGTCTTCTCTCTGTAGCCGTCCTTCAGTGCCTTACCCACAAGGCGTTCACTTTCACCATCATGGTAAAAGTATGCCGTATCCACGTAATTCACACCGCTGTCAATGGCACGGCGAATAAGAGCAATTGCCTTTTCTTCATCGATTATTTTTTTGCCGTCAATCTCAATTGTAGGCATACGCATAGCACCGAAGCCGAGGCTTGACACCTTACAGCCGGTTTTTCCGAATTCTCTGTATTTCATTTTTTTCTCTCCCTTAATTAAGTTTTTCAAGGCCAACGGAAGCACGAAGAATAATTCTTGCATCTGCCGCAGAAATTCTGCTGTCCCCGTCTGCATCAGCCACCGAAAATTCAATTGTTCCTGTTTCGCATTTTTCAAGACCGACTGCCGCACGAAGGGTAAATCTTGCATCCGAAGCAGTAACGTAGCCGTCAAAATCAACGTCACCGCGCTTGTGCCTCGGAATGATCTGAGTGTCCCCGTAAGCGGAGCATACAGTACATTCCTGACGTTTTTTGCCGTCAGCACTTACTGTAGGCTCAGATATCGTTACCCACTCAAAGCTGTGCTCCGTAAGCTTAGGTGTATCCTCTGTCTTTGTTTCATAGCAGCAGGTACAACAGTAGCTTGCTCTGCCCTTTTCACCGCAGGTTGCGGGCTTTACAACACGCTTGACCTCCCAGACGTGACCGCCGCCGCACGTTCCTACTGCAAGAGAATAAAAGCCTGCACTTTCATAAACCACAAGATAATACGTGCCGCCTTCAAGCTCTATTGTTTTATTGCCCGTACCGCTGAAATTAAGAAGCCCCATATCTCTTTCGGAATAAAGATAAACTCTCTTTGCATATCCGCTTTCATTGAGAAGACGAATTCGGCAGTTTTCAAAATCTGTCACGGTAAATTTATACCAGTCAACATCCGAATCCGCAACAAGATCTGCTTTTATCTCCGTATTAAGAGAAATTTCATATGCATCGGCCTTTTTTTCACCTGCAGGATCAGCTATTGCGGAAATCTGAAGCTTATAATCACCGGTTTTTTGTCCCTCGGCATAAAGGAAATACTGCGAATCCTTTTCAAGTTTTATACCTTTTGATGAGGACCTTATTCCGTAACCGGATAAACTGAAAAGCTCTTCTCCGGCTTCATTATAAAGACAAAGACAGTAGTCACCGCAATCAGTCACGGAAGTATAGCTTAATTTTATAAACACTTCATCGGAGGAGGTTGCAAAGCTGTACCAATCGCCATCATAATTTCCGGCATAATCTCTTTTGTATTCCTGATTAAGCCGGATTTCGAAAGCATTTGCTTTATCATTTCCCTCGGGATCGGGGAAGGTATCAACGGAAAACTCATAATTTCCGGCACTCTTACCCTTGATGGAAAGATAATACTCCGTGTTTTTCTCGAGCTTCACCGTTCCGTTGTATGAATAGGTACCGTTGTTTTCCTTCCCGAGAAGCTTTGTGCCTGCTGCATCATACAGATTTATATAATAGTAAACGTCCGTAAGAGGCTTGTAGTTTACGTGATAATATGCATCCTCTTTCCCTGTTGTGAAGCGGTAGAAATCAACGTCACCGTATCCCGCATAGGTTGCGGATATTTTCTTGTCCGTCTGAATTTCAAGCGCATCTTCCTTTACATCGGCTGCAGGGTCCGGGTAGGTATCAACGGAAAACTCATAATTGCCTGCTTTTTTACCTTCAAAATAAAGATAATATTCGGCATTATTCTCAAGCTTTATTGTTCCGTTGTATGAATAACTGCCGTAATTTTCCTTTCCGAGAAGCTTTGTACCTGTTTTATCATAGAGGCCTATATAATAATAAACGTCCGCAAGAGGCTTATAATTTATATGATAATAAGCATCCTCATCCCCTGTTGTAAAACGATAATAATCTCTGTCACTATCACCGTCATAGGATGAAGTGATTTTTACATCTCTCTCGATTTCGTATGCATAGCTTCTCTCTGCGTTTACTTCATCATAAATCTGTTCAACATTTATAACATAGCCGCCGACAGCGGAGGACGTCACATAGTAGTAATATTTTGTGTTGTCCTTAAGCTCAACATTGAAACAGCTTGTTTCTGAACGGGACGAATAATCACTGCACACATCACGAAGACCTGCACCCTCAACGTATTCATAAAGATAAAAATACAGTCTTGCGTCGCAGTTGAGATTTTCAACAGAAAAATGATAGAAGGAATGGTCAGAGTCTGTTGTAAAGGTAAACCAGTCCTTGTCGTTTACAGCATCAATCATCGTAACAATCTGCGAGGTTGCAGTAATACCCGTAGCTTCGGCCTGTGTATTGCCGCCGATATCATTAAGCTTATCAACCTTAAACCGGTAATTACCCGAATAGTTGGAATTAAAGCCGATATAATATGTCTGTCCCTCTTTTAAAAGCAGATAGACAGAGCCCTCATAACCGCATCTTACATAACCTGCAGCCAGCTCAAGCCCGTATGCATCGCGTATAGCAACCTGCAGCTTTCCGTTGAAAAGCCCTGACAGAAATGATGCATTCTGCCAGCTGTCAAAATAAATATTTGTTCTCAGTTCAACACTCTGATTAAGAATGGAAACCTTATAATACTGATCTTCTTCTGCCGTGAACTTGTACCACGTATCCGTAAAGGGCACATTATCTGCCTGAATGTACGTTCCTGTTTCAATCGGGGATGCGGCTGAATAATTTGTAGCATCAAGAGCAGACACCGTAGGTACAATTGAAAAAATAACGGCAATCGCAAGAATAAAGGATATTATTTTTTTCACAACAATCTCCTCATCTTATTTATTTCTGAACTCGTGATTTTTAAGTGCAAAATATTCTTCCTCGGAAATAGCAACAACCGATCCGTGGCGGGGCTTCAGATGGTCTATTTCCATATCGCCTCTGCGTATACGCGTAAAATTCTGAAAATCCTCGGTAATCTGAGGGAAGAAGGTTCCCTGTGAGTATTCGTCCATAATCATTATCCACTTATCCGTGCCGGTAATGTTATACATTGAGCTTCCCTCAACACCGTGCCAGTTAAGTGAACAGATTGTATAATCCGTGTTATAGGGCCCCGTGAGCTTTTCCGAGCGGACGTAAGCAATCTTCTGAGTGATATCCTCTTTGAAATAGAGATAATAGTAGCCGTCCTTTTCGTTATAGACAATGTCACCGTCTATGCACTGAACGTTTCTCGTTTCACCCGTTTCGGGGTCGGTTTCGTTCCATCTGCCGAAAAGCACCTCGGGAGCTGTTTCAAAGGTTTTAAAATCCTTTGTGTATGCATAGTAGTGGCCTGCAGTATCGTTCTCCAGAGTGGAATTTGCCCAGTAGACCATATACATTTCCTTTTCGCTGTCCCAGATTGCCTGAGGTGCCCAGGCACGGTTTGTGTTTTCAAAGCCCTCGAACTCTCTCATATCAATAACGGTTTCATCCGTCCAGTTAATAAGGTCGTAGCTTCTCCATGTAATGAGAGAATGGTTGGAGGTCCATCCCTCAAGCGCATTCATATCTGTAGCGATTATAAAATAACAGTCCTCACCGTTTTCATCGGGACCCTTGATAATATAGGGGTCACGCACGCAGAGCGTTCCCTTTGTCTGCTCTATAACAGCCTCATTACCGTTCAGCGCCTCAAATTTATAGCCGTCCGTGCTTACTGCAAAATGAAGGGCCTGCTCACTTACCTCGTTACCTGTGAAATAACAGAAAAGATAAGCACCCTCACGGCTTACCGGAGGAATTGCATAATCATTGAAAATATAATTAAAAAGGAACACGGGCATCATAAGAATTGCAAGAAGAAATCTTTTAATAACAAGCCAGCTCATAATAATTCTCCGTTTTTATGTAGTTTTTTCTTATTCATAATAATAGTACCATATATAAAGGCTTGTTGTAAAGATAAAAAAAATAAAGAGCTGAGTATCAGAACTCAGCTCAATATTCAAATAATCTTTCAATTATTTAACGGCATCTTTGAGAGCCTGGCCAGCCTTGAAAGCGGGAACCTTAGCAGCAGCAACCTTGATGGTTTCGCCTGTTCTGGGGTTACGAGCTTCCTTTTCAGCTCTTTCACGAACCTCGAATGTGCCGAAGCCGATAAGCTGAACCTTTTCGCCCTTCTTAAGAGCTTCTGTGATGCTGTCGATAACTGCCTTAACAGCAACGTCAGCGTCCTTCTTGGAAAGACCCTTTGCAGCAACTGCATTGATAAGTTCTGTCTTATTCATTATAGTATCCTCCTTATATATTCAAAAGCCTGTTACGGCGTTTGTTCCTGTTTTTTAGCCTTTTCCCAATACTCATCGAGCTTTTCGAGAGCAGCCGTCTTCATCTCGACACCATCATCGGCTGCCATTTTTTCAGAGAGCTCAAAACGGCGGGAAAATTTATCCGTAGCACGGGTCAGTGCTTCCTCGGGATCAACACCCGTTTTTCTTGCAACGTTTACAACAGCAAAGAGAAGGTCGCCTATTTCGTCAAGAACTTCCGTTTCATTACCGTGCTCAATTGCCGCATCAACCTCTTTTGCCTCTTCCGCGATTTTCTCAAAGGCACCCGTAACGTCAGGCCAGTCAAAGCCTGCCTTTGCGGCTTTTTTCTGCACCTTGGCGGCACGCATCAGAGCAGGAAGCTCACGTGGGATGGAGTAAATGGCTTCTGCCACGGTGCTCTGCTTCTTGGTTCCCATCTTTATGGCATCCCAGTTTGTAAGAACTTCCTCTGTGGAAGAAACATTTACGTCACCGAAAACGTGGGGATGGCGGACAATAAGCTTTTTACAGATTTCATCCGTTACATCGGAAAACGTGAAGCTGCCCTTTTCCGTTTCAATAAGCGTATGAAAAACAACCTGCAGAAGCACATCGCCAAGCTCCTCACGGAGCATTTCGGGGGAATTCTTGTTGATAGCCTCAATTACCTCGTAGGTTTCCTCTATGAAATCCTTTCTTATGCTTTCGTGAGTCTGCTCGGCATCCCATGGGCATCCGCCGGGAGCACGGAGAATCTCAACGATTCTCAGAAGGTCTTCAACGTTATAGAAGTCTTTGAACTGAAAATTATCAACCATAGCATTTACCGCCTAAAAAATCACATACATTGGTATTTTAACCCAAAAGTCTATACTTTTCAAGTACTTTTGCGATTTTTTCTCCCTTGGGAAGCATAATAACGTCACTTTTCTGGAGGGTTTTTGTAGCAATTACGGAAATAATGTAAATTACTACCGCCGCACCCACGGCAATTATTGTAGCAATGTTATTTACGGTAAGCTCAGAGCCGATGCCGAGAGGAGTAAGAATTTTAATAAAGAGCACGTGAATACCGTATGCACCCGCACCCGAAAGCACCGAGCAGAAAAGAGGCTTTATAACGCTTGTTTTCCAGTCGTATTTTATATTCGCTTCTTTTTTAAGGACGATAAAGCCCCATAATACCATAATGATATTTGAAAGGAAGGAGCCTACAACCGCACCCTGGATATTTATTGACGGGATGCTTACAAGAATCATATTCGCAAGCACCTTTGCAACGGCACCTGCCGCCATACTCTTGAGAGGCACATGAGGCTTATCTATAGCCTGAAGCATATTTGTGACAGGCTGAGCAAGAGCCAGGAAGCAGACGGAAATTCCGTAAAGCATAAGAATGGGAGCAATATACTCAATTGCGGGCAGGGTGCTTTCCCTTCTGCCGTATATAAGAAGAAGGATGGGCTCTGCAAGAACGCACATACCGATACCTGCAGGAAGAGCCATAAGAAGAATAAGGCGGAAAACTCTTTTTATTGTATCTCCGACCTCCTTCTTTTTACCGGATACCCATAATTCGCTGAGAAGCGGAAGAGCAGAGGAGCCGAGAGCAATCGTGAGAGTAGGAATTATATTTTTGATTTCAAGAACGGTGTCATACGCACCGAAAAGATAGGATCTGAACTTTGCCGCATCCTGAACGGTGTAGCCTGCGTATTCTATAATTTTCGGATACATAGCCGCAACGGTGTCAAAGTTTGTTTCAAGAACATACATAAGACGGTTCTGTATAGTCCAGCTGTCAATAAAGGTTGTGAGATTAAAAACAAGAGAGCTGACAGCAAATGGCAGAGCCGTAACAAGCAGCTCCCTTCTGAGGAAGCCCTTATCCTGTCCTTCGGGAGAGGCATCTATAAGACTCTGAGGGATACTGTGCTTATCAAGACGGTGCTTAACGGCTATGTATACAAGGCCCATAGCAGAGCCGATAGTGACGCCGGATATTGCGGCAGCTGCCGCATAAGCAGAGGCTGCATCTGTAACCAAACGGTTAAGAATCGGAATTTTATCTGCAAATTCCACACCCGTAATAAGAACCACGTTCATAAAAACATAACCGAAAATCAGCTTGCCTGCTGATTCAATTACCTGGGAAACCGAAGTGGGAGTCATATTGCGAAGTCCCTGATAGTAGCCCCTGTAGCCGCTCATAATACAGCAGAAGAGAAGAGAGGGGGCAACGGTGAGCACCGCGGGAAGGGCATTGATGTCACCTGCAGAAACAGAGTACGGATAAGCCATCAGCACAATAACAAGTGTGCCTATAACACCGAAAAGAGTAAAAAGCCCAAGGGAAACGCTGAAAAGCTTTTTTACGTCACGGTACTGTCCCTGAATAGCCTTTTCGGCAACCAGCTTCGAAACGGCAACGGGAAGACCGGCAAGAGCTATTGAATATACGGGAGTATAGATATTATATGCAGCAGCAAAGGAGCCCTTTGCTTCAAAGCCTATTTTATTGGTAATGTAAAGCTTAAAAAGAATTCCCGTAATCTTTACAAGACCGATAGCAACCGTAAGCACCAGCGCACCGTTAATGAGAGATTGCTTTTTTCTTTCTTCCATCGGTATTCCTCCGTTTCTCTTTTCTTGAAATTTTATGCCGTAAGCCGCTTATTTTATACGCTTTTATAAAAATCTGTTACGGCATTTTTACGTTTTATCATTTCCCCGAAATCGGAAATGTATTCATAGGGATATTTGTAATTGAAAATTCTCTGCAGCTCCTCGCTTCCGGGAAGCGTGAGCTTTGTAACGGCGGAGGCTCCCACAGCCAGTACGGTGTGTATTTCCTCCATCATATATATGTTATAAAGGCAGGGGTAATCCTTTTTACACCAGCCGACGTTTTCAAGATTAGCGACAGATTTACTCTGTCTGTACATATAGTAAGGCAGATAGCCGTTTGCCGTGAGGATTTTATTTGCATAGTCCACCATTTTCTGAGTTTCCTCAGCCGTACAGTATTCCTTGCCCGTCTGATTCATATCCGATGAGCGCTTTACGGAAAGGGTGTGAACAGTGATGTTTTCAGGGGACAGCTCAACAGCCTTGTCAATACTTTTACAGAAGCTTTCAAAGCTATCGGAGGGAAGACCTGCAATAAAATCCATATTGATGTTATCAAATCCCATATCCCTCGCAAGCCGGAATTTTTCTAAGGTTTCCTCTGCCGTGTGCCGTCTGCCGATAGCCGTAAGCACACTGTCGGAGAAGGTCTGGGGATTTATGCTGATTCTTGTAACACCTGCATTTTTAAGGACGAGAAGCTTTCCGGGAGTTATTGTGTCGGGGCGTCCCGCCTCAACGGTAAACTCCTTTATGTTTTTCATATCAAAACAAGCTTTAAGAGCATCGGTAATTTCCTTTAAGTGCTCTTCACCCAGTGACGTCGGCGTTCCTCCGCCGATATATACGGTTTCAAGCTTCAGGGAATTTTCCTTTGCAAGACGGGCGGTTTCCTTTATTTCCCCGCAAAGGCATTTTACGTAGTCGGGTATGAGCTTTTTTGCACTGTCAACAGAATGCGAAACAAATGAACAATAAGAGCATCTTGTAGGGCAGAAGGGTATCGAAACGTAAAGGGAAAATGAACGGACATCTGCCTCTTCAATAACCCTGTTTTCAAAAAGAGCTACGTTTTCGGCAAGAAAGGTCTTTTCCTCGTTTGCCTCAAAGAAATCGGTAAACAATTCAACAGCCTTCTCAGCTCCCCTTTCGCTTATGTACTTTCTCATAAGCTTGGCAGGTCTTATGCCTGTAAGAATACCCCAGGGAGGAACGATGCCGGTAATTTCCGAAAGCACCCTGATCATTGCCTTGGCAAGAAGCCTTTCGCGCAGAGAATCGCTGTCCTCCTCCGTCACGGGATAAAAGAAGGAAAATTCCGCTTCCCTTCCGTCAATAAAAGCCCTGCAGGAATATATATTTTCATCCTCTCCCGTTTTCACCCCGCAGATAATATATCTTCCGGGATCCTCGGAGGCTTTTCCCGGGAGCACCTTTTCAGACGGAAAAAATATTCTTATTATTTTCTCACACTCGTATTTATACGTGTTGCCGATAAGCTCAAGAATCATTTTGACCTCAATAATTTGTTCTGTGTTAATTCATAAGAAAGTGTGGTGCTGTGACCGTGGCCGGGATAAATCTCAAAATCCCCCGGGAGTGCGCCGATTCGGCGAAGGGAATTTACAAGGGTTCTCAGGTGTCCTCCCGGCAGGTCTGTTCTTCCGATACCCACCTTGAAAAGGGTATCTCCCGAGAACATTTTTCCGTCTGCAATAAAGCATACACCGCCCCTTGTGTGGCCGGGAGTGTGCATTACGGAAATTACGGTTTCGCCAAGAAGCAGCGTATCACCCTCGGCAATTTCTTTGTCAGGGGACATAACAGTCTGCGAATAACCCTCTACGGAATCGCAAAGACTCCACTCCGTGCTTTCAAGACAGATTCTGTCTTCAGCATGAATAAGAACCTCACCGCCGAAATTCTCTTTCAGAGGATGAACACCGCAGATGTGGTCGAAATGTCCGTGAGTCAGAAGAATATATTCAAGCTTTTCCACTCCCCTTGAACGAAGTGCGTTTTCAAGGGCAGGAGTATACTCTCCGGGGTCAACAACGGCTGTTTTCCCCGAAGCAGCATCGGAAATAATATAACAATTTGTTCTGTAGCTTCCCAATTGAAGCGTTATTACATTTAACATACTTACACCGTAAATTATGATTTTTTCCAGATATCCGTGTCAAATATGATGGTTACGGGACCGTCATTAAGAAGGCTTACCTTCATATCAGCACCGAAAATACCCGTTTCAACCTTCCTTACACCCTCAGACAACAGAAAGGCATTGAATTTTTCATATAACGCCTTTGCTTCATCGGGCTTTGCAGAGGGAGTGAACGAGGGTCTGTTTCCCTTTTTTACATCTGCACAAAGGGTAAACTGAGAAACACTCAATATCTCCCCGTCAACATCCGTGACGGAGAGATTCATTTTTTCTTCCGCATCCTCAAAAACACGGAGCTTTGCAATTTTTGACGCCATAAGTGCGGCTTCCTTTTCCGTGTCGCCCTCCATTACGCCCAAAAGCACAAGAAAGCCCTCGGAAATACTGCCCACGATATTGCCGTCAACCTTAACGGACGCTTCCGTTACTCTTTGAATAACCGCCTTCATCAGTTGTTATAGGGAGGCTGCTGGTTGTTGTAGGGGTTGTTCTGATTATTTACATCCTGATAGGGTGTGTAGCCGGGGTTCTTGGGAAGAATAATTGCAGCAATGATATAAATCCAGAGACCGATTGTTCCTGCGGAAAAAAGAGTAATCAGTGCAACTGCAAGTCTTATAAGTGTAACGTCAATGTCAAAATACTCAGCGACACCTCCGCACACACCTGCGATTTTCTTGTCTGTTGTTGAACGATAAAGCTTTTTCTTTTCCATTTTGTTTTTCTCCTTTATATGAAAAATTTTTAATTACAAATTCAAGACGCAAAGCGTCTTCCGACAGCGTCACTATTACTTCTTCACTATTACTTCTTACTTTATATGTCCATGCCTGAGCGGTCAACGCTTAATACACCCGAAAGCTTACCGAGGCGCTGCATAACGGACTTAAGATGCTCTACGCTGTTTGCATTGATGGTAAGATTAACAAGCATTCTGCCGTCCTTTGTGCCTCTCGTATTGATGGACTGAACGGTAACATGAATTGCATTGAGCGCCGTAAATATGTCATTCATAATGGTCTTTCCCGCAAGGCAGGTAAGAAGCATTGAAGCAGCGAACTCCGTTTTTACCGAGGAATTCCAGTAAACCTTTATCCAACGATATGCTTCGGGAGCATTATATATATCATCAGGCACGTTGGGACAGTCCTTCTTATGGACAGACACTCCGTGTCCTCTTGTGATAAAGCCTATAATATCATCACCGGGGATGGGGTTACAACAGCGGGAAAGCTTTATAAGACAGTTTGAAATACCGTCAACCACAACACCCTCCGAGCTTACGGTCTTTGCCTGCTTGTATTTAACGGCTGTATCATTTGAAGCCTTGACGATTTTATTGTACTCGTCACGAAGCATCGGCATAATCTTTGAAAGAACAATACCGCCGTAGCCGAGAGCAGCAAAGAAATCATCAACGGTTGCCATTTTCTGCTTTTCAATGACAGTTGCAAGAAGCTGAGCCTCCTGCTCATCCGTAAGGTTCATATTATTTCTTCTCAGCTGTGCCTCATACTGAGTCCTGCCCTCTTCAATATTTTCCTCTCTGCGCTCCTTCTTGAACCAGTTGCGGATTTTAGTGCGGGCTTCGTTGGTGGTTACAATATTCAGCCAATCTCTCGACGGCCCCTTACCGGGCTGTGAAGAGGTGAGAATCTCAATAATTTCTCCGGTTTTTACAACGTAATTGAGCTGAACTATGCGCTTGTCAACCTTGGCTCCCGTCATCTTGTTACCGACGGCGGAATGGATTGCATAGGCAAAGTCAATAACCGTAGCACCGACGGGCAGAGCAATAACGTCGCCCTTGGGAGTAAACACGAACACCTCGTCGCTTACGAAATCATGCTTTATGGTATTGAGAATATCGGTAGCATCATCTGCCTCACTCTGTGCCTCAAGCAGATGCTTTACCCAGCCGATACCCTTTTCAAGCTTCTTGTCCGCTTCCTTATCTTTATAACCGAGCTTATATTTCCAATGTGCGGCAATACCGTATTCAGCTGTCTTGTGCATTTCCTCAGTTCTTATCTGTACCTCAAAGGGAATACCCTCCTTACCGATAAGAGTGGTATGAAGTGACTGATACATATTGGGCTTGGGAGTAGAAATATAATCCTTGAACCTGCCCTGCAGAGGCTTATACATATCGTGGATAACACCAAGACAGTTATAGCAGTCGCCTACGGTATCAACAATGATTCTTACTGCGTAAATATCGTATATTTCCTCAAAGGAACGTCCCTGCATATACATTTTTCTGTATATACCGTGAACGGACTTGATTCGTCCCTGTACGGTGGCATCTGAAACAACGGTTTTTATTCTCGTTGCGATTTTTTCCTTTATGTTTTCAAGAAATTCCTTTCTTAAAGGCTCCTGATCGGCAAGGGCTTCCTCAATTTCCTTATATGCAACGGGGTCAAGGAAGCTGATTGCAAGATCCTCAAGCTCCTCCTTTACGGGACGGATACCAAGACGGTGGGCAATGGGCGCATAAATTTCAATTGTTTCCTTTGAGATATCACGTCTTTTCTGTTCATGCACATACTGAAGAGTTCTCATATTGTGAAGACGGTCGGCAAGCTTGATGATAATAACTCTTATATCCTCACTCATTGCAAGAAGAAGCTTTCTGAGGTTTTCAGCCTGCTGCTCTTCCTTATTTGCAAGGGGAACCTTGCCGAGCTTTGTAACACCGTCAACAAGATACTGGACGTCTGCGCCGAAAAGCTTTCTTACCTCCTCTGAGGTAACGGGAGTATCCTCAACAACGTCATGCAGAAGAGCTGCAACCACGGACTGGCAGTCCATACCGAAGCCTATAAGATTCTTTGCAACGGCTATCGGGTGAATGATATAAGGCTCACCCGATTTTCTCAGCTGCTCACCGTGCGCAGCAAGAGCAAACTGATACGCTTTTTCTATAATCGCGGCCTCTTCAGGAGAAAACGCAGCATCCACGGCAGCTCTGAGCTCCGAATAATATTTTTCAACAATATCCATATTTTCCCCCTCCTATTCCTTATAGTCAAGTCTTCTGAGAATATGGCAGTCGGCCAGATCTGCTTTTCCCGTAAAATCGGAAAGTGAATATCCCGAGCTGTCCTTTATAAGAATTCCGACATCCGCAAGAGCATCAAGACACACGGACACGGCACCCGCTTTTTCATAGGGAATACCCGTACGCATACAGAGAATTTCGGGGCTGAAGCCCCATTTCTTCTGCTCCTTCAGGAAACGGTAAACGCATCCGAGCATTGCTCTGCCGGGACAGATAAGAGCCTTTTCTTCATCTGACAGCTCCTCATCCCTTAAAAATTTATTATACACATAAAGAGAAAAGAACATCTCGCGGTCATTTTCTCCTGCAGGTCTTATATCCTTTATCTGAATACCGGGCTTTACCTCCCCGCGGAATTCATTTTTTTCTATTCTTACGGCTAAATCAACCTCATCGCCCGTTCTGTAGGGGAAGGTGTCGGCTGTCTGACCGAAATAAACCGTCCTGAAGCTGACGTTATCCTTTGTAAAAGTCAGCATTGTGTGCTTATCCGAGCCTATTGATTTTACGGTCTGCAACGTTGCTGCGAAAAGTCCGAAATAAGGTGTGGGGTTCTCTGCTCCGAAGGGCTCAAGATATGAAAGCGACTCCAGAATATCCATTCCTATGGCGGCGGGATTCAGTCTGATATCGATGTCAAGCGACGGATAAAAGGGCGGCTGTGCGGCAGCATAGCTGTTTATTTTCTCTCTGAAGGCATCAATTCTGTCCTCATTGACGGAAAAGCCTGCAGCAAGAGTATGACCGCCGAACTGAATGAGAGTATCATCACAGAAGCTTAAGGCCTCATAAAGAGAAAATCCGTCTATGCTTCTGCATGAGCCTCTCGAAATACCGTCATCTCCTACGGAAATAACAACAGCAGGTCTGCCGTATTTTTCCACAAGACGGGATGCGGCAATACCTATGACACCGGGATGCCAGCCTCTGCCTGCAACAACAATAACTCTGTCATTTTTTACAGAGGGATTGGCGTCAAGATATTCTTCAATATCACCTGCGATGGCGCTTTCCGTTGTCTGTCTTCTGGCGTTTTCAGAAATGAGAATTTCGGCAAGACGCGATGCCTCGTCGTCATTCTCTGTAAGAAGAAGCTTCAGGGCTGTATCTGCGCTTCCCATTCTGCCTGCGGCATTGATTCTCGGCGCTATACCGAAGGCAACAGCAGTACCGGAAACATCACCCTTTATTCCTGCGCTTTCAAGAAGCTTTATTATACCGGGACGGGAGCTGTTTTTTATAAGCTCCAGTCCTTTTGCAACAATTATTCTGTTTTCACCCGTAAGGGGTACAATATCAGCAATTGTACCGATGGCTGCAAGGTCGCCGAATTCCTCAAAAACTGCCTCGCTGTCACCGTCCTCAAGAGCAGAAATAAGCTTTAATGCAACACCGACGCCTGCAAGATTTTCCTCGGGTGAGGTATCGTCCTCTCTGTGGGGATCGATTACGGCATAGGCATCGGGAAGAATTTCACCTACCTTATGATGGTCGGTTACAATAAAATCAATTCCGTGCGCCTTGAAAATCTCCGCCTCTTTTACTGAAGCAATACCGTTATCAACCGTAATTACAAGATTTATGTCACTTCTGCAGATTTCCTCCGCAGTTTCAGGTGAAAGACCGTAGCCCTCCCTGAGTCTTGAGGGGATTCTGTAGCTGACGTCAGCCCCTATGGTTTCGAGATAAGATGTAAGAAGTGCGGTAGCAGTAACACCGTCAGCGTCATAGTCACCGTAAACCAGTATTTTTTCTCCGTTTTCAACGGCACGGGTAATACGATCTGCCGCCTTTTCCATATCCTTTATAAGAAACGGGGAGGAAAGCTCCGCATCGGCGGCTGAAACAAAGTTCAGCACAGCCTCGGCTGTCCTTATTCCTCTTGACTGTAAAAGAAGCACGGCAAAATCATCCACTCCGGTTTTAAGTGCCAGAGCAGATGCCGCGTTTTTATCATAAGTGCTTATATTCCAGACCTTACGTCCCAAAATGCACCCTCCAAAGTCTACTAATCCATATTATCAAATAATTATAGCATAATGTTTTAATATAATCAAGAAAAAAACTTAACAAAACTCAGCTGTAACACATCATTTACTTGTGAATAAAATGAACTGCGGGGCAGGGCGGCAATGCCGCTTTACTTCACCCCGCAATCCTTTATAAAAAGGAGGTAAGACATGGCTGACAGACGTTTTTTTCTTGATAATAATTCCTCCGGTTGCGGCAGAAGCGATGGCTGCGGCTGTGAGAGTGACAGCATGAACATATACAGAAGCTGCCACTCACCCTGTGCACCCCTGCCCGTATGCCCTCCGCCCGTTCCCGGCATCCCCGGTCCTCCCGGCCCTCCCGGTCCTATAGGACCGCAGGGTCCTCAGGGCATACAGGGTGTTCCCGGTGAACCGGGTCCTCAGGGACCTCAGGGTGTGCAGGGCATACAGGGTCCCGCAGGCCCTCAGGGTGTAGCAGGTCCGGAGGGTCCTGCAGGTCCTCAGGGTCCTCAGGGTGAAACCGGTCCTGCAGGTGCTACAGGTCCTGCAGGTGCTGCGGGTCCCGCCGGTCCTCAGGGACCTCAGGGCGAAACCGGTGCCACAGGTGCTACAGGTCCCGCCGGTCCTCAGGGACCTCAGGGTGAAACAGGTGCCACAGGTGCTACAGGTCCCGCCGGTCCTCAGGGACCTCAAGGTGAAACCGGTCCTGCAGGTGCTACGGGTCCCGCCGGTCCTCAGGGACCTCAGGGTGAAACCGGTCCTGCAGGAGCTGACGGTATTACTCCCACATTTACAATAGGTACCGTAACAACAGGTCCTACGCCTGAAGTAACCTTAACCGGCACACCGCCCGACTACGTTCTTAATTTCGTTCTTCCCACAGCATAAGCAAGAAATTAACACGTATCACAAAGCTCATTTTTTCACCTTCCGTCAAAATAACCTTCCGATTTTTTTGTGATATAAAAACATCCGTCTGCAGCTTTTCGCACTGCAGGCGGCTTGTTTAACGCAGGGATATGACGGCATCCTATCCGACAAGCAAAACAGACACAATACTGCTTTTACGGCAATATTGTGTCTGTTTTTTTAAGTGTCTTACTCGCCTGCATTTACCTGAACTGGAGCATTTTCAGACTGACTGAGCTGTCTTCTTTCACGGAGCTGTCTTTCAATTTCCTGCTTTCTTTCCTTGTTATCCTTAACAAAGCTTATGAAGAAAAGATAAAGAACCGCACCGACAACGGGACCTAACATAAACATAGGCCACTGCCACTTAAGGAACTTTTCGGACTGAGGAAGTCCCTGTTCCTTACGCATAGAATCGTAACCGAGGAATTTGAGAAGAAAGCCTTCAATAAGAGTTGAAGCGCCGCTTTGCATCTTGGTTGTGAAGTTCTGCATAGAGAAGGAAACACCTTCGGTACGAAGACCTGTCTTAAGCTCAACCTCGTCAATTGAGTCAGCAGTAAGGGATCGGTGGGCAATATCCATCATCTGTCCGGGAAGATTTACAACAGCCATTAATGCTGTCATAATAATAAACTTGGGAATTGTATTAAAGCCCACAAAGAATGCGGCTATACGAAGAACTACTGCAAAAAGCTGAGAAAGCACAAGTATTTTCTTCATACCGCCGATTTTCTTTGCTACACTTGTTGCAAAGAACATAACGGGAGTGCCGAGAACACCGCTTGCTGCGCCGTAAACAACCTCAAGCGTCTGTCCGTTGACAGAGCCGAAATTCACACAGTTTTCAAAGAAATACGCATTCTGTACCTTGGGAGAAAGTCCCTGAGAAAATCTTGCAAGAGATATAAGAAGAAGAGTGGGATTGTGGCGAAGGACAAGAAGAGACTGTAATACTGATTCGCCCTTTTCGGGAGGCATTGCAACCCTTTCCTTCATTCTGTATGCGTTCATTGACAAGAGCTCACCGCCGCAGCAGAAAAGAATTGCACAAAGGAAAAAGACGATTTTATCATCAAGACCTGCGGAATTCAGAGCACTTCTTATCATCTGAAAGGCACCTACGACTACACTTCCGGCACCGGCACCGATGGATACCCACTGAGCAACTCTCGATCGCTCATCGGAGTGGGGCGATGAAAGAGGAATCAGTCCCCAGAGAGCTACGTCCTGGAAGGAGTAGAAAAAGTCAAAAACAAAATACGTAACAAGGAGATATACCACCTGCATATTCTCGGAAAAATTGAAATTGAAGAACATTGCAAGGGAAATAAGTCCGAGTATCGGCGGGAAATAAATGTGATAGGGACGAAGCTTCATATAGGGCTTGTGATTTCTTCTGTCAACGATAGCACCTATAATGGGGTCATTTACCGCATCCCACACATGGCTTAAGGTAAAGACAGAGCCTACCTTTACGGTATCCATATGAAGAAGGTTGATGCAGAAATATCTCAGCCAGCCCGAAACGTAGCTGTAGGTAAGATTCTGACCTGCAAGTCCCGAGGCATAAGCGAAAATTTCGTTATTCGGAACATAGCCCTCTCCCTTTGTTTCTTTTGAAAAAAGGAAAAACGGTTTCATAAACACTCTCCTTTTGTGTTAATACTTACTCATAATTGTATCACACAGAGCTTCGCAAGTAAATATAAATACATACCAAAAAACCGAGGTAATTTTTGGCATTTACCTCTGCAAAAAAGAAAGGAGCGGACAACCGCTCCTCAGCTTTACTTGTACTGATATACTCTTACATAGTCAACGATATAACGGTATTCCTTGGTCTTATCAAGACTGCTGTCCTCGGCAATGCCGTTTTCCCCGCCCATTTCATAGGAAAGAATAAGGTATTCGGGATTCTGTGAAACACCGCCGAAATCCGTTCTGTAGCTTTCAACACCGTTGATATAGAAAATGTATTCATTTTCATTCCACTCAAGACCGTAAGTGTTGTATTCCTCATAAGGGTTACCCTTTATAAGGAATTTCTTTGCACCCATCTTCTGATGTGCATCGCCGTAGCCGTCGAAATGAAGGTTTGATGTAACAGCATTCTTTACGGTATCGTCAATACAGTCGCTTTCAAAAATATCTATTTCAGTACCGTCCTGACCGCTTCCGTCTGCCTCATATACGCCGTCATTCATAAGCCAGAATGCAGCCCAGGCAGTGGGACAGTCGGGAAGAATACATCTTACCTCAAAATATCCGTATTTCTGAGAAAAGCCGTTTACGGCATCGCTGTCGGTATCAATACCTGCACTGTACCAGCCTTCGCCCGTACCACCCATACCTTCGGTAAGATATTTCATGGGAATAACAAGCTTTCCGTCCTCGGTATAGGGAATTGCATTGTTCCAGAAGGCACCCTTTCTGGGCTGACTGTCCTTGCCCCATACGTAGTGACCCGACCATACATTCCAGTCGATACCGTTATCGAATTCCTCCTCAAAGGTAAGCTCGAATTTGTCCATATCGACCTGCTGTCCGAAGGGATAGTATGCAATTCCGAGGAACTGCAGAACCGTCATTAAAAATGCAAGCAACGGTGCAAAAATTTTGTTGAACATAATCTCTTCTCCTAAATAACTTATTTATTCATCATCGGAACCGTTTTCGGGAACAGCCTTTTCCTTGATTCTGACAACAGTCTTCTCAATTCTGTGCTCCTTTACCTCGGTTACGCTGATTTCAAGCAAATCGGATTCTGCCGTAAGGGTTTCGCCATCCTCGGGAACGATACCGAGAACGGAGAAAACATATCCGCCGAAGGTGTCAACATCCTCACAGTCAAGGGAAATTTCAAGTGCCGCTTCAACATCTGCAAGTTCTGCCGTACCGCTGATTTTCCAGGTTGTATCATCAACCTTAAGGATATCGGGCTCTTCCTCCTGCTGAGTAATTGTGTCCTCGTCATAGTCACCCACGATGCTTTCAAGGATATCGGTTATTGTAACGATACCCGTCATTCCGCCGTACTCGTCAAGAACAATTGCAAAATAATTTCTCTTCTGCTTCATATTTCTGAAAAGCACGTCTGCCTTTACGGTTTCGGGAACGAAAAATGCGGGGCGGACACAGCTTTTCATTATGCTGTCAAGGGATTTTACCTTAAGCCTGAAATAATCCTTTGCATTAAGAACACCGACTATATTATCAACGGTATCCTTGCACACGGGGAAAAAGGTATGACGGCTCTCGTGAATGGTTTCCTCCCACTTTTCAACGGTATCGTCAAGCCAGAGAAGGTCAATATCCGTTCTGTGGGTTGCGATATCATCGGCAGAAAGATCATCAAACTCAAAAACGTTCTGTATAAGCTCTTTTTCTTCCTCATCAATGGTTCCCTTTTCACTGCCTGCATCAACCATCATTCTGATTTCCTCTTCGGAAACAGATTCCTCGTGCTCATTGGGGTCAATGCCGAAAAGACGGAGCATTCCGTTTGTGGAAACGGTAAGGAACCACACAATGGGAGCAAATGCCTTTGAAATAAAGCTGATAAGCCCGGAAATGCCGAGAGCAAGGCTTTCCGCCTTTTTCATAGCAACTCTCTTGGGAACAAGCTCACCGAAAACAAGGGTAAAATATGAAAGAACAAGTGTGATAACAACAACCGAAGCAGAGTTGAGGGCACTTCTTGCCGATTCGGGCACACCGAGGGTCATAAGAGCATCTACAAGACGGGTTGCAAAGTTATCGGCAGCGAAAGCTGAGCCTAAGAAGCCCGAAAGGGTAATTGCAACCTGAATGGTAGCAAGGAATTTTGCGGGAGAGGATGTCAGCCTTGCAAGTCGGACAGCCTTTTTGTTGCCCTTTGCTGCCATTGCGGCAAGCTTCGCGTCGTTGATTGAAATAATTGCAATTTCCGCTGCGGCAAAAACAGCATTGAGAGCGATAAGAAAAATTTGCAAGAGTATTTGCGGTAATATGTCCATTATTGTTTTCCTCCAAAAAAACACAAAAAGACATAACCCCTCGTAAAACACAGGAGTTATGCCGGAATTTATAAAATTAAAATATTCTCTGCGTTATCGGCAGGGTTCGCCGTATCGCCGTCAGAATTATCCACTTTTGCAGATATCCTTTCTCAGAATTTTTTATAATTTTATCATTAAAACTCCTAAATGTCAATAGCCGTAAAAAAACTGTCTCAAGAATGTATTTTATTTTGATTTTGTATTGACTTACATTTTTTATTAAAATATAATGTGCTTGAAAAACAGGGGTTTTTCAACATTCAGAAGCGGGGTGAAAATAATTATGAAAATTCCGGCAAACAAGCCCTTTCCCCGGAAGTATCAGTCGCTTTATGACGAGTGCTTCAGAGAGGAAAAACCGTTATTCATCATAACGGGCGACCTTACCTTCAAAAGAACCTACGGAGAAAGTGCGCTTTGTTTTACAAAAACTGCAGTTTATGCCTTTGACGAAAGCTTTGAGGGCAACCTTAAAATCGTGGAGTATTCAACTCTTGAAAAAGCAAAGGTCAAGAGAATGTACGGCAATGCCACGTTTGACCTTTATCCCAAGGAGGGCAAGCGTCAGGTAATTATGCGCCTTTCCTTTGCAGCGGCAAACGTTGCAGACTCCGGTGCAGATTTCATCAACGGCATAATTGAGCACGGATATTCCGACGAGCTTTTCTATGCGGTTGAAAACACCTTTATGAAGCAGCGCTCATTCTGTCCCAAGTGCGGCAGAAGGCTTCCCTCCCCCGATGCAGACTGTATTAACTGTAAGGGCAAGGGCAAAATGTTCCAGAAGTTCGCACAGTACGCACTCCCCTACAAGAAGGGACTTTTAGTGTGTATGCTTCTTTCCGTTTTCGCAACCGCAATGTCACTTGTTCCCCCTTACATCACGGGATATATGGTAGACAAGGTTTTACCGTCAGGTGAATTAAATCAGCTTTACATAATGATAGTCCTCCTTATGGGCGTTTACATTATGCAGTATACCGTTTCCGCCGTACGCTCTTATCTTTTAAGGCTTACGGGCGACAGAATAGTTATCGGAATAAAAAAGGATATCTATGCAAAGGCACAGTACCTTCCCATGTCCTTCTATGATAAGACATCAACGGGCTCTGTCATAAACCGTGTCACGTCGGACGCAGGTGCTATCCAGAATTTCGTTCTTAAAATCTCCCAGGAAGCAGTAGTCCAGTTCTTTACCCTTGTGGGCATTCTTGTAATTATGCTTGTGCTTAACTGGAAGCTTACGCTTTTCTCTCTTGTTCCCATTCCCCTTGTTGTATTTATCGGAAGAAAATTCGGCAAGAGAATCGGTCCCAAGTATATGAGATTATGGCGAAGAGGCTCTGCAATTTCAACACTTCTTGCAGATACCATTCCCGGCATCCGTATTGTAAAGGCCTTCACAAACGAGGAAAGCGCCGTAAAGAAATTTGACTCCTACTGTGATGAATGGATGAAGGAATCAAAGGAAGCCTCAAAAATTGCCAGCATATTCCCTGCGTTTATTACCTTCCTTGTAACCTGCGGATCCCTCATTATATGGGCATCGGGCGGTACTTATGTAATCACCGCTCCCGAGGAAGGCTTCACGGTCGGTCTTCTTGTATCATTCATCTCCTATGCAAGCATGTTCTACGGTCCCATCAACTTCTTTGCTAACTTCAGCGATACCTATCAGAACACCCTTGCATCCGCTGAAAAGATTCTCGACATTCTTGATGCCGAGCCCGAGCATAACTTCGGCAAGGGCAAGGTTCCCGCAAAGATTGACGGTAAGATTGAATTCAGAAACGTAAACTTCTCCTTCGACCGCTCAAAGAAGGTTTTAAGCAACGTAAACCTTGTTATTGAGCCCGGCGACATTGTAGGTATTGTAGGCACAACGGGCTCCGGCAAATCAACACTCATAAATCTTATCATGCGTTATTATGATGAATATGAGGGAGAAATCCTGATAGACGGACAGAACCTTAAGGATATCGATATGGAATACTACCGTAACCAGATAGGCTTTGTTCAGCAGGAGCCCCTTATGTTCAAGGATACCGTATTCAACAACATCGCATACGGTGCAGGCAATGTTCACGTTGAGCAGGTACTCAGAGCCGCAGACATAGCAAACGCACACGGCTTCATTTCCCGTATGCCCGATGCATACGATACCCTTTTAGGTGAAAGAGGCATCGGTCTTTCGGGCGGTGAAAAACAGAGAATCTCAATTGCACGTGCAGTTATGAAGAACCCCTCGATTCTTATATTTGACGAAGCAACCGCAGCCGTTGACTCGGAAACCGAGCATCTGATCCAGGAAGCAATTGAAAGACTTATCCGCGGCAGAACAACCCTTATGATAGCACACAGACTTTCAACCCTCAGAAACGCCAACAAGATAATAGTTGTTGACAAGGGTGAAATTATAGAATTCGGCACTCCCGATGAGCTTATGGCTAAGAAGGGTAAGTATTATAAGCTTATCCAGATTCAGTCAATGGGCGAGCAGCTCAAGGCTCAGAAGGAAGCAGAAAACTTTGAATAAGGAGGGGAAATTATGATAAACTACATTGACGGTCCCGAGGTAAGAATCACCGAAAATGACGGTATTTTCGTTGACGTGGAATTTTACCACACCAAGGAAAAATATGAGGGACTTGAGCTCCACAGACTTTTCCCCCGTTCAGGCTCCAATAAATACATAGTGCTTCTGAATGAAGAGGGCGAGCAGATTGCAATTATAAGAAATATTGATAATCTCGACCCCGACTCAAAGGCTCTTGTTGAAAAGGTTCTCGATGAATACTATATGATTCCGAGAATCACCCGCTTCATAGAAATGACGGAAAAGTTCAAAATCTGGATGTGGACGGCAGAAACCGACAGGGGTATCATTACCTTCGAAATCAGAAACCACATTGCTTCAATAAAGCCTCTTTATGACGGCAGAGTTCTTATAAAGGACGCAAACGACAACCGTTATGAAATCCCCGACTACAGACTTCTTGACAAGGAAAGTCAGAAGATGCTCATTCCCAAACTTTAATAAAGGAGAAGAATTATGAAACTTGTTATTGCAATTGTTAATAATGATGACAGCGCAGTTGTAGCATCCGCGCTTACAAAGGAAAATTTCATCGTTACAAAGCTTTCCACAACGGGCGGCTTCCTTATGGTAGGCAACACAACCTTCCTTATCGGTACTGAGGATAAGGATATTCCCCGTCTTAAGGAAATTATCGCAAAGTACTCAAGAACCCGTACTCATCAGGCTGCAACAACAGAATCCTTCGGCAGAGGCTTCTCAGAAGGCGCACTTCAGCAGGAGGTAAACGTCGGCGGCGCTACCGTATTCGTGCTTTCTGTTGACTCAATGGATAAATATTAA
>JAZSIM010000003.1:0-55150 GCA_045533835.1 Acutalibacteraceae bacterium
ACAGCGTTCTTCTATGGTAAGATGTGTGTAACTCATATAAATCCTCCTTGGTTTTTGTTTTGTGGTAATTACATTATACCATGGATTTATATGGGTTGCTTTATTTTATCAAAGTGTTGCACTTGATAGTATAATTCATCAAGGCATAAAAAATGTCTGTATCGTACTGATACAGACCATTTTTATTTATTCTGTTGTGCAGGTAAAGTTTCCGAGCTCTGCCTCAAGTGCCTTTACGTATTCCTCCGTTGTTGCCCAGGAGGTACAGAATCTTACGCAGGAATGCTCCTCATCCACTCTGCACCAGTAGTCCCAGGAGAACTTTTCAGACAGTATATCAAGTACGGTATCGGGAAGCACGGGGAACTGCTGATTTGTGTTTGATTCATAAAGGAACGGGAAGCCTGCCTTCTTAAACGCATCGCGCACTCTGTAGGCGGTGTCTATACCGTTCTTGCCCATTTCGTAATAAAGACCGTCCTTGAACATTTCAAGGAACTGGATTCCTAAAAGCCTGCCCTTTGCAAACATTCCGCAATGTCTTTTCTGCATATAGCGGAAATCCTTTTTGAGTGCATCGTTGACAATTACGAGTGCCTCACCGAAAAGTGCACCGACCTTAGTTCCGCCGATATAGAATACGTCGCAAAGCTCAGCCAGAAGAGGAAGAGTAACATCATTCCCCTGAGCCATAAGTCCGTAGCCCATTCTTGCGCCGTCAACATATAAAAGCATCGAATACTTATCGCAGATTTCACGGAGTCTTTTAAGCTCGGAGGCAGTATAAAGAGTACCGTTTTCGGTAGGCTGTGAAATGTAAAGCATACCGGGCTGAACCATATGCTCATAGGTCCCGTCTGCCCAATAGCCGCTGATAAATTTTTCAAAAATATCCGCATCCATCTTACCGTCATCAGAGGGAAGACCGATAACCTTATGTCCCGTAGCCTCTATAGCACCGCTTTCGTGAACATTAATGTGTCCCGTCACGGGGCACACAACACCCTGATAGGGACGAAGCGCTGCGGAAATTACGGTTGTGTTTGTGCCTGTTCCGCCGACAATGAAATGCACGTCAGCCTCGGGAGCGCTGCACTCCTTTTTTATAAGAGCTCTTGCCTCTTCACAGTAATGATCAACGGCATAGCCGGCAGTCTGCTCGAAATTTGTTTTTACGAGGGCATCAAGGATTCTCGGATGGGCGCCCTCAAGATAGTCACAGTCAAATTTAATCATTTTACTTTCTCTCCATATCTATTATTATTGAGTCATCATCACCCGTACGGTCATTATACAGAAAATGATTCATAGTTTCAAGTGCTGTTTCCTCTCCGGGGATAATTTTATCAAGATCAACACCGAAAGCCTTAAGAAGCTTCATTCCTCTTACAGCACCGCCTCTGAGCGCTCTGTATTCGGGCGTGTGCGGCGGGAACGGGCCGTTTCCTCCGAAAACAGAGGATACGATTTTAACAAGACAGTCAAAGAACTTTACATTTTTGAGGTGTTTTATATCTTCCCTTGTAACCCCCCCGGCTTTTCTTCCGAATCTGCCTATAAAACTCATGGGAATTTTAAGAAAAAGCTTTATTGCGGCCTTGGAAATAACGGGATGCTTTCTTAAAAACGGTATACGGAAAACCCTGTCCGCATTATAGCAGAAGGCCTCCCAGTCAGTATCCATCAGGGGCAGACTCTTTTCAAGAAGCCCGATGAAATTAAGAGAATATATGTAGTCCCTTGCAGACAGCCCCTTTGTATCAAGTCCTTCTATTTTTTCGATGCCGATGCTTTCAACCGAGCATGTGCCGTCATTCTTATCGAAAACAACCCTTCTCATCCTGCCTGCCGCAGAGGGCAGGGCAGAGGTGGTGATATCATAAAAATATCTTCCCTCGCTGTCTTCATATTTCTTTATACCGTGCACGTGCGTATGTCCGGTAAAGATTACCCTTACACCGTTCTCGCACATAATTTTAATTAATTTTCCGTAACCGCCGAAAAGCTCAAATTCGGCAATTCCCTTATATACGGGCCAGGGCGGCAGCACGGGATGATGCACCGCAAGAAATACCCACTCACCCTTTTCGTTTGCTTTTCTGATTTCCTCTTCAAGCCAGCTGAAGCCCTCATCGAAAAGTCCGCAATGGCTTCTGCCGTTTCCGTTATCGTAAATTGCAATAAGACGGACTCCGTTTCCGAGAGGCACGGAATATGAGCCGCTTTCACTATCAATGCTGTCGGCATAGCAATGTCCGAAATTGCGGTAAAGCCCCGGCAATTCGGTTTTATATACTCTCTCTGCAGGCTCACAGCCGTTTTCACGGTAATAAACGGGATGGAAAATATTTTCATCATCCCCGAGTCCCGCATAGTCGTGTGTGGCACCGGTTACAAGCACCTTTTTACCTGCATCCGTCAGTATTTTAAGCTCATTAATAAAATCCTCGTGGCTTATTCTGTCGCCGTTATTGATAAGGTCACCCGTTATAAGAACATATTCAGCTTCCTTGTCCTCAACAATTTTCTTAAAAAATGACCTTAGTATCTCGGGAGTGCATTTAATTGCAATCTGATCGCCCTTTTCGCGGCTGTTTATCGGCTCGCCCTCTACCCACATTTTTTTTGAAAGATAATGGGTATCCGTGAGAATATACATTGCAAGTCTGTCACTCATAATCTTTCCCTCCCCGAAAAAATTTATAGTGGAAATCAGATAACTTTTAGTATATAATATAATAAAAACACTATCTTGTAAAGAATCAAAACAAAAAGGGAGGTGTTATGCGGAAAATGAAAAATGAATTCAACATCCTGATAGTCAGCAGCTACAAAAATTTCTTTGCCCTGATAAAATCATATCTCTCGGGCTTCGGTGCAGATAATATTTTTACGGCGCCGAGCATCTCGGAGGCACAGAAGCTGCTTATGACAAAAAACATATCCGCAATTATAATGAACACTCCCCTTTCAGACGGACTCGGCCTTGATTTTGCAACCGAATGTGCCGACAAAAAATTCTACGCTGTGCTTCTTTTTGCAAAAACGGAGCTTTTCGGTATGATAACCGAAAAGGCATCGCCTCACGGAATACTGACCCTGCCGGAGGGTACTGATGCAGCCACACTTTCAGAGGCATTTTCCGTGCTTATGTCAACGGCAAAAAAACTTATGTGTCTTGATAAAACAAAGGAAAAGGAGCTGTCACGGGCAGAGGCGCTGAAAATTCTCAGCCGTGCAAAGCTTATCCTCATAAGCTCCTTCGGAATGTCTGAGGAGCAGGCACACAAATACATAGAGCGCCGTGCAATGGAAATGCGGAAAACAAAAAACGAAATTGCACTCAGCATAATAAATTCCTACGGATAAGAGAGGGCGTAATAGTTATGAAAAAAATAACCGCAGTACTTCTGGCAATAATCATAATGATGAGCGTACTGTCTTCAGGTGCCGCAGCGGCAGTCAGCCCCACTTCGTGGACAGCGGTTGACGGACTGGGCAGAGCTCTTTCCGGCTTTGAGGATGTCGGAGCAAAAAGAGAAGACCGCTTTGTCGGAATGTTTTACTGGACATGGCATTTCCGTTGGGTAAACGACCACGAGCCGATCACAACAGGCAGCGTGCTCCAAAAATTCCCCGAGGCGGTTAATGATTGGGAGCACCCCGCATGGAACGGTACCTACAGCGGTTATCCCCATTTCTGGGATGAGCCTCTTTACGGCTTTTATACAGGAACCGATGAATACATTCTGAGAAAGCACGCAGAGCTTCTGGCAAACGCCGACATTGATACGGTAATTTTTGACACCACAAACGGAACGCTTCTTTTTGAGGAAAGTTATATGGTGCTTCTCGAGGTATGGAGCAAGGCGCGAGAAGACGGTGTTAATACACCCGACATTATGTTTATGCTCAATTTCGGCGGTACAGAGGATTGCCGTACACAGCTTATTAATTTATATGACAGCCTTTACAGCAAGGGCTTATATAAGGATTTATGGTTTATGTGGGAGGGCAAGCCCCTTATTATGGCAGACATAGCAGCGCTCGACTGCAGAGAAGCCAAGGATAAGGAAATTTTTGAATTCTTCACCTTCCGTGACAACGAGTCTACATATTTTGCCGATGATTTTTCGTACACCGACGGCACGTGGGGATGGTGCTCAGAATATCCCCAGACAAAATTCGGCAAGAAGCTGTCAGGTCAGATTGAGCAGATGTGCGTTTCGGTTGCACAGAACGCCAACGAAAACGGCCTTGCGGCTATGAACTCCCCCGTCGGCACGGTGCAGGGCAGAAGCTTCACGGAGGGCGAATTCTCCTACACCTATACCTACGGCGGCAAAGAAATACGCGTTGATAAAAATATTGCCGATTCCCTTCTTTACGGACTTAATTTCCAGCAGCAATGGGATTATGCCATAGAAAATGACCCCGAATTCATATTTGTTACGGGCTTCAATGAGTGGATTGCCGGACGATTTGACACATGGATAGAAACAGAAAATGCCTTTCCCGATCAGTTCAGCCCGGAATACTCAAGAGATATAGAGCCCTCAAGGGGAATTCTCAAGGACCACTATTATTATCAGCTTGTAGAAAATGTCCGCCGCTTCAAGGGTACTGAAGCACCCGTAAAAGCTCAGGCGGAAAAAACAATTGATATTTCAGGTGATACCGCACAATGGGACAGCGTTTTACCCGAGTATAATCATTACAAGGGGCTTACCGACCGCGATTCTGCAGGCTGGGTGGGTTATACCTATGAAAATCACACCGGAAGAAATGATATCGTAAGCACAAAAACCGCATTCGACAGCGAAAATGTGTATTTTATAGTTAAGACTGCAGAAGCCGTCACCGCCGTAACGGACAAAAACAGTATGCAGCTTTATATTGATACCGATTTCAGCGGCATTTCCCCCGAATGGGCAGGCTTCGAATACAGAATAAGCGGTTATTCATCCGCAAACGGTACAGCTGAGCTCGGCAAATACGATGAGGACGGCTCCTTCGGAAAAATTGCAGACGTAAAGTATACAGCAGAGGAAAACATCCTTCAGCTTGAAGTCCCCCGTGCTGCTCTCGGCCTTACCGACGAAAAAGTAAAATTCAATTTCAAGTGGACAGACAATATTGATGATACGGACGTTATGAATCTCTACATTGACGGCGACTGCGCACCGGGCGGAAGATTTGCATTCGCATTTGATTCATCCGCTTCATCGGCTGAAATCACAGATGACCCGCAGGATGACAGCATAAGATGGAGGATAAGCGTTTTCTTCGGTAAGCTTCTCACACGCGCAGATCTGCTCCTCGCATCAATCAGAAATTATTTTGTTTTCATTTTTAAATAATTTTTGCTCCGTGCCTTCTTCAGCGCACGGAGCTCTTCCTTATATTACCAATAATATTATTTTCACTCCCGTAAACAATACTATCAGCACGGGAAACAATTTCAGGAGCAAAGAATTTCCGCAAATTGTCAGGTAATAATTTTACCTTACCCGTGCACAATAGTAATGCAAATGAAACAAAACTTTTTGCAAAAGGAGTGAAATAAAATGAAGGGTAGTAATTCAAGTCTTGTACCCGAAGCAAGAGAGGCTCTCAACAAGTTTAAGATGGAAGCCGCTTCTGAAGTAGGTGTAAACCTCAAGCAGGGCTACAACGGTGACCTCACATCCCGTCAGGCCGGTTCGGTAGGCGGTCAGATGGTCAAGAAGATGATTGAGGCTTATGAAAAGGGTATGAACTAACCTCCTTTAAGTCCTTATATTCCGCCACGGCGGACAAGAAGTAATATCCTTCCTGTTAAGGGAGTATATTACTTCTGTTTTTTATTTTTTACCTGCAGTATACCTTTTTGTGAATATTTTGTTAAAAACTTACAATAAAATTATAAATTGTTTAGTTGTTTTAATTCTCGACAACTGTCGGAAAATATGATAAAATCGTAACACTTAAGTCCATTATACATATACACGGAGGAGAATTTTTCTATGAAAGCATCCGAAAGCATACCTAATTTCCGCTCAGGACTCAGAATGTATGCAAATTTTTCCGCCCGTACCATTAAAAAGGTATGTCAGGAAATCGGCCCCAGAGAAGCAGGCACACAGGCAGAACTTGATGCACAGAATCTTATATCAGGTCTTATAGGCGATGCTGCCGACGAAGTAAAGCAGGAGGAATTCACAATTTCTCACAGAGCTTTTCTCGGCTGGCTGAGACTCGCCGGTATTTTTATGTTCATTGCTCTCGCAGCAGGCATTGTGAACGCATTTATTCCCAATATTTTCTTTGCCCCTTATGTGGCACTCCTGTGCTGCATCATTACTGCAGTAATGATTTTCGGTGAATTCCTTTTCTACAAGCCCGTTATTGACCCCTTCTTCAAAAAGCGTACTTCACACAATACATATTGCATAAGAAAAGCTGCAGGCGAAACAAAGAGAAGAATCATCTTCGCAGGCCATTCAGATTCATCAATTGAATGGCTCCCCACTCACATAGGCGGTGCTCCCCTTATGTATGTGGCATTCATTTACCCCGCATTGGGTCTCGGCTATACTCTTATTTCCACAATTTATATGCTTGTTACAGGTGAAATCAACCCTACACTTCTTCTTATAAACTGTGCATTTATCCCCGGTTATTTCGGACTTTGCATTTTTATGAACTATAAAGTATGTGTTGACGGTGCAAACGATAACCTTACAGGCTGTATGACAGGTGCCGCTGTACTCAAATTTATGGGTGACAATAACATCCGTTTTGAAAATACAGAGGTTATTGCAATGCTTTCAGGTGCTGAAGAGGAAGGTCTCAGAGGCGCAAAGGCAGCCATTAAAATGCACCCCGAATTCAAAAAGGACAGCGATGTTGAAACAGTCTTCATAGCAGTTGATACAATGAAGGACTTTGAGGATATGTTTGTATATAACAGAGATATGTCCGGCATCACAAAGCACAGCGAGGAAGCCTGTGCATTGGTAAAAAAGGCAGGTCAGAACGCCGGTGTTGATATCAAGTACTCAGTTGTTTTTGCAGGTGCATCAGATGCGGCTGCAATGACTCAGGGCGGTGCACACGCAACAACACTTGCAGCTATGAATCCCGGTCCCCCCAAGTATTATCACACACGTGATGACAAGGCTGACATCCTCAATCTCAAAACAATTGAAAAGGGTATTGAAATTGCCCTTGAAACCGTCTTCCTTTTCAACGAAGAGGGACTTAAGAAAAGCTACGATTAAAACACAAAAAGGACTGAGCTGTTCAGTCCTTTTTTATTATCTATATATTTATTATTTAAATTTGTTGTTGCAAATGTCATATTTTTCTGTTATACTAAATCCGTACAATTTAAAAGGAGTAAATGATAATGAAAAAATCTATCAAAACAGTAATTTCTTTTGTATTAATTACACTTCTTGCTCTTTCCTTCTCCTCCTGCTCAGTTTTCCAGAGCATGCGTGAGAATGCACTCAATGCAGCACAGACAACAATCTATGCTACTCCCGAGAAGGAGCAGATAATCTTCGAATACAACACCCTTCTTGCAGCATCTCTTATGTCTGCAACAGAAATCAAGGAAAACGTAAGCTACTCTGCAGGCAAGCCTGACGTATTAAAGGAAGGCGAAGAGGCAGGCGTTCTTGATGCAGCTGCAAATCAGCTCAAGACTTTCATTATGTCAGCAAATCCCGGCAGTGCATCAGCAGTTCTTGAAGAAGGTGCAGATTCACTTCTCAAGTCCCTTGACGAGGCTGCAGTTCTTAACTTCGACTTCACAAGAAACATCGCAACAGAAAACGTTACTGATGCAAAGGGTAACGAGGTTCTTGATGAAAACGATATCGCTGTAACAGAAACAAAAATCAGCGACAACATTCTTCACCTTACATTCAATTTCTTTGACGAAGTAAGCGTTCCCGGTGAAGCTGTCACCAACGAAAACGGTGAAGAAGTAACAAATGAAAACGGTGAAGCTGTTGAAGAAACAACAAAGATTTACGCAGAAGACGCTACAATCGAAAGCATCTTCGGCTCACTCAAGGATAAGGAAGCAGTTCTCAAGAACTTTGAAAACATAAAAGATTACATCGTAGTTTCCGACTATGAAATCGCTTATGAAAACTGCATTATCACATCCGATGCAGATCTTGAAGAAGGCAGACTCAACTTTGTAAACTTCCAGAAGAATATGAAGGTTACAGCAAAGGCTGAGGGCGTAGGTGCTCTCGCAGAGTACGGTGAAATTGAGGTAGTATTCAACCTTACTCTCAACACAGGCTATGAATTCACTTATGCAGATGCTGACGAAGGCGATGATGCAGCAGAAGACACAACAGCACAGGAAGCAACCGTTGAAGAAACAGCATCTGCTGACGAAGCAGCATCAACAGAAGAAACAACAGGCTCCGAAGAGAATACAGACACAGCAACAGAATCAACAGAAGAAGCAGTCAGCGAAGAAACAACTGCCGCTTGAGTTAAATAAAGATTCAAAGCCGGAGGTAACACTCCGGCTTTATTCAGATAAAAAAATGCAAGGAGGAAACGGGATGAAAAAAAGAGTATCTGCCGCTGTCCTTTTGCTTACACTTATAATGACTCTTTTTTCCTGCCGTCAGGCTCCCCCCGAGCCTGCAACACAGCAGAGTGACAAGGATGCTCCCCACATAAGGGAAGATTTTGACGTGCTTGAAAGCAAGCTTTCGGAGGCAGAATCGGCAAAGGCGGAGAATAATACGCTCTCATTTTCAGAGCAGCTTTCATCCGGTGATACCGATGTTGTCTTTTATGAAGGAAGCGAAGATATAATAATCGATTCCGCAGACACTGCCGGCAAAACGATTACGGTAACAACATCAGGAAGCGTAACACTCTCCTCCCCTGTTGATACGCTCATTCTGGGCGGTGCGGATAAAGGCTTTACAGCCGGTGCAAGAGCAGAAAGCATTATTCTTAACGGTAACAATATCACCGCTGATATCAAAAGCAGCACAGGCACAATCCTTGTAAAGGGCAAGGATGTTACGGTAAACGTAACTGCCGCTGTCGAGAAGCTGCTTATCATAAATGTATCCGCTGAGATAAATAATCTCACGGGTGAGGATATAAAGGTAACTCTTGCAAACGGTGCAAAAATAACAGTCCCTGCAAAGCATATATATAACGCAAGTGACAATACCGTGCAAAAGAAATAACCGAAAGGAAATTTTTATGGCGCTTGAATATTCGGTTTCTTTACAGAAGCTTGTAAAAAACAACGCCCTGGAGGTGCTTTATGCACCGAAGGAGCTTGAAGAGATATTCATAAAGACAAAGGACGTAAACCGTCCCGGCCTTATTCTTGCAGGCTATCATGACTTCTTCGACCCGACCCGTCTTCAGTTTTTCGGTCTTACGGAATTCGGCTTTATAGATTCTCTTACAAAAGCAAAAAGAGCAAAATGCCTCGAGCATTTCTTCTCATACAGACCCAGCTGTGTAATATGCACCAGAAGTATTGAGCCTGCTGATGATTTTATGGAGCTGGCACGTCAGAATGAGGTACCGGTGCTTCGCTCAGCCGACTCCACATCAGGCTGTATGTCAACACTTATCTCATTCCTTAACGTAGAGCTTGCGGAAAGAATCACCCGTCACGGTGTTTTCGTTGAGGTTTACGGTGAGGGTGTTCTTATTGTAGGTAACTCAGGTGTAGGTAAAAGTGAAACGGCAATTGAACTTATAAACCGCGGCCACCGTCTTATTGCCGACGACGCGGTTGAAATCAGAAGAGTTTCATCAAAAAGCCTTGTAGGCACCGCTCCCGACAATATAAGATACTTTATGGAGCTCAGAGGTGTCGGTGTAATCAACGCAAAGAATCTGTTCGGTGTGGGTGCCGTCAAGATGACGGAAAAAATCGATATCATAATAAACCTTGAATTATGGGATGAAAACAAGGTTTATGACAGACTCGGTCTTGAAGAGGAATACATGGAAATCCTCGGAATCAAGATTCCCGCCATAACGGTTCCCGTCAAGCCCGGCCGAAATCTTTCAATCATAATTGAATGTGCGGCTATGAACAACCGTCAGAAGCGTATGGGCTACAACGCAACCAAGGAGCTTCTTCAGAGCCTCGGAATGACAGACGATGACGATGAAGAGGATAATAAGCCCAAGGTAATTGAGGTATGGCATTAATATTTTTAATATAAATGATTTTTTATAACGGAGGTTAATATTATGTACAGAGTAGGTGTAGATCTCGGAGGCACAAACATTGTTGTCGGCATTATCGATGAAAATTACAAGATAGTTGCAAAGGCATCAAGAAAAACAAACGCTCCCCGCGCTGCAGAAGGAATTTTTGATGATATGGCTGATGCTATCAAGGAAGCTATGAGTCAGATACATATCACAAATGATGATATTATCTCAATCGGTGTCGGCACCCCCGGTTCCGTAAACAAGAGTGAAGAGCTTATTGAATTCGCAAACAATCTCGGCTTTGACAATGTTCCCTCTTACAAGCTTTTAAGAGAAAGAACAGGCTTCGAGAAGGTATATTTTGATAACGATGCCAACTGCGCTGCTCTCGGTGAGGCTGTTGCAGGCTGCGGCAAAGGCGTTAAGGATTTCATAATGATTACCCTCGGCACAGGTGTCGGCAGCGGTATCATCGTTAACGGCAAGCTCGTTACGGGCGTAAACTATGCAGCAGGCGAAATGGGCCACACAGTTATCGTTTACAACGGTCTTCAGTGTAACTGCGGCAGAAAGGGCTGCTGGGAAAAGTATTCCTCCGCTACAGCTCTTATTGAGCAGACAAAGGACGCTATGAGAAAGAACTTCAACTCTCTTATGTGGGACATTGCAGGCGGCGACATCAGCAAGGTTAACGGCAGAACAGCATTTGACGGAATGAGAAAGGGCGACGCTGCTGCTCAGGCAGTTGTAAACAACTACGTTGCAATGCTTGCCTGCGGTATCGGTAACATCATCAATACCTTCCAGCCCTCAATGGTCTGCGTCGGCGGCGGTGTAGGTAACGAAAAGGAAAACCTTCTCGGTCCCGTAAGAAAGCTTCTCTCATCAGAGGTTTATACAATTCACGCAAAGAAGCAGACTCAGCTTGTTGCAGCAGAGCTCGGCAACGATGCCGGCATCATCGGTGCTGCGCTTCTTGATGAATAAAACATTTAAGGGGATATCCTGATGACAGACCTGCAGAAATCTTTTTCGGCAAATTTTGCCGGCAAGGAATGTACTTTTTATACAGATGAGCCTCTCTCGAATCACTGCGCCTTCAGAATCGGAGGCGCTTCTGAGATTCTTGCGGTTCCTAAAAACGAAAAAGTACTTTCTGAAATATTAAAATACGCAAAGGAAAGAAGCATTCCGCTTCACATTCTCGGCAACGGCAGTAACGTTCTTATTGCTGACGAGGGTCTTTCGGGCATCACGGTAAAGCTTATGGGAGGTCTTTGCGACCTTTTATATCTCGGTGACGGAATTATTGTTTCCGGCGCAGGTGTTTCGCTCACCCGTCTTTGCAATTTTGCAAAGGAGCATTCACTTACGGGGCTTGAATTTGCCTATGGCATCCCCGGAAGCGTAGGCGGTGCAGTCTATATGAACGCAGGTGCATACGGAGGAGAAATAAAAGATGTCCTCTATTCCGTGCGCAGCATGAACAAGGAAGGCGAAGATATCACAGAGGAATTCCGTAAGGACCTTGACATTTCATACAGAAACACATCCTTCATGAAAAATAACAGAATCATCACAAGTGCATTTTTCAAATTAGAGGAAGGCAATGTCCCTGAAATCACCGCAAAAATGGAGGAGCTTATGGGCAAGAGAAAGAATTCTCAGCCTCTTGAATTCCCCAGTGCGGGCAGCACCTTCAAGAGACCCGCAATCGGCTATGCAGCGGCTCTTATTGATCAGAGCGGTCTTAAGGGTACGGCCGTCGGCGGTGCCCAAGTAAGCACAAAGCACGCAGGCTTTGTCATAAACAAGGGCGGCGCAACCTTTAAGGATGTCACGGCTCTTATGGAAATTATAAAAGCAACCGTTTATGAAAAACACGGTATTATGCTTGAACCCGAAGTGGAGTTATTAAAGGATTAACGTTATGTCTTTTTCATCGGATGTAAAAAATGAATTACTGGCTCTTCAGCAGAATGACTGCTGCCGGCTTGCATGCTCCTATGCATTTCTGCTTTACGGCAGAGCCTTTTCGGACAAGGAAATTTCTTTGCTTACCGAGCATAAGGAAATTGCTGATGCCTTCGCAAATACAATAACACAGTTTTCCGGCGCGTCAGCCTCAGCTGAAGAAACCGGCGGTAAAAAATTCAAGGTAAGTGTTACGGACAAGGCTGTACTCAAAAAAGTATTCGAAAGTCTGGGACTTTCCGGTTCCATTCTGAAAAAGCGGGTCAACTTCGCAAATATTGCTGAGCCCTGCTGCTATAACGCATTTCTGAGAGGCGTTTTTCTTGCCTGCGGAACGGTAACTGCTCCCGAAAAGGAATATCATCTTGAATTTTCTGTTTCATCAAAAGGCCTTGCAGATGACCTTATGCACGTTTTTGATGAATTCGACCCTACCCCTAAAATTACTCAGCGCAGCGGCTCATATACCGTATATTTCAAGAATTCTTCGGATATTGAAGACGTGCTTGCAATTATGGGGGCTACAGAAAACTCGATGATGTATATGCATGCAAAGGTTGTAAAGGACATACGTAATACCGTAAACCGCAAGGTTAATTTTGAACAGGCAAATCTTTCCCGTACCGTTATCGCAGCAACAAAGCAATATGAAGCAATTGCAAAAATCAAGGAAAAAATCGGCTTTGATGCTCTTCCCCCTGATCTTCGGGAAATTGCAGTTCTCCGTTACAACAACAGAGAAGAAAGCAATTCGGAGCTTGCTGCAATGCTCTCAAAGCCCCTTACGGTTTCGGGTGTGAACCACCGTTTTCAAAGGCTTATAAAAATAGCGGGAGAGTTAAAATAATGAATATATCAGCACCCTTTACCTGCACTCCTGAGCTTGCGGGAAGACCCGACAAGGAAATCAGGGTTTACAGATTTTTTGAGGAAAACAATATCCCCATATACGGCGTTGACCACGCCCAGGCAGATACAATGGAGATATGCGAAAAAATTGAAGGCACCCTCGGAGCGGAAATATGCAAGAATCTTTTTCTCTGCAATGCTCAGGCAACAAGCTTTTATCTTCTTCTTATGCCGGGTAAAAAGGCATTCAAGACAAAGTTTTTGTCAAAGCAGATAAATTCCTCAAGGCTATCCTTCGGCAGTGCCGAAAATATGGAAAAATATCTTGATATCACCCCCGGCTCCGTCAGCATTACGGGACTTATGAACGATAGGGAAAATGCTGTTAATCTTCTTATAGATAAGGATCTTCTGAATCTCAGCGAAATCGGAATACATCCCTCAGTAAACACTTCAACCCTTAAGCTTTCAACAGATGATTTGATCAATAAGCTGATTCCGGCTCTGGGAAGAAGCTATACAGTAGTGGATCTCCCTGATCCGAATAAAGAAATTACAGAATAAAAGCTTATTTTATTGACATCCGTCGGCAATTTTAGTATTATTAAATAAAATAAAGAAATACGGGAGGCAAATAATATGAAAAACTTCAGAAAAGCACTTGCAGTTATTTTAAGTGTACTTTTTGTAATGCAGTTCGGTATTCTCAGCGTTTCCGCTGCAGATACAGCTGATTACACAATCAATTCCCCTTACGAAAACGTAATCTGGGAGGGCGACGGTGCCTGGGACGCTTACAAGGGCTCTCTTCATTCACACTCAACCTTCTCCGATGCTGACTATGACCTTGCAACAATGGTTAAGGAATACTATGCTCAGGGCTATGATTTCCTTGCTAATGCCGATCACGGTGTTACAGGCGTTGAATGGAACAGAAGACCCGCATACCCCTTCCTTTACAATTATCAGTTCATCCTCGGCAACAAGCAGACAGTTCTTACCGATGAAGAATATGAGGGCATCATCACAGGTACTTATGACAACAGAGGCAAGAAAATGACCTGCGTTGTCGGTGCTAATGAGCTCAATGACCTTACTCTTACAAAGTGCCACGTTAACGGCTACTTCCTTCCCGAGGGTGTAGGCACAGGCTTCCGCGGCGGTGAAAACGCTTTTGAAGAGGCTGTTAAGTTTACACATGAAAACGGCGGTATTTCTCACATCAACCACCCCGGTGACTGGCTTGATTCCAACTCCAATCCCGAAGCTGTAAACGATCCTAAAAACATTGCATTCCTTACAGATATCATTCTTAAGTATGACTCCTGCTACGGCATCGAGGTATTCAACGAGGATAACGGTCCTACAGGCTATGACAGAGTTCTCTGGGACAATATGCTTATGTATGCTCTTCCCTACGGCAAGACAATCATCGGCTATGCTAACACAGACGCTCACGATCCCGATAACGTTGACACCTCCTTTATGACCTTTATGATGGAAGAAAACAACGTTGAGCACATCAGAGAAACTATGACAAACGGCGCATTCTTCTCTACAACAAGAGCTCTCAGAGCAAGTGAATTTGCAATCGGCCCCGACGTAGCAATTGATGCATGCAACACAGAGCTTGCATATCCCATGTTTACAAAGGTAGCAGTTGACGGTCACAAGATTACAGTTGAAGCAGAAAATGCTGATACTCTTCAGTGGATTGCAAACGGCAAGGTTATTTACAAGGGCGAGCTTACAAACGGCACATATACACTTGACCTTGACACCATCGAAGGTGCAGAGGATTTCCTTTATGTTCGTGCTGAAATCATCAGCGAAGGCGGTATGACCGTAACTCAGGCTCTCACTATTGACAACGGTGAAGAACCTCTTGAATTCAGCGAAAAGACAAAGAACTTCATCCAGTCCTTCATTGAAAAGTTTACAAGCTCTTTACTTTATGTTATTATTCAGGAGATTATCAGAGCTATCTGATGCAATATAAATTGAGCCTCCGAGGAAATATCGGAGGCTTTATTTTTACCAAGGAGGCGGAAATTGATGAAAAATATAATAAAATGCATATCCGTACTGATTTCTGCAGTATTGCTGATTTCCGTTCTCCCCTTCTGTGTCTGTGCGGCATCTGCACGCCTCATAAAGCTTGAGTTTTCAGAAGCTGAAAACGGCAAAACAATCATTTCGATGCTTCTTCCGCCGTCTGACAAGCTGACTACCGTTGATTTTTCCCTTGAGCTTTCCTCGGAAGCTGCAGTTATAGAGAGCATAAGCACCGAAAACGCTGCTCTCAAGGATATAATCTATGACTTCGGCAATCTGCCGGAGTACAGCACGGAAAAGGATATTTTTACATATACAGTAAGCAGGCAAGCTGACAAAATCGCTTTTTCAGGCTTCTTTCTTGATGATTTTACAACCGAAGTACCACTGCACCTCTGCGATATAATACTTGAAGCCGACAGGGAATTCACCGTAAATGATACTTTTCGTTTTTCCTGCACTCTTACATACGGGGAAAGCAAGGAATCGGAAAGCCTTACCTATTCCCTCTTAAACGGGGACATATATAACAACGTACCCAAAAGTGCTTACCCCTCCGGTGATGCTGACCTCAACGGAATTATTGACGCAAATGACGCAAGAATTATTCTGAGAGCCTCAGTAGGACTTGATTCTCCGGGCTTAGAGGCTGCACCTTATGCCGATTCGGACTGCGACGGAAAAATAACCGCTGCGGATGCCCGTTTTTCATTGAGATTTTCAGTAGGACTTGAGGATACAGTACTTCGCAGCTTTGATATTACCCCGGAGGAAGGCACAACCTGCGACGAAGGCGGATGCTATACTTTCACCTGCAGCATTACAGGCATAAGCTTTTCTATGGAAATTGCAAACGGCGGACACATTTGCCGCGGCTCGGATTGCCTTAATTCAATTAAATGCGAGGTCTGCAATGATGATATTATCCCACCTGTAGGACACAGCTTTGACGAAAACGGAATCTGCACCCGCTGCCTTGCGGATAAGAGTGCAATTGACGCTGCAACAGACAAGCTTGCAAATCTCCTCGAAGAAATTCGCACCTATGACATCCTTGCAGAGGAAGCATTGCAAAACAACAAAAAACCTGATTTTCTCTGCTACACTCAGGAATCAACCAAATGTCTTCTGAGGGCAGCTACTCTGTGCGAAGGAATACCGGATCTGGAAAAGATCGGCGAACAGCTTATGACGGCTTACAGCATAAGATTTCAGGCATTTATTTCCATTACGGATGAAAACGGTGAAATCCTTCCCGATACAAATAACTGCAGCACCATTCTTTCTGCAGTAAATGCATCGGAGGAACACATAGCTTTTGCGTCGCATCTTTATAGCGAATAATAAATAAAGCTGTAAAAACAAAGGTTTTTACAGCTTCTTTTTTATTAAATAATTACCATTTCAATTCCTGATAAAAGGAAAAGGAAGGCAAAATTGAAAATGGAGAACATACCTACATAATACAGCGTTTTCTTTGGATTATGCTTGTGATATTCACGGAAGGTAATAAGACTTGCAAGGGACGAAATAAGCGTTCCTACACCGCCTATATTTACACCTAAAAGCAATTCGGGATAATTATCGGTAAACTGTGAAAGAAGAATTGCAGAGGGGACGTTACTGATAAACTGACAGGAAAGCACGCTGAAAAGAAGCACGCTCTTATTAAGAAGGAAGGAGAAAAGCTCTCTTACAACCTCAATCCTTGCCATATTTCCTGCGAAAACAAAGAAGAATACAAACGTCAGGAGCAACGGGTAATCAACCTCTTTAAGGGCTTTTCGGTCCATTATAAGAAGAACTGCAGGGATAATAACAAGACCGATTACATAAGGAACTGTTCGGAAAACAATAGCAATTGAAAGGATGAAGAGGGCAAGATAAACACCTGCTCTTTTCATATCAAGCCTTACGGGTGAATCCTCAATGCTGAGTTTTTCGCTTTTGACAAAAACAAGACAGCAGACGGTGATAATCAGAACTGAAATAACAAAGGGCGGAAGCATAATGCTTACGAATTCACTGTTTGGAATATTGAATTTAGTATAAAGATAGAGATTCTGAGGATTACCGAAGGGTGTGAGCATTCCGCCAAGATTTGCGGCGATATTCTGCATAATAAAGGTAAACGCCATATACTTCTGCTGCTTTGTGGCATCAAGTATAAAATATCCGAGAGGAAGGAATGTAAGAAGCGCCATATCGTTTGCAATAAGCATTGATCCGATAAAGGTAATATATACAAGTGACAGCACGCAGTATTTGATATTTCTGAAGCTTTCAACTATCTTTCTTGCAAGGATATAGAAAAATCTGATATGCTTCAACGCACACACAACTGCAAGCACACAGAAAAGGCAGGAAAGAGTCTTGAAATCAAAATATCCGAGATACTCCTTATCGGGAGGAACAAAAAACATCGTGATAACAGCTGCAAGAAATGCAATCTCCATTACCACGTTCTTTTTAACAAAATCAATCACCTTTGTCATTTCATTTCTCCGTACAAAAAAACTCGGCACGTTTACCGCACCGAGATATTAGTATAATCCTTTGCTTGTTGATTGTCAACATAAAATGTTATCAAAATATGTAATTTTGCACAATAGATATCTGATTTTTGCTTGAAGTTAATTGCTTTTGAGCCGATTTCATTAATGTAAAGTCTGGCTGTAGAGAACAGCACACAGCGTCAGAAAACCAATTAATGCAATAATTGCAAGACACATAAGAAATACTTTATAGGCGCAAAGCTTTTTCATCCTTTTCTCTTTTTGAAGTCCGTATTCAAAACATAATAAAGCTCCTATATGTCCTATAAGCGGTAAAGAAAACAATAAAAGTATTACGCCCAGCACCAAATACAGGTTTGGTTTATCAAGATCCGTAAAAATAGTCAAGGGATTCCTAACGCCGCTTTTCTGCCACGTTTCATAAAAGGTAAACCAGAAAGCACCGAATTCACCCGTAACAACTCTTAATGCTGCTAAAAGCTTTGAGCATTTTCTGTATCCGTCAATATTTTTATCCTTAATAAAAAGCCCTGAAACACACAAGGCTATAAGAATTATCGGTATAATTATTATAAATCGGTTATTTTCTGAAACTAAGCTTTCCTCGGTAACAGGGTTTGGCTTTGTGCCTCGGATTAAAATCATAACATATAAGCTGTTCAGTATTGTCAGCAATATAAGCCCAGCTTTTGAAAGCCTTTTATTCATTATATTCCCCTCCCTGCGTATTTTACACTTACATTATATCTGAGGAAATTATAAAATCAACACTGAAGCAATAATATTAATCAAATATTAAAAAATAACGGAACACCTTCCGGTGCTCCGTCTTTTTATATGCTTTGCTTTTTGGAATAAACTCAGATGAGTTCGATTATGCACATCTCAGCAGCGTCGCCACGACGGGGACCTGTCTTGATGATGCGGCAATAACCACCCTTAACTTCTGCATACTTAGGTGCTACTTCGTCAAAGAGCTTCTTAACAACGTCTTCCTTTGTGATGTAAGCCATTGCCTGTCTTTTATTATGAAGGGAGTTTACCTTAGCGAGAGTAATCATCTTCTCGGTAATAGCACGAACTTCCTTAGCTCTTGTAACAGTGGTTTCAATTTTGCCATTTTCCAAAAGGTAAGTTACCATAGCTCTTAACATAGCTCTACGATGATCAGTAGGTCTACCAAGCTTTCTGGTTCCGGGCATTTAAATCACTCCTTAATACCTTATAGGTCAAGATTATGAAAGGATTATTCATCCTCCTGGCGAAGAGATAAGCCGAACTGTGCGAGTTTAGCAATAACCTCATCGAGAGACTTCTTACCGAGGTTTCTGACTTTCATCATATCCTCTTCGGTCTTTTCGATTAAATCGCCGATCTTATGAATATTCGCTCTCTTGAGACAATTGAATGAGCGAACGGAAAGGTCAAGCTCCTCAACGGTCATCTCTAATGTCTGCTTATTAGAATCGGTATCCTTAACGACCATAACCTCAACGTTGCTTGCTTCTTCAGAAAGGTCAACAAAGAGATTGAGATGTTCGTTGAGAATCTTGGCAGCAAACGAAACAGCATCCTTAGCAGTAAGTGTTCCGTCTGTCCACACTTCAAGTGTTAACTTATCATAGTCAGTTTTGTCATCAACACGGGTGTTGTCAACTGTGTAGTTAACCTTGATAACAGGTGTATATATTGAGTCAATCGGAATAACACCGATGGGGGGGTTGCCCAGAAGCTTCTTGTTCTCATCAGCTGAAACATATCCTCTGCCGATATCAGCAGTAAGCTCCATTCTCACGTGAGCATCGGGGCTTATTGTAGCAATGTGCCAGTCGGGATTGAGAATTTCAACTTCAGAATCGCACTGAATGTCACCTGCAGTGATTTCAGTTGCGTTGCTGACGTCAATAATTAATTCTTTAGCACTGTCACCGTAAATCTTAAGAAGAACGCCCTTTAAGTTAAGAACGATTTCTGTAACGTCTTCCTTAACACCGGGAATGGTTGAAAACTCGTGAAGCACATTGTTAATCTTAACAGATGTGAGAGCATAACCGGTAAGCGATGATAAGAGAACACGACGTAAGCTGTTACCGATGGTAGTTGCATAACCTCTCTCAAGGGGTGCGAATTCAAACTTAGCGTATGATCCGTTTTCACTTAAATCATAAGTTGTAATGCTGGGCTTTTCCATGCCTATCATTCAAAAACCCTCCTTGTAATTACAGAATAGCTTTTATTCTGTGCTGAAAATATAAAAATACCGAACACAATAAAGAACAATTATTTTGAATAAAACTCAACGATTAAGTGTTCTTCAACGGGTACAAAAATCTGATCTCTTTCGGGAAGAGCAACGATCTTTGCTGTGTGTGCTTCAGCAGCAGCTTCAAGCCACTGAGGAACGGGTCTTGATGCATTAGCTTCAAGAACAGCCTTGAACTTTTCGCTGTCAAGACTTGCCTTCTTTATGCCGAGTTCTTCGCCTGCCTTACAGAGGTAAGAAGGAATGTCAACCTTTTTGCCGTTAACTGTAAAGTGACCGTGAGTTACAAGCTGTCTTGCTTCTGCACGGGAGGAAGCCCAACCTAAAAGATAAACAATGTTATCAAGACGGCTTTCACAGATACGAAGAAGGTTTTCACCTGTCATACCTGTCTGCTTCTCTGCCATTTCAAAATATTTGCTGAACTGTACTTCGTTAATACCATAGTATCTTCTTGCGGTCTGCTTTGCACGGAGCTGTGTTCCGTATTCGGATGCCTTCTTGCGGCCCTGGCCATGCTGACCGGGTGCATAGTTGCGGCGATCAATTGCGCACTTGCCTGTGTAGCATCTTTCACCCTTTAAAAAGAGCTTCTTGCCTTCGCGGCGGCAAAGCTTACATACCGCACCGGTATATCTTGCCATAGTTTATAACACCTCCTGTAATCTTTTATACACGTCTTCTCTTGGGAGGACGGCAGCCATTGTGAGGAATAGGAGTTACATCCTTAATCATTGTAACCTCAAGACCTGCAGTCTGAAGAGCACGGATTGCTGCTTCTCTGCCCTGTCCGGGGCCCTTAACATAAACCTCAACGGTTTTCATACCATGCTCCATTGCAATCTTAGCAGCTGTTTCTGCTGCTGTCTGTGCTGCGAAGGGAGTGGACTTTCTTGATCCTCTGAAGCCCATTTCACCGGCAGATGCCCATGAAACAGTGTTGCCCTGAGTATCAGAAATTGTAACGATTGTGTTATTGAATGTGGACTGAATGTGTACAGCGCCACGGTCAATATTCTTGCGCTCACGACGCTTACGTGTTGCGCCCTTTTTAGCTACAGCCTTAGCCATACTGATACTCCTCCTTATTTCTTCTTGTTAGCAATTGTCTTCTTGGGACCCTTACGTGTACGAGCGTTTGTCTTTGAACGCTGGCCTCTTACGGGAAGTCCCTTGCGGTGACGAAGACCGCGATAACTGTTGATTTCTATAAGTCTTTTGATGTCGAATGCTGTTTCTCTTCTGAGATCACCTTCAACCTTAACGTTGCGGTCGATGTACTCACGAAGCTTTGAAACATCGTCTTCTGTTAAATCCTTAACTCTGATGTCAGGATCAACACCAGTTGCCTTGATAATGTCGCTTGCAGTTTTATGACCGATACCATAGATATAAGTAAGAGCGATTTCAACTCTCTTCTCTCTGGGAAGGTCTACACCAGATATACGCGCCATTTGTCAGTTACACCTCCATTAATAGGTTGTTGTGTGTCAAGGCTTAGCCCTGACGCTGCTTATGCTTGGGATTTTCACAAATAACCATTACTTTTCCCTTGCGCTTGATGATTTTGCACTTCTCGCAAATTTTCTTTACAGAAGGTCTGACTTTCATATTGTTTACCTCCTAATATTATTTGCCTTTAACCGATAGTCTTATCGGTTCAGGGATTTATTTGGAACGCCAGGTTATGCGTCCCTTTGTGAGATCATAGGGTGAAAGTTCAACCGTAACCTTATCTCCGGGAAGGATTCTTATATAGTTCATACGAAGCTTTCCTGAGATATGGGCTAAGATCACTTTTCCGTTTGCAAGCTCTACCTTGAATGCTGCATTGGGAAGAGCTTCTACAACGGTACCTTCGATTTCGATATTATCCTGCTTGGACATAACTTTTACCTCCGTTATTCATTGTCGGACTCTATACGGGCAAGAGCCTTTCTTAAGCTTCTGTCGGAGTTCATATCAGCCTCCGTCAGTGAAAATTCAGTTACCGCAACGTGCTTCGGATTTTTACGCTTCGGATGTCCGATGCGTCTTTCTCTTCCGTCACTTACGTAAACGAAATTTCCGTCATAAGAGATTACCGTCATTAGGTAACCTTTATCGCGTCCTGCCGCCGATTTAATTACCTGTCCCCGAAAATACATTCTGCACCTCTCAACACTTGGTGAGTATTATGCACTCACCGTCTGTTATTGCAACGGTATGTTCGAAATGAGCTGAAAGCTTTCCGTCAGCCGTTACTACGGTCCAGTTATTTTTGAGAATTCTTACATCCTGAGTTCCTTCATTAATCATCGGTTCAATGGCAACAGTCATGCCGGGGAGAAGCCTTGCTCCTTTTCCGGGTTTGCCGTAATTCGGAACCGAAGGGTCTTCATGGAGATGAGCTCCGATACCGTGTCCCGTGAAATCACGGACGATTCCGTAGCCCCTTTTTGCACAGTGCTCCTGAATTGCGGAACCGACATCACCCAGTCTGTTTCCCGCTACACACTTTGAAAGTCCTATATAAAGAGCTTCCTCAGTTGTTTCGCACAGCCGCTCTGCAGCCGGGGAGATTTTTCCGCAGGCAAATGTCGCTGCGTTATCGCCGTGGAAGCCGTTAATCACAGCTCCGAGGTCGATGCTTACGATATCGCCTTCACGAATAATGTGCTTTTTATCGGGTATTCCATGAATAACTTCATTATTTACGGATATGCATGCTGTTGCAGGAAAGCCGTTATAGTTAAGAAAGCTGGGCTTTGCGCCCTGACTTATTATATAGTCATAAGCTATCTTATCTATCTCAGCGGTCGTAATGCCCGGCTGAACAGCCTGACCTGCAAGCTTCAGTGCCTCAGCGGAAATCCTTCCCGCCTCACGCATAAGCTCTATCTCTCGGCGTGTTTTCAGCACTATCATGCTTATTCCTCCACTGCTTTGAGGGTAAGGGCAGTTGTGTCACTGACCTCTTCCTGTCCCTCAACAATGAAAAGCTTACCCTGCTTTTCATAGTAATCCTTAAGAGGCTCAGTTTCCTGATGATAAATCTTAAGACGTTCAAGAACTGTTTCGGGAGCGTCATCCTTTCTCTGGATGAGCTCACCGCCGCAGGCGTCGCAAACACCGTCATTCTGAGGCTTCTTATATTCAAGGTGATAAGAATTTCCGCAAGCCTTGCATACTCTTCTGCCGCCCATTCTTGTTGCGATCTTTTCATCAGCAACCTCAATGTCGATTACCTTGTCAATAACGATACCCATTGTATCAAGTGCTTCTGCCTGGGGGATTGTTCTGGGGAAACCGTCAAGGATGAAACCGTTTTTGCAGTCATCCTCTGCAAGTCTGTCTTTGATGATGCCGATTACGACTTCATCGGGAACGAGCTTTCCGGATTCGATAAATTCCTTGGCCTTGAGGCCCATAGGTGTGCCGTTCTTAAGTGCAGCACGGATAATATTACCTGTAGATACGGTGGGAATAGCAAGCTTTTCGCTTACTATTTCCGCCTGAGTACCTTTACCTGCACCGGGGGCACCGAGAAAAATTATATTCATCGGTTATACCTCCTTATTAATCAAGGAAGCCCTTGTAGTGACGCATCATCATCTGGCTCTCAATCTGAGCAACAGTTTCAAGAGCAACACCAACAAGAATTATGATTGATGTACCGCCGATTGAAACATCGATGTCGCCGTAGCCGACAGCTGTCGTGATCTGAGCGAAGAGGATGGGGAAAAGTGCGCACACACTCAGCATAAGTGCACCGAGAAGAACCATTCTGCTGATAATCTTAGCAATGTGTTCTGCTGTAGGCTTACCTGAACGGATACCGGGGATCATACCGGAATTCTTTGCAAGGTTATTAGCCATATCAACGGGATTATACTGAATTGATGAATAGAAGTATGCGAAGAAGATTATAAGTAAGAAGTAGATAATGCCGTAAACCCAATGGTCTGCCTTGAACCAGCCGAAGAATGTATGCCAGAAGGAGTTTTCTGTAAGCTTGCCTTCAATGAACATTTCAATCGTGGGAGGAAGAGAGAGAATTGAGCTTGCGAAGATAACGGGAAGAACACCGGACATATTAACCTTGATCGGAATGTTGGAGCTCTGTCCGCCGTACATCTTACGGCCTACAACTTTCTTTGCGTACTGAACGGGAATCTTACGTTCAGCTCCGTCCATGAAGCAGATATAAACGATCATAGCAAGAAGGCTTATAAATGCTAAAGGAGCAATGAGCCAGTACCACTCACCTGAACGCCATACAGCCATTACCATCTGATAGATGATAGCGGGTACACGTGATACGATACCTGCGAAAAGGATAAGGGAAATACCGTTACCGATACCCTTATCATTAATCTGTTCGCCGAGCCACATAACAAGTGCGGAACCTGCTGTAAGCACGGAAACGATTACAAGACCCTGGAAGAAAGCTCCGAAGCCTGTGTAAGCCTTGCCGTCAGCACCGGGAGTAAGCATGCCCTGACTCCAGATGTAAACATAGTAAGCAATACCCTGAAGGACTGCAAGACCGATTGTTACATAACGAGTAATAGCTGCCATCTTTTTACGGCCTTCCTCATCATGAGAAAGCTTTTCAAGAGCGGGGATAGCTACAGCAAGAAGCTGAAGAATAATGGAAGAGTTGATGTAGGGTGTAATACCTAATGCAAAAACGCGTCCATAGTTAAAAGCTTCACCGGTCATCATTGAAAGATAGTTGAGGAATGTGCCGGTGTTGTCACCTACGAGTCCGTTCTCACTAACAATGTTAATGAAGGGAACAGGTATAGCGCAACCTAATCTGAACAGGAAGAGAATGAATACTGTGTAAAGAATCTTCTTACGCAGATCAGCAATCTTCCATGCATTGACTATTGTTTTAATCATTGTAAAACACGCTCCTTCCTTTTCCGTTAAAAGTAAAATCTTGAACAGTTGTTATTATTCAATAACTTCAGCTGTGCCGCCTGCTGCTTCGATCTTAGCTTTTGCCTCTGCGGAAAAGGCGTGTGCCTTAACTGTAAGCTTCTTTGTAAGCTCACCGTGAGCAAGGACCTTGATACCGTCGAGCTCTTTCTTTACAAGACCCTTTTCGATAAGAGCTGCAGCATCAACTACTGCGCCGTTATCGAATGCTGCATCAAGAGCTGCAACGTTTACGATAGCAATTTCCTTTGCGAAGATGTTATTGAAGCCTCTCTTGGGGAGTCTTCTCTGTAAGGGCATCTGACCGCCTTCGAAACCGGGATTCATACCGCGGCCGGCTCTTGCCTTCTGACCCTTGTGACCCTTACCGGCTGTCTTACCCTGACCGGAAGCGGGTCCTCTGCCTATACGCTTAACCGGTCTGTTTGAACCGGGAGCAGGCGATAACTCGTGAATTTTCATAATTTAAGCATCCTTTCTGCTCTTAAGCTTCAGTAACTTCAAGAAGGAAACCGATTTTGTTTACCTTACCTTTGGTCTGAGCGTTGTCGGGCTGAACCGAAACGTCGCCAATCTTACGAAGACCGAGTGACTGTGCTGTGGCAATCTGGTCTTTCTTGCAACCGATAAGGCTCTTTACGAGCTTAACCTTGATATCTGCCATTAGTACTTCACTCCTTATCCTAAAATTTCCTTAACTGTCTTTCCTCTTACTGCTGCAACCTCGTCAGCGTTACGAAGAAGTGAAAGGCCGTTAAGTGTAGCTCTTACTACATTGCAGGGGTTGTTTGAACGAAGAGCCTTTGTTCTGATGTCCTTGATACCTACAGTTTCAACAACTGCACGAACAGGACCGCCGGCGATAACACCGGTACCGGGAGCTGCAGGCTTAAGAAGAACTACACCTGCACCAAACTTACCGATAATCTCATGAGGAATAGTAGTGCCTCTGAGAGAAACCTTCATAAGGTTCTTTTTAGCATCTTCAATACCCTTGCGGATAGCCTCCGGAACTTCACCGGACTTACCGAGACCGAAGCCGATTGTACCGTTACCGTCACCAACAACTACGAGAGCAGCGAACTTGTAGATACGACCGCCCTTAACAGTCTTTGATACACGGTTGATAGCGACAACTCTCTCCTGGAGCTCGTTTTCTTTCTGTGCTTCAAACTTAGCCAAAAGTCATTCCTCCTTCATTAGAACTTGAGGCCACCCTCACGGGCGCCTTCGGCCAAGCCCTGGACACGGCCGTGATAAATGTAACCGCCACGGTCGAATACACATACGTCGATATTCTTTTCCGCAGCTCTCTGAGCTAATGCTAAGCCGACTTTCTTTGCGGCTTCTACGTTTCCGCCGTACTCTGTGAAATCCTTTTCAGCAGTTGATGCGCTTACGAGTGTAACACCCTTGTCGTCATCAATAAGCTGTGCATAGATGTGCTTGAGTGAGCGGAAAACATTGAGGCGAGGACACTCGGCAGTTCCGTGGATCTTACCACGAACTCTCTTATGACGAGCCTGTCTTGCCTTTGATGTGTTAGGTCTGTTAACCATAAAAGTATCCTCCTGTTATTATTTGCCGCCCTTACCGGCTTTACCTTCTTTACGGCGAACAACTTCATCAACATACTTGATGCCCATGCCCATGTAGGGTGCGGGAGGACGAACGCCTCTGACCTCTGCTGCAAACTGGCCGACCTTCTGCTTGTCGTAGCCGTTTACAATAATTTTGTTGGGGCCGGGAACCTCAACTGTAACACCTTCGGGAGGAGTCATTACAACCTGGTGAGAATAACCAACGTTGAGAACAAGATCCTTGCCCTGAAGAGCACAACGGTAACCGATACCAACGATATCGAGCTCTTTCTTGAAGCCGTTTGAAACGCCTTCGATCATGTTAGCAATAAGTGTTCTTGTAAGACCGTGAAGAGCTCTGTTTTCCTTCTGGTCGTTGGGACGTGTAACAGTAACAACGCCGCCGTCAAGAGTGATTGTCATATTGCTGTTGAATGTTCCGGTAAGTGTGCCTTTTGCACCTTTTACGGTTACATTGTTGCCGTCAATTGTAACGTCAACACCGGCCGGAACAGTGATGGGTAATCTGCCTATACGTGACATCCCTTGTTCCTCCTTACCAAATAAATGCAAGGACTTCGCCGCCGACGTTAGCTTTGCGTGCATCCTTATCTGTCATAATGCCCTTGGAAGTTGAGAGAATTGCAATGCCGAGGCCTTTCATAACCTTGGGCATATTCTCGCAATCTGTGTATATACGCAGACCGGGCTTGGAAACTCTGCGTAAGCCAAGAAGAACCTGGCTCTTGTTGGGGCCGTACTTGAGAGCGATTTCGATAACGCCCTGCTTGCCGTCCTCAATTACCTTGAAACTCTTTATATAACCCTCGTCCACAAGAATCTGAGCAATAGCCTTCTTCATGTTTGAAGCAGGAACAGAAACTGTGTCATGCTTAGCAGAATTAGCGTTTCTTATTCTTGTAAGCATATCAGCGATGGGATCGGTAATCTGCATACCGTAAACCTCCTTTTGCTTTAAGCTTAATTACCAGCTAGCTTTCTTAACACCGGGAATCTGACCGGCATGTGCAAGTTCTCTGAAGCAGATACGGCATACACCGTACTTACGCAAATAAGCGTGGGGTCTTCCGCAAATCTTGCATCTGTTATAAGCTCTGGTTGAATACTTTGCAGGTCTTGCCTGCTTTACCTTCATTGATGTCTTTGCCATTTCTTACCCCTCCTTATTTTGCGAAGGGAGCGCCCATAAGGGTGAGGAGCTCTCTTGCTTCTTCATCAGTGTTTGCAGTAGTAACAATACAGATGTCCATACCGCGAACCTTGTCGATCTTATCATACTCGATTTCGGGGAAAATGAGCTGTTCCTTAACGCCGAGAGAGTAGTTACCTCTGCCGTCGAAGGAGTTGGGGTTAATGCCTCTGAAGTCACGAACTCTGGGAAGTGCGAGATTGAAGAGTCTGTCAAGGAACTCATACATTCTGTCGCCTCTGAGAGTAACTTTAACACCGTTGGGCATACCTTCACGAAGCTTAAAGTTAGCGACTGATTTCTTTGCAAGGCATACTACGGGCTTCTGACCGGTGATCTTACCGATATCGCCTACGATAGCGTCAACTGCCTTGGGGTTATCACGTGCTTCACCGCAGCCAACATTGATAACGATCTTATCAATCTTGGGAATCTGCATAACACTCTTGTAGTTGAATTTCTTCATGAGTGCGGGAGCAACGTCAGCACTGTACATAGTCTTAAGTCTAGCCATTTTAGTTGTCCTCCCTTAATTACTCAATGTGTGCGCCGCATTTCTTGCAAACGCGAACTTTCTTACCTGCATCATTGATTACGTGGCCTACTCTTACAGCCTTGCCGCACTTGGGGCAAACGAGCTGTACCTTGTCAGCGTAAAGAGCGCTTTCAGCCTTGATGATGCCGCCTGCTTCGCCCTGTCTTCTGGGCTTAACATGCTTTGATACAACGTTGATACCTTCAACGATTACCTTACCTTCGGAAGGAGCAACCTGCATAACCTTACCGGTCTTGCCTCTGTCCTTGCCGTTGATAACCATAACGGTATCGCCGGTTTTAACATGAACTTTCTTACTCATTGTACGCTCCTCCTATTAAAGTACTTCGGGAGCGAGGCTGAGGATCTTGGTGTAATCCTTATCACGAAGCTCTCTTGCTACCGGTCCGAAGATACGAGTGCCCTTGGGGTTCTTATCTTCCTTAATAATAACTGCTGCGTTTTCATCAAAGCGAATGTAAGTGCCGTCTTCTCTTCTTACGCCCTTAGCGGAACGTACTACAACTGCCTTTACAACGTCACCCTTCTTAACAACGCCGCCGGGTGTTGCCTTCTTAACAGAAGCAACTATAACATCACCGATATTGGCATACTTTCTGCCAGTACCACCGAGTACACGGATGCACATAAGCTCCTTAGCACCGGTATTATCGGCGACTTTAAGTAAAGTCTGCTGCTGAATCATGAATGTGCCTCCTTATTTAGCTTTCTCGATGATTTCAACCACACGCCATCTCTTATCCTTGGAAAGAGGACGGGTTTCCATCAGTAATACACGGTCACCGATGCCGCATTCGTTCTTCTCGTCGTGAGCCTTAAGTTTGATTGTGTGATTAACAATCTTCTTGTAAAGAGGATGTCTTACCTTGTCCTTAACGGAAACAACAACGGTCTTATCCATCTTGTCACTTGTAACAATGCCGACACGGGTCTTTCTTAAATTTCTTTCCATAACTGCGTCCTCCCTGTCTTATGCATCCTTACCGTGAAGTTCAACATCTCTGCGTACTGTGAGTACTCTTGCGATGTCCTTCTTAACGGCACTGATACGCATGGGGTTTTCGAGCTGGTTGATGGCCTGCTGGAAGCGCAGCTTAAAAAGTTCATCCTTAAGTTCAAGGAGCTTAGCATCCAACTCCGCAACGGACATCTTTCTGATTTCACTGGCTTTCATTATGACTCACCACCCTGTTCTTCTTTAGTTACAAACTTACACTTGATGGGAAGTTTGTTTGCAGCAAGACGCATAGCTTCTCTTGCTACTGCTTCTTCAACACCGGCGATTTCGAACATAACTCTGCCGGGCTTAACTACTGCTACCCAGTATTCAGGTGAACCCTTACCTGAACCCATTCGGGTTTCAGCGGGCTTCTCTGTGATGGGCTTGTCGGGGAATATCTTGATCCAGACCTGACCGCCACGCTTGATGTATCTTGTCATAGCGATACGGGCTGCTTCAATCTGATTTGAGGTGATCCATGCGGGCTCAAGAGCTACAAGGCCAAAGTTGCCGTAAGTAACCATATTGCCACGATGTGCAGCGCCCTTGAGGCGACCTCTCTGCTGTCTGCGGTATTTAACGCGCTTAGGCAATAACATTTTTAAGCCCTCCTGTCTCTTCTTTTCTTAGTGGCGGCTTCATGAAGAACCTCGCCCTTATAAATCCAGATCTTTACGCCGATACGACCGTAGGTTGTCTTTGCCTCAGCAAAGCCGTAGTCGATGTCTGCTCTGATGGTCTGAAGCGGAATTGTTCCTTCCTTGTATGTTTCGGAACGAGCGATTTCAGCACCGCCGAGTCTGCCGCTGCACTGAATCTTGATACCGGCTGCACCAAGTCTCATTGTGCTGCCGATTGCCTGCTTAACTGCACGGCGGAAGGAAACTCTCTTTTCAAGCTGCATAGCAATCTTCTCTGCTACGAGCTGAGAATTGAGGTCAGGCTGCTTGATTTCGATGATGTTGATGAAAACGTCCTTGCCTTCACCGAGCATCTTCTTGCAAGTTGCCTTGATCTTTTCGATCTCTGCGCCGCCCTTACCGATTACCATACCGGGCTTTGCGCAATGGATATTGATACGAACTCTCTTGGGGTCGCGTTCAATTTCAATTTTGGGAACGCCTGCGGAGTTAAGTGCGTTAAGGAGATACTCACATTCCTAGGATACAGCTACAAGAGTATCGCCGAAGGTTGACTTACCTGCATACCAGCGAGATTCCCAATCCTTAATGACACCGATTCTTAAACCGGTAGGATTAATTTTCTGTCCCATTGTATAATTCCTCCTCCCCGATTATTCCATTTCCTTGAGAACAAGGTTAATGTGAGATGTCTTCTTGTTGATTCTGTAAGCTCTGCCGTGTGCTCTGGGTCTGATTCTCTTAAGAGTGGGACCCTGAGAAACTGAACATTCAGCAACATAAAGTCTTGTGACATCCATATCGAAATTGTTTTCCGCATTTGCTACTGCGGACTTAAGAAGCTTTGCAACGGGTTCACACGCAGCCTTGGGTGTGAACTTAAGGATTGCCATAGCTTCGTCAGCGGGCTTGTTTCTGATAAGGTCGAGAACGATCTTGACCTTACGGGGAGCTATACGCTCAAAAGTCGCTTTTGCTCTTGCTTCCATTGTTTACACTCCTTTCGGCTTATTTACCGTTATTTGATGTCTTTGATCCTGCATGACCCTTGAAGGTTCTTGTAGGAGCGAACTCACCTAATTTGTGACCAACCATATCTTCTGTTACATATACGGGAACGTGCTTACGTCCGTCATGTACGGCAAAGGTGTGACCAACAAACTCAGGGAAGATTGTGGAGCTGCGGCTCCAAGTCTTAAGGACGATTTTTTCGCCGTTTTCATTCATTTTGATGACTCTTTCGAGAAGCTTAGGCTGCACGAAAGCGCCTTTTTTAGTACTTCTGCCCATTATTTATTGCTCCTTTCCGTTTATTTAGCATTAGCGCGTCTTACGATAAGCTTATCGGACTGCTTATGCTTTGCACGAGTCTTATAACCGAGAGCAGGCTTGCCCCAAGGTGTAACAGGACCGGGACGTCCGATGGGTGACTTACCTTCACCACCGCCGTGGGGGTGATCACAGGGGTTCATAACTGAACCGCGGACTGTGGGACGTACGCCCATGTGACGTGTACGACCTGCCTTACCAACCTTAACGTTGAGGTGGTCTTCGTTGCTTACTGTACCGATTGTTGCCATACACTCAGCGGGAACGTTACGAAGTTCGCCTGAGGGAAGACGAAGGAGAGCATACTTTCCTTCCTTAGCCATAAGCTGTGCTGCGTTACCTGCGCTTCTTGCAAGCTGACCGCCGCGGCCGGGATAAAGTTCTACGTTGTGAACGAATGTACCTGTGGGGATGTTCACAAGAGGAAGAGCATTACCAACCTTGATGTCAGCAGCTGCACCGGAAACAACTGTGTCGCCTACACTGAGGCCTGAGGGAGCGATAATATAATTCTTAACACCGTCCTCATACTGGATGAGAGCAATGAATGCTGAACGGTTGGGATCGTATTCAAGTGTAAGAACTGTTGCGGGGATATCTGTCTTATTTCTCTTGAAGTCGATGATTCTGTACTTCTGACGGTTACCGCCGCCGTGATGACGAACGGTGATTCTGCCGTAGCTGTTTCTGCCTGAGGTCTTCTTAAGTGACTCAAGGAGGCTTCTCTCAGGAGCAACCTTAGACAGCTGTGAGTAGTCGATTGTTGACATGTTACGGCGACCGTTTGTTGTCGGCTTATAGACTTTTATAGCCATTTGATTTCACACGCCTTTCATATTATTGAAAAAATTGTGTCCGAATTCCGGAGAGTTTAGCGGCCTGGCTAAACCATACATCGCTGTCCGGAAGGTCTATTAGAACATACCGTCAAAGAACTCAATTGTCTTGGAGTCTTCTGTAAGTGTTACGACTGCCTTCTTCCATGAGGGCTTGTAGCCTTCGAAACGGCCGTAACGGCGGAAATGACCACGAACATTCATTGTGTTGACTGTGTCAACCTCTACGCCGAAAAGCTCTTCAACAGCTTTTGCGATTTCGATCTTGTTAGCATCCTTAGCAACTACGAAGGTGTACTTCTTTTCTGCTGTTGCAAGCATACTTCTTTCTGTAACTACGGGCTTGAGGATTATATCCTGTGCAAACTTACTCATTATGCATAAACCTCCTCAATCTTTGCTACTGCATCCTTGAGAACTACGATGCTGTCGCAGTTAAGAATGTCATAAACATTGAGAGTGTTAACGAATGTTACGTTTACACCTTCGATGTTACGAGCGCTGCGATAGATAATGTCGTTCTTTTCGGGAAGAACGATAAGTGTCTTCTTTGCTGCCTTTACAGCTGCAAGAACGTTAACAACTTCCTTTGTCTTGATAGCTGCAAGTGTGAGCTCGTCGAGAACGATCATTTCGCTTGCTGCAACCTTAGAAGAAAGAGCGGACTTGAGAGCAAGTCTTTTAACCTTCTTGTTGATTTCAAATCTGTAGCTGCGGGGCTTGGGGCCGTGTGCGATACCGCCGTGGTACCACTGGGGAGCTCTTGTTGAACCCTGTCTTGCACGACCGGTTCCTTTCTGTCTCCAGGGCTTCTTACCGCCACCGGATACTTCAGAACGAGTGAGGGTGGACTGTGTACCCTGACGCTGATTTGCGAGGTAATTTACAACTGCGATGTGCATTGCAGATGCGTTGGGCTCGATAGCGAAAATGCTTTCACAAAGCTCAAGCTCGGATACCTTTGCGCCAGCCATATTTAATACGTCAATTTTAGGCATTTTCTATTCCTCCCTTACGCTTTCTTAACGGCATTTGTGATAACAACGTAACCGCCCTTTGCGCCGGGAACAGCGCCTCTTACAGCGATAAGGTTGTTTTCTGCGTCTACCTTAACTACGTCCAGATTCTGGACTGTAACCTTTTCAGCACCGAGATGACCGGGCATCTTCTTTCCCTTGAAAACTCTTGAGGGATCGGAGCATGCGCCCATTGAACCCTGGTGTCTTGCTACGGGACCGGTACCGTGTGATTCTACGAGTCTGCCGAAGTTCCATCTCTTGATTGCGCCTGCGTAGCCCTTACCCTTGCTGGTACCGCTTACGTCTACCTTTTCGCCTGCTGCGAAAATGTCAGCCTTGAGAACATCGCCTACATTCACTGAATCAGTGTCAGCGAGTCTGAACTCCTTGAGAACTTTCTTGGGGGCAACGTCAGCCTTTGCGAAGTGACCCTTCATGGGCTTGTTTACGCGATTGACCTTCATGTCGCCGAAACCGAGCTGAACAGCCTTGTAGCCGTCCTTCTCTTCTGTCTTCTTCTGTACGACTGCGCAAGGACCAACTTCAAGAACGGTTACGGGAACTACGTTGCCCTTCTCGTCAAAGAACTGAGTCATGCCAATCTTCTTACCGATAAGACCTTTTTTCATGTTTTTTCCTCCTTCAGATTATTGGTCGGCTTGGTGCCGACTTGACCTGCGGTGCTTTACGGACTTTTGAAGTCCTTTATAAGCCAACCGAAATTACATTACCTTAATTTCGATATCAACGCCGGCGGGAAGCTCGAGATTTGTCAGAGCTTCAGCAGTCTTTGCTGAGGGTCTGATTACATCAATGAGTCTCTTGTGGGTTCTCTGCTCAAACTGTTCACGGGAATCCTTGTACTTGTGAACAGCGCGAAGGATAGTAACAACTTCCTTCTCTGTGGGAAGCGGAACGGGACCGGAAACCTGTGCGCCTGTACGCTTTGCGGTTTCAACTATTCTTTCCGCTGCTTTGTCTACGAGTGAGTGATCGTAGCCTTTGAGTCTGATTCTGATCTTTTCCTTAACTGCCATTTTAATGCCTCCTTAGAATTTGGCGGGCTGTGCTGTCTGAAAATTTCTACACGGCGCCGGGTTATTCGCGCCCTCCGATTTTTAAATCCGGAATATCGCAAGTTACTCCGGACCGAATTACAGAAATTTTCACCGCATAAGTACCATAGGAGCCCGGTTAAGGCGCAGACTCCCCCCTTGTGCGGTATTACATAATCGCCCGGTTTAAAATCGGACATACTCCACGGAAATTTCCTGCGTCGAGCGCAGCCACCTCCCGTATCATCGCATATCAGCCTGTTATTTTTTGGGCATAATAATCCCTTTTTTAACAAGCAGATGAATTGTAACATATATTTCTGTAAATTGCAACAATTTTTTGAAAAAATTTTCGTAAAATCTGCTATTTTTTTTGATACCCTGCATAAGTGATTTTTTATGCATTTTCAGATGAATATACACTGAATATGTGCATATTTATGTAATTTTTAAGATTTTTTACGTTTTTTATCAGCCGTTTACGACGGCAGTCCGGATTTTTTTGATTTTTATGTATTTTTTACACAAATGCACAAATATTTAATCCACGCATCCGGGACATTCCGCATCATTTATTTCCGGAAACTGCAGGATAGATGATTTCTTTGATGAGAACATTCATACAGAACCAGTTTTCGACGGGAGAAATATTAACTCTTTCAGAGTTTTCCGCAGCGGCAATGCTTGTAATATCGCCGTATGCATCTATAAGATAGACCCGCCTTATATTATCCGCAGCTGTATTTCCGTCAGTATAAAACTCAAAAACATAATTCTGACCCGAATCGGGAACAGAATAAACTGCAAGAAGTAAGGACTTGTCAATTTTCTTTTGCTTATTTACGATCCTGATATATTTATTGTCGGGAGAAGCATCCGTTTTCATAGTACCGTTCTTTTCGGGCATAGAGATGCTGAGCTCAACATCATCGGAAACACCCGCAGTTGTCTTTACTTCACGGGTCGTCCTTTCCTCTTTTGTGGTTTTTTCTTCCCGGGTAGTCTTTTCCTCTTTTGTGGTTTTCTCTTCACGGACAGTTGTCTGCTCAGAGCTTGTTGCTTCCTGCGTTGCAGTTGTCTGTTCCTCGCAAGAGGTTTCCTCATCAGCAGCAGTCTGCTCCTGAGCTGTAGTATTTTCTGTTGTTTCCGGTGTTGCAACAACAACTACGGTGGTATTCTCATCCCCGGCAGGCTCTGAGGTGGTTGCTTCATTTATCTCATAAACCGTACATCCACCAAAAAGCACCGTCAGAACCGCAATCAACAATACTGCCGCCTTTTTCATCAACGGAAATCTCCTTTAATAATTAATTACATATTATATATAGGACGCTGTACACAGAGCATCCCCTCAGGAAAGCATCAGCCCGACAGAAAACACCGTCGGGCAGAATTTCAAAAAACACAGCAAACAAGATTTATGCGCCTGTTATTGTTGAAAGCACGGAGCTTGTCACGTCATCAGAGAGAATTGCAATTACACTTGTGATAAGTGATGAAAGAATTGCATTGATATCTGCTGCACTGGCGCCTGTAAGAGCTGAAATAATTCCGGTAAATATATCGGAAAGTCCCTGTATGGAAGACATATCACCGTTACGGATAGTATCAATAACTCTGTTGAATGCCGATGTTATTGCCTCTGCATCAAAACCGAGGTTGGCAATTGTCTGAATTAAGGTATTAAGCATAGAAATACGCCTCCGATATAGCTTTATATATATTGATAATATCACACAACAGATTACTTATTATTCTATTTAAGAATTATAAATAATTTTTATATATTTTTTTACCAAACTGTTAACATTTTCAGCTTTGTTATTATTCAGCCGCCGCTTCCCCTGCTTGCGGGTCCTCCTTTGATTCTCCCTCATGCACATCCTTGAAAACGCGTATAAGTCCCGCATCATTGTAAACTTTCAGAAGAATGACAATAAACGGCAGTATAAAGAAGCCGAGTACACCGAGGGTCTTTGAGCCGACATACATAGCAATAATCGTAGCAATAGGAGGAAGACCGACCTGACCTGCAACAAGCTTCGGCTCAATAATCTGTCTTATAACAAGAATCACAACATACAGAACAAGAAGACCTATGCCCATTCCGATATTACCTACGATAAAGGAAATTATCGCCCAGGGAATAAGAACGGTACCTGTGCCCAGCACGGGAATAATATCAATAAATGCAATAGCTATAGAAATGAAAATAATGTAAGGGCTGTCAAATACGCCTATAAACTTCAGCAGATAAAAACCGACGGTAAGCTCAAAGGTTGTAATAAGGATAATAAGGCAGTAAGCTCTTATCATCTTTTTAAGGGAATTTACACCAAGGTGCCATGCATAAGAAATCTTACCTGCGCGCTCGGGACTGACCTGCTTTATAAAAAATCGCTTTATTTTATCATAATCCGATGCAATGAACACGGTGGAAATCATAAATACTATAGTGGCAATAATCAAAGAGGGAATTTTACCTACAGTACCAGTAATCACTTCAGAGCCCTTTGAAAGAAGCTCGGACCAGTTTATCATTGAGGTATCAATTGAAATATTCTTGAAGCCGTTCTTTATTATGTTATCAAAAAACAGAGTAACATTTTCGTGGAGCGTACCCCTTACAATTTCGGGCAGAAAAGCAGTTACGTCAAGAATCCAGAGCTTGAGATCATTTACAAGGTCCGTAATATTGTTAAGCTGTGCTACAGAATAATCATAGAAGTCCGAAACAGCCTCGACAAGCTCAATTCCTATAAGAAAGAACACAACAGCAATTATAAGGACAAGCATAATCACAAAGCCCGCACTCAGCCACGGGCGCTTAAGGGGAGTTTTCTTCACAATAGCAGATATGGGACGGTTAAGAATTCCCGCTGCAGCAAAGGCGAAAATAAAAGGAAGCAGCAAAGGAAGCAACCATCGGTAAGCTGCAAATGCTACTGCAAATATCAATGCAAAATAGGCTGTATTTATAAGCACTCTGCGTCTTTTCTCAACAACGTTATTCATTTTATCACCTCATCACAACATAATTACATATATAAATGTCATAAACAAAAAATCATATTTCAAATATTATGATACAACAAATCTCTTAAATTAACAATAAAAATTTTCGTATTTTCGTGACATTATTTAAATAAAAAAACTGTTGACATAATTCCTTGCCTATTATATAATAGCAAATTGTAGAAACAAGGGTGCATTGCGCCTTTTTTCCGGTCGAACAGCATTTTTTCCGTTACTTTGGCTGTTTAATGAAGAATAAGAATGGAGGGGTATTACCAATGAAAAGAACATATCAGCCTAAAAAGCGTCAGCGCAAGATGGAGCACGGCTTCCGTAAGAGAATGGCAGACAGAAACGGCCGCAAGGTTCTTGCCCGGCGCAGAGCAAAGGGCAGAAAGCAGCTTACATACTAATCTGAGCTGAAAGGATTCGTGTAAATTGTCACGATTCGCAACACTAAATTCCAACACCGATTTCCGCAGAGCCTACGGGCGCGGAAAAGCATACACAAATCCTGCGTTGGTTACCTATGTTGTAAAGAACCGCGCGGGAATTTGTCGTATAGGGATAACAACAAGCAAAAAGATAGGCAATGCAGTTCAGCGTAACCGTGCAAGAAGGGTCATCCGGGCAGCATATCTGTCACTCGGAGAGCTTCAGGGCAGTTACGACATTGTATTTGTCGCAAGAACAAAAACGGTCTTTAAGAAAAGTACGGAAATCGGCGCAGTTATGCGCAATCAGTTAACATCGGCAGGTATTATCAGAGATGCTTAAAAAAGCCGCTATGGGGATTATCCGATTCTACCAGAAATATATCTCCCCTCTTTCAGGGCCGAAATGCAGATATTATCCGACCTGTTCCCACTATACTTTTGAGGCTATTGACCGTTACGGCTTCTTTCTCGGCGGCGCCCTGGGAACGCTGCGAATTTTACGATGCAACCCGCTTTTTCCGGGTGGGGTTGACCCTGTTCCGGAGCTAAAATTCAAACGAAGAAACAGGAAATAAAACTCGGAGGATTTCAATGGGATTTTATGATATTTTAGCCGTTCCTTTCGGATATGCGCTTTCATTTCTTTTCGAAATTACAAATAACTACCTTCTCTCACTTATACTTATAACTCTTATTATCAGACTTTTTCTTCTGCCTCAGGCAGTAACTCAGCAGAAAAACTCTGCAAAGCAGATGCGTCTTCAGGCTAAGGTCAATAAGATAAGAGCGAAGTATTCTACTCTCAATCCGAGAGAGGCACAGATGAAGATATCCGAAGAAACGCAGGAGCTTTACAGACGTGAGGGCTTCAGCATGAGCAATATGGGATGCCTTCCCATGATACTTCAGCTTGTGGTTATGATGGGTCTTTACGGTGCCATCTACTCCCCTATCAAGTATGTGCTCAAGTTCAGCGAGGCACAGCTTGCGGAGCTTACAGCTGCCTATACAAAGGTGCTTGGCGATGCATCGGCAACCCGTCAGATAGAGCTTCTTATTCTTAACAAGTTTTCCGAAATCAAGGAATATATCAATCCCGAAATCATTAAGGAAGCAGACGTAACCAGAATCGAAAGCTTCATTGAAAACTTTAAAATCTTCGGAATTGACCTTACTGCAAATCCGAAGGAAGTCGGCGGTATTCTTATTATTATACCTGTTCTTGCAGGTGTTACCGCTCTTATGTCAAGTTTGTTTATGTATCTCAAGCAGAGAAAAACAAACCCCGAAATGTCAAAGAACCCTGCTATGGGCTGTATGACACTTATGTCCCCCGTTATGTCTTTCATGTTCTCATTCGGCTTCCCCGCAGGTATCGGCTTCTACTGGATTATCTCCAACATTCTCTCCTTCTTCCAGACAGTCGGACTTCACTTTACATTAAAGCCCGATGCAATTATAGCAGATCAGATGATTGATGAAACTGTTCAAAGACGTGCAAAGGAAAACAATGTAAAAATCAAGGCAGCAATGATGCAGAAAAACAAAGACAATAACGAATAATCTGAAAACAAACCGTTCCGGTTTATATAACAAGAAAGGATTTCGTTGTTAATGATTATAGAAAAAATCGGCACCGGCAAATCAATTGCCGAAGCCAACGAAAATGCCAAGGCTCTTCTGGCTGCACCCGATGATGCAGAGCTTCATTACGAAGTTATCCAGGACGCAAAGAAAAAGCTTTTCGGTCTTATTTCCGAACCCGCAAAGGTTAAGGTCTGGTACGAAATCGCAGACAAGCCCGTAAAGGAAACCAAAGCAGAAAAACCCTTTAAGAATGAAAAAAAGCAGCCTGAAAATAAGGCTCCCGCAAAGCCCCGTGATGAAAAACCCGTTCACAAGGAAGCTCACAAGGCAAAGCCCGCTCCCGTAAGGGAGGAGGCTCCTAAGGCTGAAGCTCCCGCAAAGGAAGAGCCTAAGAAGGCTGTCCGCGAAGCAGTTGAAATCACAGAGAATGACGGTGCTGCAAAATACCTCAGAATGATTATCGAGGGTATGGGCATCACAGAATATAATCTCACACTTTCAAAGACTGCAGATTCAAACGAGTACGTTTACACAATTGAATGTGAAGAAGACGGTGCTCTTATCGGAAGACGCGGCGAGACACTTGATTCCATTCAGTATCTTCTCCGTCTTTCCGTTAACAAGGGTATTGACGATGACAAGCACCGTAAGGTTTCCGTAAACATCGGAAATTACAGAGAAAAGAGAAACGATAACCTTCGTTCACTTGCTCACAGAAGCGCAAAGCAGGTGCTTAAATACGGCAGAAACGTAGTTCTTGATCCCATGAATCCCTATGAAAGAAGAATAGTTCACACAGCTATTCAGGAAATCGAGGGCGTTACATCTCATTCTATCGGTCAGGATGCCGGCAGAAAGGTTATAATCTCTCTTGAAGAGGGCGTTCAGCCTACACATCCCTCAAAGGGCGGCTATAACAACAGAGGTAGAAACGACCGCAGAGGCGGCGGCAGAAAGGGCGGCTTCCAGAAGAAGGAGGCTTACCGTCCCGAGGTTACAAGAGCTCCCCGTAAGGATACAGCCGGTTCTCTCTACGGGAAAATAGAAATCCCCTCAAAGGACACAGAGGAATAAAGAAATCAGAGTCTTTTCCATTCGGAGAAGACTCTTTTTTTATCACATAACCGCATATTTCAAAAAAAAATAACCCCTGCACCTTTGGGTGCAAGGGGATTTTTCATTTAGTCACGGATTTCCTTTTCAGTTGATCTTATTTGAAAAGATTCTTGAAGAAGTCAGCTATCTTCTGGAAGAATTCAACGATCTTCTGGAAGAATGCGATAAGTCCGTTGGGAGCAAGCTCGTTATCGTCGATGATGTCACCGGTGTACTTGTTGAGAAGGTCACCGAGAGAGATTTCGATCTGACGAAGGAAGTCAAGGTTACTTGTCTTAAAGAGCTCGTTAAGGAATGAGTAGTCACCGTTGAACTCTGCGAACCAGTCCTCAGTGCTGTGTACTGCAACGTTTGCTGCGTAGAAGATCTGGTATACGGTGTACATGATTTCATCCATACCGCCGTCGCTTGCTGCCATCTGTGAGAAGTTCTCAAGAAGTGAGCAGAGGAACTTGTAGCCGTCACCGTCAAGGCTGCCTTCAAGCATAGCCTCGAGTGCTACTACGTTTTCGGGAATTGATACGAAGGTAAGAACAGTTCTGAGAACAACTGTTACCATATCAACTCTGTCAGCGCCTGTTGCGTACTCAACTGTGTATGCCTGCTCGCCGTTCTTTGATGTGAATCCGACAACCTTACCTACAGTAAGCTCGGTAAGTGCATCAATAGCAACGTCTGTAAGCTGGAAGCCTGTGTCCTCCTCAAGGCCCTTGATGAGCTCGGAGATGAGAGTTTCGATGTTGATGTTTGCCATATCGAAGCCGATAAGCTCATAAAGATCAACCTCACCTACAAGAGGCTCAATGTTTTCAAGAACTGTGAATACAGCGTTTGCTGTGTTCTTGATAACTGTATCAAGACCGTTGGAGTTCACGAAGTAGAGAACGCCGGGAAGAACGTTGAAGATTTCGTTTACGGGATCAGCAAGAACTGTATCAACAACGTCAAGAACAGGATTAAGGATTGCCTTGACCATTGAGGGAGCATCGGTAAGTGCTGCAAACTCATCGGGTGTAAGGATATCACCCTGATAATCGAATGCCTCAAGAAGAGGAATGATACCCTGAGCATAACCTTCTGCGCCTTCAATTACAACAGCATCTCTGCCGTCTGCAACATTGAAGAGAGCAATGAGATTTTCACCGGTAAGGAGCCATCTGAGTACAGGATAGAGAGGAGTGAGCATTCTTGTAAGCTCATCAACAAATGCATCTCTGTCGCCTGTTGCAACATCAGCTACTGCATAATCATTCCAGTAAGTAAGATCAACACCGAGAGCCTTATTGAGAACCTCAACTATTACGTCAAAGAGTCCTTCGGGAAGAGCTTCTTCGAGAGTGGGGATAAGTCCCTGAATCAGGTCAAGAATCTTCTGGAGATTTTCCTTGGTGTAAAGTGTTGTACCGATAAGCTCGTTAAGAATATCGCTGAGGCCTTCATAGTTCTCACCTGTTTCACTGCTCTGCACACCGAGGAGAACTATTAAGCTGTCTACGAATGAGGGAAGCCACTTTTCAATGTATTCGCCCATTTCTCTTGTGTAGAGCTCACCGTAGAATTCACTGTTGATCTTTGCGCCGAGAGTGATGGGAGATACGATAACGTCTGTATCTGCATACTCTGTAAGCTGCCAGTTGATATCCTGCATAGGAACCTTAACGATTTCGTTTGCAAGGTACTTGTAGATTACATTATAAATATCTGCGCCGAGCCAGCCGGAAAGTCTTGCTTCATTTCTCTTGTCGAGAGCGCCGTCAATTACGAAGGAGATAAGAGTTGTAATCATATCCTCACGGCCGTATACGAGGAAGTCACCCTCGTCGTCAGCATTATATGTCATATAATATGCTGTCTTGCCGTTTGCGGATGTAAATTCAACTGCTTCACCAACATAATATGTTGCAAGGAAGTCCTGAATGTTTTCGGGCCAGTAAAGACCGAGTGCGGAGCCGAGAATATCAAATACTGCGTACCAGTCAAGGTTCTTGATATCAACAGGAGCACCGCCGATTTCAAGAAGTGTTGAGAAGTCAACCGTAAGACCGAATGCCTCAAGGTGACCGAGAATTTCTTCTACGGGAAGAAGGAGATTCTGAACTACTGCCTTAAGAGTACCTGCGTTGATGTTATAAACAACGTTGGGAAGAAGGTCGAGCATTGCACCGATAACGCCGTATTCGCCCTGATTTGCCATATTGCCGCAAAGCATATAGAGCCAATCTGTAACTGCTGAGAAGATATCTCTTACAACAGCTTCCATATCGTAGCCTGTGAATTCGCCTGTTTCTTCATCACGGAGCTCATAATATGCTGCAGGTCTGATAGCTGTTTCGCCGTTTTCGTACTTCTTGTCTTCAAGTCCGGGCATCTTAGCGCCTACTGCTTCAAGAAGAGGTACAAATGCTTCTTCGTAGCCTCTGCCGCCTGTAAGAGTGATAAGCACTTCATTTGTTGTGCCGTTGAAGAATGTGAAGTCCTGATCAAAGAGGAGCCATGCGAGAAGTCTGTATGCAGGTTCAAGAACGTCTACAAATGCTTCTACGAAGAGTTCTCTCTTTTCGTCGATTGTTGCTGCTTCGTCAATACCGAAGTCCTTTGTAACTGTTACTGTGCCGTCCTCTGCAACTGTGCAGTAGTCGAACCACTTGGAGATGCTTTCTGCGCCGAGAAGCACGCCTGCACCTTCAATGATTTCAGCATAGTCAACAACAAGACCTACAACCATTGAAAGAAGTGAATTAAGGATGTCATCCTTGTAAAGTCCGTCTGCGATAGCCTTGTCAAGCATCTGTCCGAGAGTGGTTTCTCCCATGATACCTGCTACAACTGCATCTACTACGTCATTTACATACTTAGCTGTATCCTTATTCCAGTTGTTCTTATAAAGGAGATAGTTTGCTGCTGTGGAGTTTTCGGGATACTTGGGCATCTTGCCGTTTGCAGCTGCGAGAGCAGCAAGTCTGTCAGCAAGCTCTGCACCCTCGTACATGTAGCCCCAGTCAATTTCCTTATATACAAACTGATCCTTAGCACCGCGGATAAGGTTGTATACTGCATCGTACATATCTTCACCCATAAGGCCTGCGAAGAGCTCCTTATTGAGGTTGAAGAGATCAAGTGCGATTGAAAGAACGATTGTAAGAACGTCGCCCTTAGCTTCAAGTGATGTTACATCAAGCTTGTAAGCGGCAAGTCCGTTTGCAGAGGTGAATTCTGTGAACTGACCTACATAGAGATTCTTGATGATTGCGAGCATTTCGGGAGAAATCTTCACGCCGAATGCACCTGCAATACCGAGAAGAGTATCCATTGAAAGGTCTGTGATGTCAAGAGTTGCGCTTTCAGCGATTGTGATGTCACCGATAAGAGCCTTAACTGATGTTTCCTCAAGACCTGCAATGGGAGCTACTGCTGCAATAATCTGATCAGCAGCATTAAGAAGGTTGTTTACGGAATTCTTAAGTCCGTCTGCGTTAATGAAGTAAATAAGGTTGGGAAGAAGCTCAAATACAACTTCAACTGTTGATTCAGCGTCTGCAAGCTTATCAAGGAGATCGAAGAGCTGGTCAAGGATTGCACTTACAGCTGCGCTTGTCTTATATTCAAGATCTGCAGCTGTGGGAAGTGTAAGACCGAGAGCCTCAAGAATGGGAACGATTGCACGGTCATAGCCTTCAATACCGTCAATGCCGATAATGTCATTGAAGATATAATTGCCTTCAGCATCCTTTTCGGAGCCTGTGAAGAAATGGAAGCCGTCGCCGAAGAATGCGAATGCAAGAATCTTATCGACGGGAGCAAGAACTGTTTCAAGAGCTGCCTTGAAGGATGCTCTGTCTGTTACGTTCCATTCTTCTGTGCAAACGTATTTGCCTGTTTCTGCATCGATTTCACAGAATGAGAACCATGCGGAAATATCTGTATCAAGCACTACGTCGAGATGCTTGAAGAGAGATGCATTGATGCCGGAGAAGAGGTTAACGATTGTTTCAACAACCATATTGAAGATATCGTCTGTATAAACCTTATCAGCAAGGATACCCTCAACGAGCATTGCAAGGTTTTCTGCACCCTGCTTCTCAAGAAGCATGGGAAGAACCATTTCGAGAACCTCGTCAAGCACGCCGTAAACGGTCTGTGCTACATCGGGAGTCCATTCTGTTGCGTAGCTGAGGTATTTGATAGAGGGTCTGGGCTCAAGAGCTGTAAGGTCTGCGCCTTCCTCTACAAGGTAATCCCAATCGGGAGCCTTATATTCGTAAGAAGCCTCAAAGTCACGGATAAGTGCAAGAACGTCGCTTACAATGTCAGTGACATCTTCCTTGCCAATCATAGCGAAGATTACGTCAGCGTTTGTAAGACCCTCGCTGTCGGGAATCTCTACATAAAGGGCTTCGATAGCGGCACTTACGAGAATTGTAAGAGCGTTATGGAATTCTGTTGTTACTCTGTAAGCTGTGTCACCGTTAGCAGCTGTGTAGGACTCGGTGTATGCGAACATAGCGTCAAGACCGGGAGTCTTAATCTGGCTGCCTGCAAGATTTGTACCGAGCATTGCGTCAACGATTTCAAGTACCTTTGTAAGGGTGATTTCATTAACGTCAAGTGCAATATACTTGTAGCTTTCGGGATCCTCGGGTGCGGGATATACACCTGAAAGAATCATGGGAAGAAGTGCATCCATATCGAGAGCAAGTGTCTTGTTGTTTACAAGCTCGGATACAAAGTGGGAAAGAATACCGTTGACGTCAACGTCAATAACGGGTCTTAAGATATCTACAAGAACAATTACGGGATGGAGGAGATTTCTTATTACAACGGAAAGTCCGTTGCTTTCAATGAAGTAAAGGAGGTTGGGAAGAAGCTCTGCAAGAAGCATTACTGTGTTTGCATCCTCTGCAAATACTGCATCGAACCATGTGAATACATCGCCTACAACACGAAGAAGTGCTGCTTCTGTACCTGCAGAAGAAACGATGCCCTCAAACTCTTCCTGTGAGGGAACTGCAATTCCGAGTGTCTCAAAGAGAAGAGCAAGAGATTCTGAGTAAGCATTAACTGTCTGAAGCTCAATAAGACCGAGAGCGGAGAATTCTTCACCTGTAAGAAGCTTTCCGAGAACGGGCATAAATGCGCCGAGAGATCTGAGAGCGATCTTAATGAACATATCTCTGTCGCCGTCTGTGAATGCGGCACCTTCGAATGTCCAGCCTGTGATGTTGCCTTCTGCATCAACAACAGCCGCAATGCCTGTGTTGTTTACATACTCTGTTTCCCCGGGCTTGAGAGCATCCTCAGAAAGAAGGTAACCGAAAGCCTTATACATTTCTGAAAGGTCTGCACCGAGAACACCTGCGAGAACATCTGCAAGCATAGCATCAAGATTGCCGATACCTGCAATGCCGAGAATAAGCTTTGTTAAGGTTTCTGTTGTAAATGCACCGCTGAGACCGTCGTTTACCATAGTCTTGAGCATTGCGTTCACGTCTGTAACCTCAGCACCTGTCATTGCAAGAATCTCGTTGATAAGAGCAACAAGATTGTCTGCAAGATACTTTGCCTTGTCCTCTGTCCAGTCATTGCCGTACTTAAGGTAAACAGCATTAACGGGAGTGGGAGCAGAATCAAGAGTAGCCTTGAATATTGACTTATACCAGGATACGTCTGCGATATCGTATTCGTCGGGAGCAAGAAGCTCAATAAGAGCTGCGATTGTATAGCCTTCACTTATACCGAAGATGTTAAGCTCCTTGATTGTAGTGAAAATTTCTGCAATCTTTTCCTCGTCGGGAACCTCTTCTACTACTGCGTTGCCTGCTTCATCGTAAGTGGGCTGGCCGTTTTCATCGAGAACGGGAACTTCCTTAGTCATAAGCATACCGAAGAGACCTGTGAATGCTTCTTCGTCCGTAAGAAGACCGAATACGTACTGAAGAATACGCTCAACAATTGCGCTCTCGTCAGCTACAATTGTAATAGCCTCGTTTGCGCCAAGGTTGAGGTTTGTTGCTTCGTTAACAACAGCCTTGTCATAGTGAGTATCATATCTTGCGGATGTAAACTTTGTCATTGTACCCATCTGAGCAATTTCACCCTGAGGAAGCTCGGGAATGGGAAGACCGGCAAGCTCAAGAAGAGAGTTTACACCTGCAGAAAGGTCGATAAGCTCAGTATTGAAGTCGCCGAGCATATCAGCAACATTGAAATCCATTGAAGGAAGCAAACCTGCAAGCAGACCGCCAACGCAACCTTGAAGAGTAGAGTTGCTGAGCTGAACGCCGATAGCAAGCTTTGTTTTAAGAGTACCGAGAAGCGCGGGAACCATCTGCATTGAAAGTGCATAGCAGAGGTTGGGAAGAATACTTACAAGTGTTGAAACAGGAGCAGCACCTAAAGCATCAATGAAGCTGAAGAGCGGGTTTGCAATTGCTCTGAGCAAATCAGCTGCACTGTTTTCGTTATCTGCATATCCTTCAACTGTTGAGGGAGAATCGAAGGTAAAGAGAGCGTCCTCAGTACCTGCAACACGTCCGCCGAGAGCCTCGAAGATGGGCACGATAAGGTTTGCATAACCGGGACAAGCTTCAGCACCGATTGTAAGGTGAGCGTTATCTGAAATCGGGATGAAGCCAAGTGCTGTTGCATCAATTGATGCAACGTTCTGTACCTGATTTGAATCCCATCTGGTGTTTGCTACAAGAACATTAAGAAGAGGCTTTAAGCTGTGCAGAGCATCGTCAAATGCCTGATAGAAGACTTCTGCAAGCTCTTCTGTTGTAGCACCTGCAGCCTTCGCAGCATCAACACCCCAGGTAAGCTTAAGTGTGCCGTCCTCATTGAAGAGGTTGGGGTTTACTTCTGTCCAGGGTGTCACGTCAACAACAACTTCATCGTTTTCATCACGATGAGTTACACTGTTCTTACTTGCTGTTTTAAGCATTGCAATGTTATCTGCATACTTGGTTGCATCAAGAGTATCAGCAACATCACTGGGATAAAGAGGAAGACCTGCTTCAACTGCAATCACGTCAATAGCCTTATTGTACTTAATTGTAGCTTTAGCAACAGACTCATTAACTTCTGTGGGAAGATCCTTTTCCCATACCTTGAGAAGCTCTGCAAGAATAAGAGGATAGAGCTCCTGCATAATCATATTGATTGTAGCATCGGTGAAGAGCATATCGGAGATAAGCCCCTTAACCATTTCGCTGATGCTGAAATCACCCGTAGATTCGCCTGAACCGAGAAGGTCACCGAGAAGGCCGCCGAGAAGGCCGCCGAGCTCAGGGGATGTGATACCGGCATCAAGGTTTGCGATAACCTCTTTTACCTTGTCATTATCCACAACGAACTTCTCGTCCTTAATAAGGTCATTGGGAAGAACATCACGGTCAACAAGGGTATCAAAAATCTGCTCGAATGAGTTGAAACCGCCTGTTGCAAGGAAGTTTTCAAGAACTGCAAAATCTTCCTTAAGAGCATTGTACTTGTCAATTGTCTCCTGAGGCATTGTGAAGTTCTTTGCTTCATCCTTAAGGTAGTTGTATGTATCTCTGTCAAGAGTCTTGAATGCCTGCTTGTATCTTGAGTAGGTGCTTACATTTATAATGTCAATACTGCCGTTCAGAGCCTTGATTGTAGTGTAAAGCTCTGTAGCATTGTCAATCTCAGCCTCTACTCTTGCATGGAGTGTTGTGTAAACATCATCCATGTGAGCCTTCATTGCATCGTCATTTGCCTTAAAAATCTTGTCTGCTCTTTCAGTACCGAGAGCATTTTCAATTGAAGCAAGAAGGTTCTTAAGACCTGTGTACCAAGCGTCGTAGCCCTGGATGCCGTTTGCTGCATCGCCTCTGAGGGCTGCAACGATATCTGCAGAAGCAGCATCAAGCTTTGTTGCGCTGTAAATTTCAGCAACATACTTAGCGTACTCTGCGGAGAACTGATCGTTATAGCCTGAGAAGGTAATGAGAGCATTGAGTGTTGTAACAAGAGCATTAAGCTTAGCTGTATAGTCGCCCATACCTACTTCCGAAACAAGAGCTGAAGGATATGTAGCAAGTGAAGTAACGTAGCCGGAAACCGTACCCTTTGCAAGAGAAAGGTCAGCACCGGTAACAGTACCTGCAGCAATCATATCCTCTGTGTAAGCTTCATAAGCGGAAATGGTGCTGTCAATAGTTTCTTTAAGTGCACGAAGCTCAATAAGCTGAATCTCTTTCTTAACCGCGTCAGCAAATGTCTGAACAGCATCACGGTCAAAGCCATTGGTGCCGATATATGCACGTGCATTGGCACTTGCATCGTCGAAGGTCTTAAGACCGGTGGTAAGAGTTGAATAAAGCTCTCTGAGCTGATCCTCTGTCTTTCCTGCATAACCTGCAGCTACAAGCGCTGTAAGATTATCTGTAACCTTTTTAACGGAAACAATTTCACCGGCAAGGTCAATATTACCAACGAGCGCAGTAACATTGTATGCACCGAAGAAGTGCTCCCATGTAGAAATACCGAATGTAGAAACAATGCTGTCCTTTGCACCGTTAACTGCTGTTTTAACAGCACCGAGTGTTGCAGCATCTGTATCTATCAGCTCCTCAAGAGACTTTGAGAAATAAGCCTCATTAGCTGCAAGCGTATCTCTTGCTGTAAGAATAGCAGATGTATCTGTTGCCGCACCGTTTGCAGAAGTCGTGCCGTCAATGTAGTAGAAATACTTATAGGTACGTGTGTAGGTTGTGACGAGCTCATCATCGTCGTCACAGTCAGTACCCTTATCATCTGTCCAAGTGTTTGCTGAATATGTGTAGTCATATCTGTCCCTAGCGTGTGTTATTGTATAGGTTTTTGATGTAATAACACTGGCAGGAAGATTGTCAAGTGTATATGAGGTAAGACCCATTGTAACGGTAATCGTCACAGGAGAAACAGCAGTGATGTTTGAGCCGGGAACAGTTTTGTCGTCGTTATTGTCTCCGCCTTTTGACTGTACAGAGCCTGTTCCGGAACCCACGTTTGCGCCTGCAACAAGGTTTGTAAGAAACGCATCAATCTCACCGGAATAGCTTGCACCGAGGACAGCCTTAACGCCTGCCTTGATGGTATCATTTACCTGATTGATGGTTCTGTTTCCTTCTGATGAACCTGTTGAGTTCGAGGTGTTGTTGGGGTTACCTGTAACGGGAGATTTGTTAGCAAGAGTGGTAAACGCACTCCAGTATGCCTCAACCGCCTCAAGCACCGAACCGTCGGGGTCATCGACGATATATGCACTAGGATTCTTCGTCCATGATGCATATTTGATTGTGTCCTTGTTAAGCTTATTAGCGAGATCACTGTAATCGCTTACCGTGCCGCCTGCAGCAAATGCGATTGTGCCAAAGCATACGCTCATGGTTGACATAATCATAAGAACTGCAAGAAATACGCTCAAGGACTTTCTTGAAAGCTTTTTGATTGTGCTTACTTTCATAATTTTTCCTCCATCTTAGATTTATGTATAAAATAAAATTATACACAGAAGTTTTTTGCTCAGCTCCCTGAGCCCGGGTAAAGGGGGGATTTTTCTTAAATATCATCTCCTCAAATTTTGTATGTATGTTAAGTTAAAAATAACCTTTAACCTTTAACATCTACTTTTTCTTTTTTACCTTTTGATTATTTCTTTGCCTTTTAGCGGCTTCGCGTCTTTCGGCTTCGGCTTTTTCAAGCTGTCTGCCTTCAACGTACGCCTTGCCCTTATCGAGCCAGTTGTTTTTTATACCGAGAAGCCACACAACAGACAGTGCGACTGCAATCAGACTGCATACCTGCCACAGACTCATACCGAGGAAAAAGTGCTTTTCCTGCTCATAGGTATAGAAACGAGTAAACTCCCAGAAAAATCTTGTGCCGGCATACATCAGCGCCATTACGGGATACAAGGTACCGGGCTTGTAATTTTTATATCTGTAAAGAATCAGAAAGCCTATTATGATAATGACAACCATTGTGAAGAACTCACACAGCTGTGTCGGGAACATATTTTTATCAAATGCGGCATTATATACACCGTGCTCCCATTCGAAGCCTGCACAGCAGTAACCGAAGTGACAGCTGAATTTACCGAAGGCTCTTGCAACCATTTCGCTGAGCGCTATCATATCTATAATGTTGCGCCACGGCTGTTTAATTATCGCCGCAGAGACTATGATTAACACCGGGGTCAGAAAAACCGCACCGTATATAGAATAGTTGGCCTCCTGAGTGCTTCCCAGTGTTGCAACAAAGGCGGTGTAAACCTTTCCCATAAGAAAAGCTCCCAGTCCGTCACTGAGAAATGCAACCAGGGTAAAGAGCAATGCGTGCCAGAGCTTAAGCTTCAGCCTTTTGAAAATAATAAGAGAAACGATCAGCATTCCCGCTATGCCTAAATAGTAGACATATTTCACGAGCATCATACTTAACAGAGCTGCGCCTAACAAAGGGACACCTCCCCATCTGCATACTGTTTTTGCCGATTTCCGCGCCCAAAAAATTAACTTTCCGTTAATTTCTCTTCACACGGAGCGAAAACTGACATAAATAACAGGGACAATAGTCCAATTATTCTATTGAATTTTACCAAGATACGATAAACTAAAAATAAATTTTCTTCATCAAATTGTGAATAAACTGTAAACAAGCATAAAGAGTTTACTTATTGTTAATTTTTCTGTGATAATATTACTGTAGAATTTTATTATGTGCGGAAGAGAAGGTATATTATGTTTCAGATTCTTGTAGCCGAAGATAATCTTAACTCGGCAAAACTTATGAAAATCATACTCAATCAGGCAGGCTTCAAGGTAATTACAGCCACCAACGGTGCCGAAGCTCTCGACATTATGGATTCCCGTCACATCGACCTCATTATCCTTGACATAATGATGCCGAAAATGGACGGGTACGAGCTTACCAAGAGTCTTCGTCAGGCCGGCAACAACATTCCGATTCTTATGGTAACGGGCAAAACTCAGAATGAGGATAAATGGGACGGCTTTTTAGCAGGCGCAGACGACTTTCTTACAAAGCCCGTCAACGAAACAGAGCTTGTCCTCAGAATCAAGGCATTGCTGCGCCGCTCTCAGATTGTAAGCGAGAAAAAGCTTATCATCGGTGACGTAACTCTTGATTATGATTCCTTAAGCGTTTCAAAGAACGGAAAGCTTATGGTTCTGCCTCAGAAGGAATTCTATCTGCTATATACTCTGCTTTCCTCCCCCGAGAAGGTATTCACACGTATTCAGCTTATGGACAGCATCTGGGGAATGAATTCGGAATCCGTAGATACAACCGTAAACGTACATATCAACCGCCTGAGAAAGCGCTTCAACGGATGGAAGGAATTCTCCATTGTCGCAGTAAGAGGCGTAGGATATATGGGAGTGATAAACACTGAAAAATAAAACTGCAAGTAAAAGATTCCGCCGTTTCAAAATAACGCTGCTGACGGGACTGCTTCTGTTTGTTATGTCCTCTGCAGTTTCTATCCTGGGCGGCTATATTTTCCGTATCATGAACAGTACAGGCTTCGTTACGGACGGCAACCGTATGGTACTGTGGCTGGCAGATATACTCATAATGTTTATGCTTGCAGGTAGGCTTCTGCAGATGATACTCCGACAGATTTTCGGTCAGAAAACGGAAAAGCTTATTAATGCTATGAAAAAAATCTCCGACGGTGAATTTGACATTCAGCTTTATGACGGAAAAAAGCTTACCGACCCGGGACAAAATACCGTAGAAACCTTCAATGATATGGCAACACAGCTCAGATCAAATGCTGAACTCAACAGAGATTTTGCAGGAAATTTTTCCCACGAAATAAAAACTCCCCTCGGCACAATAAACGGCTTCGCAAAAATACTCAAGGACAACAGTCTTTCCGAGGAGGAAAAGCTCGAATATCTCAATATTATTATTGATGAATCCGACAGACTGAGTATTCTTTCGAATAATATCCTGCTTCTGTCAAGGATTGAAAAACAAACCGACCCCGTAAGCATGGCAGAATTCAACCTGACCGAACAGATAAGACAGACAGCCGCTCTGCTGTATCACAAATGGGATGAAAAAAATATTGAAATTGTTATTGAGGGCGAAGACGTCACAGCTTCTGCAAACCGCGAGCTGATGGCGCAGGTATGGATAAATCTTCTTGACAATGCCATAAAGTTTTCTCCTGTCAATGAAGCAATATATATCAAGGCAGCAAAAAATGCCGACCGTATAACAGTCAGCATAAAGAATCACGGACATACCCTGTCGAACGATGAAATCCCGCATATTTTTGATAAATTCTATCAGGGAACAGGTGAAAAAAAGAATCTCGGTAACGGACTGGGGCTTGCTATGGTCAGAAAAATAACCGAGCTTCACCGGGGCTTTGTTTCGGCAGAGCTTTTAGATGACGACACAATACAAATTAACATCAATTTACCTGCCTGTCAGTAAGCCTGTGCTGCCTTCCCGTGCTGTCAATCCACGTGTCCCCCTCTATCAGCAATTCCCCTACGGTACAGAAGCAGAAGCCCTGATTTTTAAGGCTTCTTATTACAGCCGGAAGTGCCTCAAGAGTATTTTCCTTTCCCAGATGAAATAAAACTATCGAGCCGTTTGCCGCTTTTCCGGTAATACGGCTCACTATTTTTTCAGGAGACGGATTTTTCCAGTCAATGCTGTCAACGTCCCATTGCACAGCCGTCATTCCGAGGCTTTGCGCTGCCTCTACGGTTTTGTTATCATACGACCCCGAAGGGGCACGGTAAAGTGCAGGTGTTACTCCCGTCAGAGAGAAAAGCATCTCGTTGCAGGCATTTATGTCACTTACAATTTCCGCGAAATCCTGAGTTACGGGGTCAATGTGCTTCATGGAATGATTACCCGTTTCATGTCCCGCATTATATATTTTTCTTACGTCCTCGGGATGCTTTTCAGCAAAATCACCGACAAAAAAGAAGGTACATTTTATATCCTCCTCAGAAAGCAGACGAAGAAGTCCGCCGAGTCCCTCCGTCCCCCAGGCACAGTTGAATGTAAGCGCAATTTTTTTGTCATCAGTATCCACCGAATACACGGGAAGCTTTTTTTCCCCGGCAGATGCGGTGGTTGCAAGAGTATAGCTTACGGCAAATATAATAACAAAAATCCACAAGAGCATTAATACAATAAGAGTAATATCTTTTTTTAATATATACCCTGCTTTCATAATCTGATCCTTTCCGAAGGCTTTTCTTTTAACAATATATTCTCCTTTTTTCAGTTATATGCTTTTGACATATTACATAATTTTCAGTCCCTGATTTTGTAAGGGACAATATCAATTGAAAGTTGTGTTAAAAAAAATTATATGATAAAATAAACTGAGTACATCAGGAGGTGTATATTATGCTTTACAAGAAAAACAATGAAAAAACCCTTAAAAAAGAGCTGTTTAAAAACCCAACGTCCGAATTCAGAGGCACTCCCTTCTGGGCACTGAACTCCTACCTTACAAAGGAAGAGCTTTGCCGTCAGATTGACGTATTCAAGGAAATGGGTCTTGGCGGATTCCATCTGCACGTAAGAACAGGTCTTGAAAATGAATATTTAAGCGAAGAATATATGGAGCTTATCAGGGATACAGTTGTCAAGGCAAAGAATGAGGAAATGCTTGCCTGGCTTTATGACGAGGATCGCTGGCCGTCAGGTGCAGCAGGCGGACTTGTTACAAAGGATGAAAAATACAGAGGCAGATGCCTTCTTTTCACCCCTTTCAGGGAAGCCGACGCCTTTTCCTCAAACGATTCCCGCTCCGAGGGCGGCAGAAGCGGCAAGGGAAAGCTTCTTGCTGTCTATGATATCATTCTTGATAAAGAGGGCTATCTTAAGGATTACCGCCTGATCGGCGAGGATGACGAGGCCGAGGGTACAAAGTGGTATGCCTTCCTTGAGGTACACACCGCTTCAAGCTGGTATAATAACCAGGCTTATGCCGATACCTTAAACCGTGAAGCAATCGAAAAATTCATTGAGGTTACTCACGAAAAGTATAAGGCAAAGGTAGGCGACGAGTTTGATAAAACCGTTCCTGCAATCTTCACGGACGAGCCTCAGTTCACAAGAAAGAGAGTACTTAATAACTCCTTTGATAAGATGGACATCACAATGCCCTGGACGGATAAGGTCCCCGAGCTTTACAAGGAATATTACGGTGAGGATATTTTTGCAACTCTTCCCGAGGTATTCTGGGATAAGCCCGGCTCCGCGCCTTCTCTTCCCCGTTACAGATATCACGATTTCATAGCTGAGCTGTTCGCTTCAGCCTTTGCAGACACGGTTGGCGAATGGTGCAAGAAGAACGGCATTGCCCTTACGGGTCATATGATGGAGGAACCCCACCTTGAATCCCAGACAGCAGCTCTGGGTGAAGCTATGCGTTCATACAGGAACTTCCAGCTTCCCGGTATTGATATGCTCTGTAATTCCCACGAATTCACCACCGCAAAGCAGGCGCAGTCTGCCGTTCATCAGTTCGGCTACGAGGGTATGCTGTCCGAGCTTTACGGCGTTACAGGCTGGGACTGCGATTTCAGAACCTATAAGCATCAGGGTGACTGGCAGGCATGTCTTGGTGTTACGATCCGTGTTCCTCACCTTTCATGGTACGCAATGAAGGGCGAGGCAAAGCGTGACTATCCCGCCTGTATCGGCTACCAGAGTCCCTGGTTTGACCGCTACAATATGATCGAAGATCATTTTGCCCGTGTCGCTACCGCACTGACCCGTGGTACGCCCGAGGTCAAGGTGGGTGTGATCCATCCCATCGAGAGCTACTGGATCCACAGAGGTCCCTTCGAGCAGACCGCCGCGATCCGTGAGCAGCTGGAGAAGAATTACGCCACTGTTCTGGAAAGCCTGCTGTTCGGCCTTGTGGACTTCGACTTGATCAGCGAATCCCGTCTGCCCGAGCTTTGCA
>JAZSIM010000082.1:0-37215 GCA_045533835.1 Acutalibacteraceae bacterium
AACAGCGTTCTTCTATGGTAAGATGTGTGTAACTCATATAAATCCTCCTTGGTTTTTGTTTTGTGGTAATTACATTATACCATGGATTTATATGGGTTGCTTTATTTTATCAAAGTGTTGCACTTGATAGTATAATTCATCGTCCGCAAAAAAGGCTTGACCTGATCGGTCAAGCCTTTTACTTAATTCCTGCGGTAATCGTAAGAATCCTTTGTAACATCTAACTTTATTCCATTAATACTTACCGTTTTGTCGTCCAACCATTCTATATCGGCTGTTGAGCAATGGTAATTCCAATAAATGTTTCGTTCTTTTCCTGTTTTGTTGTTTTTAACAGCACACAAAACAGCATAGTCTGTTGTAGCACCGCCATTGTTCAAATATGCAGTTACAGTATAGGAAGAATCAGGTGAATCTGAAATAGTAATTACCTCTTGTCCGTCGAGTCGTTGTATATCAAAAAATGCCCAATAAATTCCGTATGAAATTAAGGATAAAATAATCAACAATATACTCACAGTGATTATTACAGGAACTAACCATTTTTTCATATACGCCACCTCACTTTATTTTATTATACCACACTGCCGATTTAATGTAAATGTTTTTGCGACTAAAGGGTATTAACTTGATACAAAAAAAGGTATCAGCCTTACGGTTGATACCCTTGATTGTATTATCAGAATTCAAGCTTCTTTGAGATGTAGTCTGTGAGTTCTGCGATGGGAAGTCTTACCTGCTCCATAGTGTCACGGTCGCGGACTGTTACACAGCCGTCCTCTTCGGAATCGAAGTCATAGGTGATGCAGAAGGGAGTACCGATTTCGTCCTGTCTTCTGTAACGCTTACCGATTGAGCCTGCATCGTCAAATTCGCACATAAAGTTCTTCTGAAGTGCGTGGAATACCTTTTCTGCACCATCATTGAGCTTCTTTGAAAGGGGAAGCACCGCGCACTTATAGGGAGCGAGTGCGGGGTGGAAGTGAAGAACAACTCTTGTGTCGTTCTTTTCTGCGTCAACTACCTCTTCGTCGTAAGCCTCTGTCATAACTGCAAGGAAAAGACGCTCAACACCGAGTGAAGGCTCGATAACATAAGGAATATAACGCTCATTTGTTGTGGGATCAAAGTAGTCGAGAGTCTTGCCTGATGTGTTGATGTGCTGAGTAAGGTCGTAGTCTGTTCTGTCTGCAACGCCCCAGAGCTCGCCCCAGCCGAAGGGGAAGAGGTATTCGAAGTCTGTTGTTGCCTTTGAGTAGAAGCAGAGCTCGTCTGCATCGTGGTCGCGAAGACGAAGGTTTTCTTCCTTCATACCGAGGCTATAGAGCCAGTCACGGCAGTATGCTCTCCAGTAGTTGAACCATTCAAGGTCTGTGCCGGGCTTGCAGAAGAATTCAAGCTCCATCTGTTCAAATTCACGTACACGGAAAATGAAGTTACCGGGAGTGATTTCGTTACGGAAGGATTTACCGATCTGTGCAACACCGAAGGGAACCTTTCTTCTTGTTGTTCTCTGAATGTTTGCAAAGTTTACAAAAATACCCTGTGCTGTTTCGGGACGAAGGTAGATTTCGTTCTTGGAGTCCTCAGTTACACCCTGGAAGGTCTTGAACATAAGGTTAAACTGTCTGATATCTGTGAAATTGTGCTTTCCGCAGTCGGGACAGGGAATGTTCTTTTCCTTGATGTAATCTGTCATCTGCTGGTTTGTCCAGCCTGCAACATTTGTGCCGTCAAAATCTTCAATAAGATTATCTGCTCTGTGTCTTGTCTTACATTCCTTACAGTCCATAAGGGGGTCTGAGAAGCCGCCGAGATGACCTGAAGCCACCCATGTCTGGGGATTCATAAGAATAGCTGAGTCAAGACCTACGTTGTAGGGATTTTCCTGAACGAATTTCTTGAGCCATGCCTTTTTGATATTATTTTTAAGCTCTACACCGAGGGGGCCGTAGTCCCAGGTGTTTGAAAGACCGCCGTAGATTTCACTTCCTGCAAAAACGAAGCCTCTGCCCTTACAGAGGGTAACAATTTTTTCCATTGTCTTATCTCTATTATTCATAAACAAGCCTCCTTGTATTTACAAAAAAACATTTTAACAAATAAATTCGGATAAGTCAATATTATTGACTTGTTTACAATAGAGATATATAATTACTATGAGGTGACAGATATGGATATTTTAACCGAAATAAAGCTCTCTGCAGAAAAAACTGCAGAAGAAATAATTGAAATTGCGAAGCTTACAAAAGGCGATATTCTTGTTGTGGGCTGTTCCACAAGCGAGGTAATGGGCTCAAAAATCGGTACGGACTCGAATTATGAAACCGCAACTGCCATTTATGAGGGTATTGCCTCCGTCTGTGACAAAAAAGGGATTTTTATTGCCGCACAGTGCTGTGAGCATTTAAACCGTGCAATTATAATCGAAAAAGAGGCTATAGGCAATGCTCCTTACTGCAATGTCATCCCTCAGCCGAAGGCAGGCGGCTCCTTTGCAACAAATGCATATAAGCATTTTAAGAATCCCGTTGCCGTTGAGCATATAAAAGCGGATGCGGGTATTGATATCGGCTTTACTCTTATAGGAATGCACCTTAAGGAGGTTGCCGTACCCGTAAGACTTATAAATAATAAAATCGGTGAGGCGACGGTGCTTGCCGCAAGAACAAGGGCAAAATTCATAGGCGGTGAGCGTGCGGTCTACGATCACGATATGCTTTAAGGAGAAATTATTATGAAAATAAAGCACTCCAGAGAAAGAGAAATGACAGTCCTTAAGGACACAGTCGCCTCTATGGTATTCAATCCCGAAAGGGAAAGCCTTTGCGACTGGCAGGAAAGGGCTTCCGGGAAGCTTCAGGAGCTTCTTTGTCTTCCGAGAACGGAATGTGAAAGGGAATTCAATATTGAATTTACCGAAAAACACGAAAATTTTACGGAAATACGTTTTACCTTTCAGTGCGAAGAGGGGGAGTATGCCCCCTGTCATATCTGGCTTCCCGAGAATACGTCAGAGGAAAAGCCTCCCGTTATGATCTGTCTTCAGGGACACTCCACGGGTATGCACATTTCAATGGGCAGAGCGAAATTTGATGGTGATGAGGAAACTGCAAATGACGGCGACCGTGATTTTATGAAGCATTGTATTGACAGGGGAATGGCAGCAGTCTGCCTTGAACAGAGATGCTTCGGAGAAAGAGGCGGTAATCCGCGTCCCGACTGCTACTTCTCTGCAATGACGGCCCTTCTTTCGGGCAGAACACTTCTCGGCGGAAGAGTGTGGGATATTATGAAGCTTATTGATGTGCTTGAGGAGAATTTTTCCGACCGTGTTGATACGGACAAGGTTTACTGTATGGGAAATTCCGGCGGAGGCACCGCAACATTTTATGCCACGGCACTCGAAAAGAGAATAAAGGCTGCAATACCCTCCTGTGCCTTTGCAACGTTTTCGGGATCTATAGGTGCTATGTATCACTGTGCCTGCAACTATGTGCCGGGAATTTCAAAATATTTCGATATGGCGGAAATCGCAGGGCTTATTGCACCCCGTCCTCTCGTGATTGTATCGGGAAAGGAAGACGGAATCTTTCCGCTTCCCACGGCAGAGCACGAATTTTCAAGGCTTAAGAATATTTATTATAAAAACAGCACTTCACCCGATAATTGTATTCACGTAAAGGGTGACGGCGGACACAGATTCTATGCTACGCAGGCCTACGAGGCATTCGGAAAAACAGTTAAATAACTTTCTGTTGCAAAAAGCTGATTTAAATGATATTATGAATATAATATGAATATTTTGTGAAAGGAAAACATTATGAAAAAGATAATTGCACTCTTTTTAAGTCTTGTACTTGCTTTTTCTGTAGCAATTCCCGCATTTGCAGCTTATGAAACACCCTTCGAGGACAGTGAATTTTTTGAGTATGAGGATTATTCAATCCATTACAGAGTTTTTGAGGCAGAAAATCCTGTCGGTCAGATATTTATGATTCACGGCTTTGCGCTTTCATCTTACTGCTGGGTAGAGCTTGCTTCCCGCCTTGTGGCTGAAGGCTATACCTGTGTTATGGCAGACCTTCCCGACTTCGGTTATTCAACAAGAGAAACCGCAGGTATGGAAAAGCTTCCCCGTGAGGACATTATGCACGCACTTATGACCGAGCTTTCCGATGATCCCTGGTATCTTGCAGGTCACTCAATGGGCGGCTACGTTGCTCAGGCACTTGCAGCCAAGTATCCCGAAAGTGTAAAGAATCTTCTTCTTTACGGTACGGGCGGAAATGACAATGCTCCCGAAATGACAAAGATTATGGGTAACGATATTTTTGTTGCTCTTATGGGACCCCTTATGCAGCTTATGACAAGATTTGACTTCCTTGTGAAGCTCTTCCTTCAGATGGGACTCAATGATAATGAATATGCTGAAAATTATGACCTTTCCAAGATTACCGAGCCCATAAGAATTGACGGAACGGGCAAGGGTGCCTGCTACAGCTTCTCAATGCTTACTCCCACAGATTACGAGGCTATAAAGAACGGCAAGCCCGTACTTTTTGTAAACGGCAGTGCTGACTCCGTTATCCCCGATGCTTCAAAGAACTCCATCCGTGAGGCTCTTCCCGAGGGCAGTGTGGATTATGTTGTTGAAAACGGCGGGCATATGTTTATTGAAAACAAGGCTGATGAAACAGCAAAGGTAACTCTCAGCTTCCTTGCAAGCAATCCGTAAGCAGAATATATAAAGAATAATCTCCCTTGCATTTTTGCAGGGGAGAATTTATAATTTATGTAAGAAAAAAATAAAGGACTGATGTATATGACGGTAACTGAAAGATTTTTGAAATATGTGTCGTTCCCCACCTCCTCCGACGAGTTTTCGGATACTGTTCCCTCAACCGCGAAGCAGAGGGTGCTGGGTGAATATGTTGCAGAAGAATTAAAGGAAATGGGTATGGCTGATGTTGTTCTCGACGAAAACGGCTACGTTTACGCCCGTCTTCAGGGTAATGTTGACGGGGCAATCGGCTTCGTTGCTCATATGGATACCTCACCCGATGCCCCCGACGCTCCGATAAACGCAAGGATAACGGAATATGAAGGCGGAGATATTGAGCTTTCCGACGGTATTTCTATGACGGTCAAGGAATATCCCTTTATTGAAGGATATAAAGGACAGAGACTTGTTGTCACCGACGGAAAAACACTTCTCGGTGCGGATGACAAGGCAGGTGTTGCCGAAATCGTTTCAATGTGCGAGTATTTTATCAATAACCCCGACAAGCCTCATAAGACAATTGCAATATGCTTTACTCCCGATGAGGAAATCGGCAGAGGTGCAGACCTTTTTGATTATTCCCGCTTCGCCGCAAAGGAGGCATATACCGTTGACGGCGGTGCGCTCGGTGAAATCGAGTACGAAAACTTCAATGCCGCAAGTGCAAGGGTTACGGTAAAGGGTGTTATTATTCATCCCGGCTCCGCAAAGAATAAAATGAAAAATGCTGTGCTTTATGTCAACGAATTCATTTCAATGATGCCGAAGAACGAGATTCCTGCCGCAACGGAGGGCTACGAGGGCTTTTATCATATCCATGACATAAAGGCAGATGAAACCTCGGGTGAAATCCGTATGATTATAAGAGATCACGATAAAGAGAAGTTTGAAAGCAAAAAGGCTTTTCTTGTAAGGCTTGTTTCATATCTTAATTCCGTGCACGGGGACGGAACCTTTGAGCTTGAAATCAAGGACAGCTACTATAATATGAAGGAAAAGATTCTTCCCTTTATGTATCTTATTGAAAATGCGGAAAAGGCATTCCTCTGTGAGGGGGTTACGCCACGTGCAGTACCCATAAGAGGCGGCACGGACGGCGCAAGGCTTTCTTACGAGGGGCTTCCCTGTCCCAATCTTTCCACAGGCGGAGAGAATTTTCACAGCGTGAGAGAATTTATTTCCGTTGAAAGCCTCGAAAAAATGACGAGGGTGCTTATTGCCCTCGCCGCTTACTGATATTGAAATCCTTTATGAAGCCTATAATCTGTCCCGAGATCACCACACTTAATAGTGAGTAAACGATTTTCCCTAAGGGAATATACGTAAGGGACAGCAGAAGCACCGTGATATCCGAAACGAAATAAACCCATTGGATTTTTAATTTTGATATACGGCTTATACTCATGGCAAGGGCGTCGTCACCGCAAGGGGCGCCGCCCGTTCTTACTGCAAGTCCCACACCGATTCCTACGAAAACCGCACCTGCAACAGATGCAATAACGGGATGCTGTGAGATGTCGGGATATATTCTCGGAAAGCATTCAAATACGGCGTATGCTATGCTGAAGGCAGAGGTGGATATGACGGAATATACCATAAATACCGCACCGAGAGTTTTGATGCCGATGCCGTAGCAGACAGCGTTCAGTATAATTTCGCTGACGGCGGGGGATATGCCGAAATGGTGCTCGAGAAGCAGAATCAGTCCCAGAGTGCCGCCCTCGGTAATATCTGCCACGGAGTGAATATTATACATTCCGAAGGCAAGAATAATTCCGCCGAGAGTACAGATTATGCAGTTTTTCGGTTTTATTCTTTTAATAAAACTTTTAATCATCGGAAGCTATTATCCTTTGTGAGATAGAAGTATTATACATTATTTTCCAAAATAATGCAACTTTTAACAAAAGATTAATATTTAAAAAGGGAAAATTGCTTGCTTTTAAACTTGTTATAGTGTAAAATAACTTTACTGGTATACTCTTATCTACACCGAATCATAAGGAGAGTAATTTTATGAAAACCACAAAAAGAATAATTGCGGTGCTTCTTGCGACTGTAATGCTTTTAACTGCGATTCCCTTTGCTTCCGCTAAGGAGGAAAGCAGCATTGATTCTTATAAAAGAGAAATGCTTGAGATGGGTTTTCCCGTTATCTCAACAGAGGAGTTCGGAGCTTTCTTAAGAATCCTTCAGACCTTCCGCTATCTTCTTACGGGTATTGAACCCAATACGGAGAGAATTGAGGTAACTATGGATGAAACAATCCTTAATATCTCCTCTCAGATATGTGCAGAAAGCGGTCTGGATTTTGCTCTTATTGCTGCAAATCTTCCCAACATCAACCTTGTTACAAATTACTTCAAGAACAAGTACAGCATTGATTCAACGCTGTTCCGTGAGGAAAGATATGCCAAGGAGGCTGAATATGCTGCTCAGGGCAACGATCTTATGGCTACCATCTGCCACGCTATCGGTTCATTTATGAGTATCATCGAAAAGATGAACGTTTATACGGTTGCTACCGATGACAAGAACGTTTATGAGCTTGTTCTTTACCTTGAGTATGAAGACGGCACAACGGAAACACACTATCCCGGCGTTTTCATCAACACGAAGACAGGTGAGTGCTACGGCAAGAACGGCACAGGCGTATTCGGTATAGGTCACAATTTCAATTACCTTGAAATGACTCTTTATTCAACCGTTGACTGCTGGATGAGAAATTACGGCTTCTGCCTTTTCTATGATGTAGCAGCAAATCTGCTTCCCGCAAACTTCAAGTATATCACAAGACGCTTCAAGTTCTCCTATGACGGACTTGACTGGATGGTACAGATGTGGAAGGGTAATTACTTCATTTCAAACGGCGGTGAGGTTGGTCTTTACTGGCGTGAGCCCGGTCAGATCGGTTCATTCTATAACTGTGCTACCGAAGAAATTCCCATGTCCCTTCAGGTTTCAATCGGTGATAAGGTGCTTGTAAACCGTCCGCTTCAGGAGCATTGGTGGATAAGCGGATTCAATATGAGTAAAAATTTCTATCTTCCCACATCGCTTACTCTCAAGTCAACACTTGTAATGCCCGATAAGGAAATGCTTGAGGCATTTACCGCAGCTATTGATGCTAACGTAATGGGTGACGTAAGCTATACTGTTGACGGTCTTAATGTTAATGTTGTATGGTAAATTCAATCCCGTACTCGTCAGAGTACGGGATGTTTTTTTGTCCGCCTGCAAGGGACTGTATGATTGATGCCATTTAATGGGAAATTATACATCAGGGTGTATATGGACGCGTAAAGCAGGTCGCTTTACGATTGTTGATAACGTCAGTAAAATGTCAATCAAAAGGGCAAAAATGTTGATAAGTCGGTTGAAACTGTTGAAAACTCGTAATCATAAGAACGCAATTTCTTGCAAAGTGTAAAGCAACCAACTTTACTCCAACAAAGTTATCAACATTTTCGCTGAAATCAACACCTTTTTATTCATAAGAAAAATTTATGATATTTTTGCAAAAAAAGAGTTTTACTGATTGAAAAAAAGTGGTAGAATATCAGTAACGAAAGGCGGGATACTATGGAAACCGTTGTTAAGGCTTATGCCAAAATAAATCTTACACTTGACCTGACGGCAGTGCTTCCCAATAAGTACCACGGAATTTTTACGGTTATGCAGTCCGTCGGACTTTACGATAATGTTACGATAAAAACAGGGAAAGAGGGGCTTAGTCTTTCCTGTTCCGAGAGGTACATTCCCTGCGATGACAGAAATACCGCATTCAAAGCGGCAAGGCTGTTTTATGAAAAGGCAGGCATAACGCCCGAATGTGAAATTTACATAAAAAAGGTAATTCCCTCGGGAGCAGGTCTTGCAGGCGGCAGTGCCGATGCAGCCGCTGTGCTTAAAGGCCTCAACAGTATTTATCCCGGGGCGCTGTCTTATAAGGATATTATGGAGATTGCCCTTTCTGTCGGTGCTGATGTACCCTTCTGTTATGTTGGCGGCACAAGACTTTGTCAGAATATCGGAGAAATTCTTTCTTTCCTTCCTCCTCTTTCAGCTCACGTGCTTATAGTAAAGCCTTATGAAAGAGTTTCCACAAAGGATGCTTATGCGCGCTTTGACTCTGCGGAGAATATCTCTCACCCCGACAACGACAGCTTCCTTTTCTATGCTGCGCAGGGAGATTACAGGGAGGCTGTAAAATATGCTTCCAATATGTTTGAGGCTCTTTCCGATGTAAAATCGGGAAAGGAAATAAAAGAGATTATGAATGAAAGCGGAGCCTGGTTTTCTTCAATGTCAGGCTCGGGCTCTGCCTACTACGGACTTTTTGATTCCGAGGAGGATGCCAAAAAATGTGCCGATCTTTTAAGAGGTAAGGCTGAAAATGTGTTTGTCTGCAGAACAAAAACAAAGGGCGTTGAATAAAATTCCGAATATTTCCAAGACTTTCCTTTGAAAGGAAGGTCTTTTTTTATGAGAAAAATTAATGATGAAAGAATCCGTATCCCCGTACTCATGTTTTGTATAATGTTATCCTTTATGATGATTTTTGTTTCAGAGGGCTTTGAGGCGGCAGATACCGTAAGAAATGAATGTCTTCGTCTTCATGTGCTGGCGGATACCGACAGCGAGGCAGATCAGACGGTGAAGCTGAAGGTGCGGGATGCAATTCTGAAAGAAACGGAGGATATGCTTCTTTCCTGTGACAGTGCCGGTGAGGCAGTAAGTAAGGTTTCGGAAAAAACGGCAGAAATAAAGGCTGTTGCCGAAAGAGTTCTGACGGAAAACGGCTTTGATTACGGGGCTGAAGTATTTATTGAGCAGGAATATTTCGGAACAAGGCAGTATGAGGATGTAAGCCTTCCTGCGGGATGCTATACCGCTCTCAGAGTGGTTCTGGGAAAGGGAGAGGGGCATAACTGGTGGTGTGTTATGTTTCCGCCTCTGTGTCTGCCTGCGGTGACCGCAGAGGCCGAGGACAGCGTTTACGGTGTTTTCGGGGAGAACGGCGGCGACCTCGTTACAGGAAAAAGCGGATATAAGGTGAAATTCAGGATAGTGGAAATTGTGGAAGGTATCATAGAGGCTCTTAAAGCATAAACGGAGGACAACCGGCATATATTTTTTTCATAGAACGTAAAAAAGGAGAAATCTATGAAAATAGTTATGATGAAAAAGAAAAAAGAAGCCCCCGAAAAGGATATGCTTATCGTGCTTTCTCTTGTTCAGTCGGTACTGGCTGTTTTAATTATTATTACGCTTTTTGCATTTTCACGGGTCAATTCCGGGGTGCTTTCCGATATCGGAAATAATCTTTCCGTAATATTCGCAGAGGATATGGATATCGGCGGGTATTTTACCCCCTCTGAGGAAAAGACAACGGCAGAGGAAGCAAGCGAGGAGGAAAAAACAGCCGAGGAAGCTTATGCGGGGCAGAATCCCGTTGCAGAAGAAATGGAGCTTCCTGCTTCTGAGGATACCGCCGTTATGCCGGTAATCGGCACCGTTACTTCAGACTACGGCACAAGAGAGCATCCCGTATATTCGGGCGAAAGCTTTCACTCGGGAAGGGATATTGCAGCAGATGAGGGAGCTCCCGTTTATGCTGTCCTTGACGGTGAGGTGACGGGAGCCGGGGAAGCTGAAATGGCGGGAAAATATGTAAAGCTCCTTCATGCGGACGGCACGGAAACGCTCTACTGCCATTGCAGTAAGCTGATTGCCCGGGAGGGGGATACGGTCAGCAGGGGAGATGTTATTGCTCTTGTCGGTCAGACGGGGCTTGCAACGGGTCCTCATCTTCATTTTGAATTTCACAAGGACGGAAGAGTCGCAGATCCTGATGAAATTCTTGCGGGGGCTGTGAATGTACGTTAAGCTCGGCAGCATAACCGTTTATATATCCTTTTCCTTTGCGGTGTTTCTTGCCGTTGCCGCAAATATTGCAGGGGGAAGAAATCTTTTGCTGTCCTTTCTGTTTTCTTTTATTCACGAGGCGGTACACCTGATATTTCTGCGTTTTTCCGGTATTAAAAAAGCGGAGGTAAGGCTTTTTCCCGCAGGGATAAAGATATGCTGTGAGGGTATGAATATGCTGTCTTACAGAAAAACCGTACTTACAGCCCTTTCGGCACCTGTGTTTAATCTTATTGCAGGTGCTGTTTTTTTATTTTTACATAAAAGCTGTGAAAATGAATTGCTTTATGTATGCTGTGCGGTTAATTTTATTCTCGGAGCAATTAATCTTCTGCCTCTTTCCTTTCTTGACGGCGGAAGAACGCTTTACGCAATGCTTTCGGAAAGGCTGACTGACAGCAGGGTAAGAAAAATTATGAGTGTGCTGAATATCTGGGTTATTTCTTTTTTGTTTTTGCTGTTTTTTGCAGGCTTTGTTATGGGTAAGACTGCGTTTTTTCTTTTGTTCTTCTGTGTGTACTGTCTTGTCGGAACATTAAGCAAATAATGTTGAAATTATTATTAAGTGATGATATAATAAATTTGTATATTATTTTTACGGACGGTTTATTATGGACAGAAAACTTGAAAGAATACTGCCACTGGTGCAGAAGCCTGCAAGATACATAGGCGGAGAGCTCAACAGTGTCATTAAAAATAAGGATGAGGTGGATATCCGCTTTGCCTTCTGCTTCCCCGATTCCTATGAAATCGGTATGTCGCACCTCGGTATGAAGATTCTCTATTCAATTGCGAATAACAGAGAGGATACCTGGTGTGAGCGTGTTTTTGCTCCCTGGGACGATATGGAAGAGCAGATGAGAAAGAATAATATCCCTCTTTATGCTCTTGAAAGCGGCGACCCCATTAAGGATTTTGATATCATCGGCTTCACCCTGCAGTACGAGCTTTGCTACACCAACGTGCTCAATATGCTCGATCTTGCAGGGCTTCCGGTAAAGGCAAGTGACAGACATTCGCTTTCCCCCATTGTCATGGGCGGCGGCCCCTGCGCTTGTAATCCCGAGCCGATAGCTGAATTCTTTGACCTTTTCAGCCTCGGTGAGGGTGAAGAGGTAAACAGCGAAATAATGGACCTTTACAAAAAGCACAAGAAAATGGGCTCAACCAAGGAAGAGTTCCTTATTGATGCTGCAAAAATCAAGGGCGTATATGTACCCTCCCTTTACGATATCACGTATAATGAGGACGGCACTATAAAGGAAATGAAGCCTCTTCACGGTGCTCCCGAAAGAGTAACAAAGAGAATTATAGAGGACCTTGACAAGGTAGAGTATCCCGAAAGCTTTGTTGTGCCCTATATTGACGTTGTGCATGACAGAGTTACCCATGAAATTTTCCGAGGCTGTATAAGAGGCTGCCGCTTCTGTCAGGCAGGCTTTATATACCGTCCCATAAGAGAAAAAACTCCCGATACAATAAACGAGCAGTGCAAGACGCTCTGCAGGAATACGGGTTATGATGAAATTTCGCTCTGCTCCCTTTCAAGCTCCGACTATACAAAAATCGAAGAGCTGCTGACAAAGCTTTTAGAGTGGACAGGCAGCGAAAAGGTGAATATTGCTCTTCCGTCCCTTCGCGTGGATAACTTCTCGGATGAGCTTGTAAAGAAGCTGACAGGAGTGAGAAGAAGCGGGCTTACCTTTGCTCCTGAGGCCGGTACTCAGAGAATGAGGGATGTTATAAATAAAAACGTAACAGAGGCCGAGCTTCTTGAAACAGCAAGAATAGCCTTCAATAACGGCTATAGTGCGGTTAAGCTCTACTTTATGCTGGGTCTTCCCACAGAAACGCTCGAGGATGTTGAGGGCATCGGTCTTCTTGCAAAAAAGGTTGTTGACGAATTTTATATGAATCCCGACAAGCCCAAGGGCAAGGGCTGTACCGTAGGTATCAGCGCCTCTTCCTTTGTTCCCAAGCCCTTTACTCCCTTCCAGTGGGAGCCTCAGAGCACTCCAGAGGAGCTCGAGCTTAAGCAGGAGCATCTTAAAAGCAATCTGCCCTCAAAGAAAATAAGTGTAAGCTTCCATCATATTCCCACGTCCTTCCTCGAGGGTGTATTTGCCCGCGGCGACAGAAGACTCGGTGCGGTTATTGAAAGGGCCTGGAAAAAGGGCTGTAAGTTTGACGGCTGGAGTGAAAAGTTCCTTTTTGATACGTGGATGGAAAGCTTTAAGGAGCTTGAGGTTTCTCCCGAGTTCTATGCCAACAGAAGAAGGGATTACGAGGAAATTCTTCCCTGGGATCACCTTGATTTCGGTGTCAGCAAGGCATTCCTCATAAAGGAAAGCAAAAAATCCTATGAGGCAGAAACCACTCCCCATTGCAGAATCAAGTGCGCAGGCTGCAGTGCAAATAAGCTTAACGGAGGAAAGTGCGATGTATGATTTAAGACTGTTTCTGTCCAAAAAGGGCAGAATAAAATTCGTTTCGCATCTTGATATGTTCCGTATGATGCAGAGAACCGTAAGGCGTGCTGATATTCCCCTCTGGTATACTGAGGGCTTTAATCCCCATCCTTATATCTCCTTCCTTCTTGCACTCTCTCTCGGTGTTGAAAGTGAGGGTGAACCCGTTGATATCAGAATTGTGGGTGATATGTCGCCCGATGAGGTTAAGGAAAGACTCAACAGATGTCTTCCCGAGGGGCTTAAGGTCGAAGCTGCCGTTGTTCCCTTCAATAAAAGCGGTGAAATTACTTACGGTGAGTATTACTGCCTTTTTGATAAATCAGAGGTTACAACGGAGGAGCTTTACGGCGCCCTTACAAGCGGTGTGCTTTCCTGTGAAAAGAGCGGAAAGCAGGGCAAGAAAAAGGTTATCAAAACAGTTGACGTTTCAGAGCATATAAAGAGCTTTTCTTTGTCCGATGCAGGGGATGACATAAGGCTTGACGTTGTGCTTCCCGCGGGAAGCACCTTCAATCTTAATCCCATTCAGCTTTCGGCGGCAATTTCCTCATACCTCGGTAAGGAGGTTATTCCCGTCAAGGTAATGAGAACGGCTTTGCTTACTGCCGATATGAAAAAATTCTGCTGAACAGCTTCAGCCTGACAGAAGAGGCTGTCTGTTGAAATACAGGGGAGGTGGTGTTTTTTTTGGAAAATGTAAAAAAGGCCATAGTTTTTGCGGGAGGCGGCTCGAAGGGTGCCTATCAGTTAGGCGCATGGAAGGCTCTTGAGGAGCTCGGAGAGCATTTTGATATCGCAACGGGAACCTCAATCGGCTCAATAAATGCAGGCTTTTACGTGCAGAAGGACCTTGCGGCTGCCGAAAAAATGTGGGGCGAGGTAACCGCCGGTGACATTATGGCGAACGGTATCAGCTTCGACGTTTCCTTTGACGGAATAATTTCTCAGAAGGATAATATCATTCCGTTTCTTAAAAACTATCTGAATACGAAAAGTGCTGATAATACGCCTTTTCTAAATATGGTAAGACGCTATTTTTCCGAGGAGAAATTCTTCGGCTCGGAGATTGATTATGCTCTTATGACGGTGAATTTCAAGGGCTTTGGTCCCAATGATCTGATACCCGTTGAAATTACAAAATCACAAATGGCAGAGGATAAGGAGAATTCGTGGAAGTGGATTGCCGCATCTGCTGCCTGCTATCCTGTTTTTCCTCCGATGGAAATTGACGGTGAGCAGTATATTGACGGCGGATTCTATGACAATATTCCCGTTGCTTCCGCAATAAAGCTCGGTGCTCAGAAAATTGTGGTAATAGATCTTAATACCGAAAACAATCACGAGGGGTATTTAAGGCATCCGTCCGTTACCTACATAAAGCCCTCCAAGGACTTAGGTAATTTTATGAACTTCGAAAGAAATGTTCTTGATCGCTCTATAAGGCTCGGCTATAACGATACAATGAAGGCGTACGGGAGATATCTCGGAATAAAATATACATTCCTTGCAGATGAAACGGGAAAAAGCTACGCCGAGGAGGCGGCTTCCTGCTTCAATGAGATTTTAAGTCGTATGGAGGCGGAATTCGATTTTTCCCATAAGGTCCGTTATGCCCGTGTGAACAAGCTTGAGGGCTGTACGTCAATTCTCGGAGAATACTGCAAGAAATACCGTCCCACGGAAAATGATATATTTATTGCAGGACTTGAGCTGCTTATGAGAATCATGGAGTATGATGACGAAAAAGAGTATAATATAAGTGAGCTTCTTTATGATTTCAAGACTGAATGTGACAGAATTTATCCTCTTCTTGAATTCGGCACCGACAGCGCATTCCCAAAGGTGCGTGAGTTTATAAGAGAGTACACCGGAAAGCACAGGCTGCCCGAAATGAAAAAGCACGATGAGGACAGAACAATGCTTATCCTTACAAGCGTAATAAGAGCCTTGCAAAAGGCATCATTCAGATAACAGGAGGTATAATTATGACTTGTAAATATTGCGGATTTGAGGTACCCGAAAATGACCGCTTTTGCAGCAACTGCGGTGCTGAGGTCAGAACGGCAGCACCCATGAACGAAAACCCCGTAAATGAACCTGCTCAGGGCTTCGGCGGCGCTTATGCCGGTAATAATCATCCCTATGGAGAATATTACGGTAATCAGCCGGGAAACGGCTTCTATGCAGGAAATCCTGCTCAGTCACCTCAGGGATACTGGACACCGCCCGTAAACGACAAGGCACCTGCCCTTAAGGATTATCTCAAGTGGATGCTTTTATATCCTCTGCTGAACTTTATTCCCGGAATCGGCTTTATAATCTACATTGCATTCTGCATAAAATTTGCGATTGACGACACCTACAAGGCAAGAGCGAATTTCTTCAAGGCAACGCTTGTTGCGCAGATTATCGGTATTGTAATTGCCGTGCTTATTTTTGTTGTTATGTTTGCAGTTATGGGAGCTGCAACGGCTGCCGGCTTCTCCTTCCTTGAGGAAATGGACCCGTCCTTCTTTATGGATGAGAATTATTATCTGCAGGATTTTATGTCCGTAATTTTAGCTAGTTGATTTTTTTGCCCGAGTAACATCGGGCAATTTTTTTTGTTGACAATACGATTTCTCTGTTATATAATATGAACAAATGTTCGGAGGTGAAGGCTATGACATCCAAGGTTATGAGCATGGGAATATTCGGTATGCGCTCCTTTATGGTAGAGGTAGAGGCTGATATATCGGGCGGAAAATTCCGTTTCGATATGGTAGGCCTTCCCGATACTGCTGTATCGGAGGCAAAGGAAAGGGTTCAGGCTGCCGTAAAAAACTGCGGATGCTCCTTCCCCTTTAATCACATAACCGTAAACCTTGCACCTGCCGACGTAAGAAAAGAGGGAAGCGTGTATGACCTTCCCATATTTATTGCTGTTATGATAGCTGCCCGTCAGCTTAATGACAATTTCAAGGATGCGGCATTTTTAGGTGAGCTTTCTCTTGCAGGTGATGTCCGTGCAGTAAACGGTGTCCTTCCGATGGTTATAGAGGCAAGGACTGCAGGAATAAAAAGAGTTTTTGTGCCCTTTGAAAACGCAGGCGAGGCTGTGGTGGTTGAGGGAATTGACGTTTATCCCGTAAAAAATGTAAAACAGCTTTTAGCCTTCTTTGACGGCAACACAGAGGCGCTTCCCTTATTAAAGCCCGAAAAGGATACCTTTTCCGATGAAGAGCGTGACGATTTTTCCCCCGATTTTTCCGATGTTATGGGTCAGCACGCTGCAAAGCGCGCAATTGAAATTGCAGCGGCAGGCGGACATAATATTCTGATGTCGGGCCCTCCCGGCTCAGGTAAAAGTATGCTTGCAAAAAGAATTCCCACAATTCTTCCTGATATGAGCTTCGAGGAAAGCCTTGAAACCACTAAGCTTTATTCAATTGCAGGGCTTCTTAAAAATAAAAGCGGACTTGTGAAAACAAGACCCTTCCGCTCACCTCACCATACCGTGTCCGCTCCCGCACTTTCGGGCGGCGGCTCAATCCCGAAGCCCGGAGAATTGTCCCTTGCGCACAACGGCGTGCTTTTCCTTGACGAGCTTCCCGAGTTCCAGCGAACCACAATGGAGGTTATGCGCCAGCCCATCGAGGACGGAGAGGTGACTATTTCGAGAGTTGCGGGAACTCTTACCTACCCCTGCAACGTTATGCTTGTTGCCGCTATGAACCCCTGCCCCTGCGGATATCTCGGGCATCCCGTAAAGGAATGCACCTGTACGGCATCGGCAAGGGCAAGATACAGAAATAAGATTTCGGGACCGCTTCTTGACAGAATTGATATTCAGATTGATGTGCCTGCTGCAAGCTACAGAGAAATCAGCGGCGAACAAAAAGAGGAAAGCTCTGAGGAAATCAAAAAGAGAGTAAACCGTGCAAGAGAAATTCAGCGTGAGAGATTCAAGGGCACGGGTGTTACCTGCAATGCGAATATGACTGCTGTGCAGACGAGAAAATACTGCGTTATGGAGGACGATGCGGCGGCTCTTATTAAAAGAAGCTATGACGCCCTCGGTCTTTCGGGCAGAACCTTTGACAAAATTTTAAAAGTTGCACGGACTATTGCAGATATGGACGAAAGTGATATAATAAAGAGAGAGCATATTTTTGAGGCTCTTACTTATAAAAACGTCAATATTTAATTTCGGAGGGAAACAATGGTAGTTTGTGTTTTTGGCGCTTCGGGTGCCGAAATTGATAAAAAATATATTGAGCAGACGGAAATCCTCGGTGAAAAATTAGCAAAACGAGGACATTCACTTATGTTCGGCGGAGGAAAATTCGGTCTGATGGGTGCAGCCGCAAGGGGCTTCCGAAAGGGCGGCGGTCATATTACGGGTGTTATCCCTACCTTCTTCGGGGACTACGACGTAATCTATGATTGTGACGAATTCAAATGGACTGAAAACATGCGCGACCGCAAAAAGTATATGGAGGATAATTCCGACGCTTTCATTATTACTCCCGGCGGCATCGGCACTTACGAGGAATTTTTTGAGGTGCTGACCCTTAAACAGCTTGCCCGTCTTTCAAAGCCCATAGTTGTCTTTAACGTAAACGGCTTCTTCGATAAGCTTCTGAGTGTCATTGATGACAACGTAAAGGACGGCTTTATCCGTCCTCAGACACCCGAGCTTTTCAAAGTGACAGACAGCATTGATGAAGTAATCAATATCGTTGAAAATGACAGCTACGACATAGAGAAAATCAAATTTTACGATTAAAACGCAAAAAATACAGCACAAAGCTACCGTAAAAAGCAGCTTTGTGCTTAAATCTTTTATGCAGATGCATTGATTTTATTTGTTACGGAAGGGCAATCAGCACTTCTGCCTTTTTTGCAATACTGTCGACAAAGGTCTCATCGTCACCCTCCAGGTGAAAATAGGCATAGTATGCTTCACCAATGGGGATAAGATAATAATAGTTTCTTTCAAGGTCTGCTAAAATGTCCTCATATTGGCCCGGTCTTTCCTTTAAGGTTTCAATCATCTGCTCGGGAACAGTCATTTTGAATTTCAGTATTTTATGGTTACCTTCAAGCTCGCCGTCGCTTTCCATAAAATATACTCTTCCCCAGCCTTGAATTGCACGGTTGATTACTTCTTTGGGCTCACAGCCGTCATCACAGTACACAATGCCGTAGTTCTTAAGCTTTATGCTTGTCGGGAACTCGGGAAGAGAAATGCTGCCGCCGCCGGGACTTTCAATATGGTTGGGGTCACCGCATCTGTAGATATATGAATATTTAGTGAATTCGGTGGTGCTTTCTATCGGCGGAATTACAAAGCGTACCTCAATAATTCCGGGTGCACTCTGATAGGTGCCGAGTGTAAATGAAAGAAAACAGATATTTCTGTTTTTTTCTGCCAATACGGGGAACCAGCAGTAGAATTCACCGTCAGCCACAGATGATACGCCCTCGGGAATATTGAATCTCGTGTCAATAACCTGAAGCTGTCCGTCAATGCTGACTGCGGCCACTCCGAGAGCGGTAGGTAAGCGGTCTTTAACCGTACTTTCTTCGTTATACTTAATGTGAACACGTGCAAGATAAAGATCAAAGCTTTCAAGTGCCGCTTTTTCTTCTTCATAATTTGAAGCTGTTTCCTTAAGCTTTTCTTCTGCCTCTTTGCCTGTCAGAATATGTGTTATGCCTGCATTATAGTCATAAACTACATCCTTTTGATTGATGTCACTATATCTGAATCTTACATTGTCTCCGATAGTATAGTTGCCGGGCGGAGGAAATATATCTATTTGTACGGTTGGTTCTTCTTCTGTGAGGGTATCTTCCTCAATTAACGGATTTTTTGCTTCGGATGTGGTTGCTGTTTCGTTGTTGAAAAAAATCAGTTCTTCTTGATTTATCCCTATATTATCAGCTTCAATATCTAAAATGAGCTCGCCGTCCTTTGTGCGGAAAATGCCTGCAACCAACGGCTCTTCGGCTGCTTGCTGTGCAGATTCCCAGTCACCCTTGAAAATTTCAGCGACAGCTTTCTTGCCGGCATACCGATAACCGATGCTTATCAATCCGCTGTATTCCGGGGAGCTAATGTTTCCCTTTACGCTTCCATCCTCATATACGGTAAAGAACAAACCAAAATTTTTACATATCCATTCTGTTTCGGGAACCAGCATATCACGTGTGCTTTGGCTCGGATTTGTAAGGAAGCACAGTGCAACAACAGCAGTTAATATAACAGCAATAATAATTACCCAGAATGCAGGTTTTTTGTAATTCAATACGGATTTTACTCTGTTTTTAACGCCGACCTCACCGAAAGCAAGGGGACAGGCGGCAATCATTTTTCTGTTTACGCTACAGGTAAGAAGTGCCTCGGAATAGTCTGCACGCTGTTCATTATTAAATCCCTTTACAACCTTTTCATCGCAGGCAAGCTCAATATCACGGCAGAGAAGAATATAACCCACCCATACAAGGGGATTGAACCAATGAAGTGTGAGAATAAGGAATCCCAACGGCTTCCATAAATGGTCTTTTCGGCTGATATGTGCCTGTTCATGGGCAATAACGTGTTCCATATCCTGTCCGTTCATATTGAAAGGCAAATAGATTTTCGGCTTGATTATACCGAGAACGAAAGGTGATACCACGGCTTCACTCTGATAAATGTTATCACGAAGCAGAACCGCTGTTCCTATTTTCCTCTTTAATCTTAAGAAGCTGATAAGAGTATAAATTAACAGAGTTGCAATCCCCACAAGCCATACACCTGCTAAATAAGGCATAATAAACTGAAATAAATTAACATCCTTTTCAGGTTGAATGGATATAGTTGCTTCACCAATAATGGGATTTATTGCATTATCAATAATTGTTACGCCCGAATCTATAACAGGAGAGTTAAGAGCTATTTCGGGGTTTATTGTTTGAGGACTCGGTATCAGACTTAATACACTTTCAAAAGAGAAGGGACAGATAAGGCGCACCGCAACAATTCCCCAAAGCAGAACATTTATCCATTTCGGTGCTTTTTTAAGTAAAAATCTGAATAAAAGCACGGCTAAAATAATCCAGCTTGCCGATATGCTCATATTCACAACTTCTAAGAAGAATTCAGTCATTTTTATTCTCCTTTCCTGAAACGGTCAATCATCCTCTGGACTTCATCAATTTCCTTTTCTGAGATTTTCTGATGCTTTGTAAATGCCGCAATAAATGCAGGAAGAGAGCCTTCAAAGGTCTTTTCAACCATTTCGTTTATTTCAGATGCCTGAATTTCATCCTTTGAAACTAAAGATGAAACAATGGTGTTTTCGTTTTTGAGGACTCCTCTTTCGGAAAGCCTCTTTATAACGGTGTATGTGGTGGTAGGCTTCCAGCCTAACTGCTCCTTGCAGAGGGTTACAAGCTCGCTGCTTTTTACGGGCTCGTGTTCCCACAGAATCAGACAGAAGCGGTATTCACTTTCAAAGACCTTCGGTGTATCCATAACAAAAACTCCTTTCTCTAATCTGTTAGAGCAATTTTATTCTAACGCATTAGAGTGGATTTGTCAATAGCTTTTTTCAAAATATAGTAACTGTCTGTAGGGGACGGCGTCCTCTGTACAGTGCAGTATGATAGGTAACAGGTTGTGCAATAAGATGGTATACAGTTTTGTGATATAATAAAGGCATTAAAAATAACCCAAAAGGAGGTTGTTGAAGTGCCTTGGAAGGACAAAACTGTGGAAGAATTAAGAAAAGAATTTGTTCGTGCAGCCAAAACTGCAAAAAACTTCAGTCTGCTTTGCCGTGAATTCGGAATCAGCAGAAAAACCGGTTACAAATGGGTCGAAAGAGCTAAGCAATCAAGCTCTTTATCTGACCTTAGCCGTGCTCCGTTACACATTCCCTCTCGTACACCTTCGGAGATAGAAGAAGCCATTTTATGCATCCGTGCAGAAAACCCTGAGTGGGGAGCAAAAACAATTCTCAAGGTACTAGAAAATAATGGCTATACAGACTTACCTTGCATACGTACCGCAAACAATATTCTTCAACGCAACGGTTGTATAAGTGAGACTGAATCGCAAAAGCGTCAGGCTTTTCTTCGTTTCCAAAGAGAACATTGCAATGAGTTATGGCAGATTGATTTCAAAGGAGACTTTCCTCTGCTTGACGGTACACGCTGTTTTCCGTTTGATATCATTGATGATTGTTCTCGCTATTGTATCGGTATTTTTGCCAAAAATAATACGCTTGGAGTAACACAGAGCATGGAAGCGGCATTCAGGGAATATGGTCTTCCTATGGCGATTTTATCGGATAATGGCGGGCAATTTACAGGAATCCGAGGTGGATATACCCAATTCGAAAGATGGTTAATGGACCTGGATATATTGCCGCTTCATGGACGACCGTTACATCCTCAGACTCAAGGAAAGATAGAACGGTTTCATCGTACGATGAAAAACGAACTCATAAAGAGAAAAGCGTTTACGGATCTATCTGATGCAGATAAACATCTGAATGAATGGAGAATAAAATATAACGAAGTGAGACCGCACGAAGCAATAAATATGCTATGTCCTGCAGATGTATACAGACCGAGTGACCGAAAGTATCCGGATAGAATAAAGCTGTATGAATATAGCGGTACATACAGGATTGTGAAAGTAAACTACAAAGGATATCTGAGATTTGACAGTAAAGTATTTTACCTCAGTGAAACTATGAGTGGAGCAGAACTGGAGCTTCGTCCGATCGAAGGAACAAATACAGCGTTATGCTACCGCAATTACAAGATAGCGGAAATAAATATAGAGCAGGAGCAATTAATAAATCGTAGGATTTCACGCATTCTGTGAGCCGGCAGAGTGCATTGGAATCGCTCTCTCCGCTACGCTCCGTTCGGGATTCCAATGCACTTATTCAAGAAGACAAAACTGTAACCTATCTTCTTGCACAAGTGTTTACAATCTTACTGTTGACAGGGGACGCCATCCCCTACAATGTAAAGGCGAAAATCTTCTCTGAAGGCACATTTTTTGCTGTTTAATAAAATAAAATTTTCTGTTTTTTCTTGCAAACGTGTCGCTTTGGTGCTACAATTCTTTCCTGTAATTTATATTCAGAGGAAAAATCAGATTGAACACAAAATATTCTTTCAAGGAAAATAAAAAAGCATTTTTTTCGGGGCTGAAGGACGGCTTTCCCATCGGACTCGGCTACTTTGCCGTTGCGTTTTCCCTCGGTGTGCTTGCCAAGGAGGCAGGTCTTTCCGCCTTTCAGGGCTTTCTTGCAAGTGCCATGTGTGCGGCTTCTGCCGGAGAATACGTTGCCTTTACCCTGATTGCCGCAAATGCTACCTATGCCGAAATGGCAATAGCAACCTTTGTTGCAAATGCAAGATATCTTCTTATGTCCTGCGCCTTAAGTCAGAAGGCAGACCCCAAAATGCCCTTTATTCACAGACCGCTTTCGGCTATGTACATAACGGATGAGCTTTTCGGAATCTCAATTGCAAGAGAGGGCTTCTTTAATCCCTGGTACCATTACGGCGGCTCCCTTACTGCAGTACCGCTGTGGGCTTTGGGCACCGCTGCAGGTGTTATTGCAGGAAATATTCTGCCCGTTTCCGTTGTAAGCGCCCTTTCCGTTGCCCTTTACGGTATGTTTATGGCAGTTTTCATCCCCCCGGCAAAGAAGGACAAAATCATTGCCGGCCTTGTTGTCATAAGTTTCCTTTTAAGCTACATTGCAAGCATTCTTCCCGTAATTTCCGATATTGCCGAGGGAACAAGAATAATTATCCTGACGGTTATTATCGCAGGTGCAGCGGCAATTATCTTTCCGAAAAGGGATGAAGAGGAGGTCGGAGCCAATGGATAAAAATATTTATATATATATCCTTATTATGGGGGCGGTATCCTACCTTATAAGGGCAATTCCCATGACACTTCTGAGAAAGCCCATAAAGAACCGCTTTATAAAATCCTTTCTTTATTACGTGCCTTATGTTACATTGGCAGTTATGACCTTCCCTGCAATAATCAATGCAACTCAGTCACCCATATCGGGTATTCTGGCTCTCATTGCGGGCATTATCACGGCGGCAATAGGCTTTAATCTCATAAAGGTTGCCGTTTCCTGCTGTGTGACCGTATTCATTGCAGAGCTTATAATTACGTATCTCTTTTAAGAAGCCGTAACAGGCTTCTTTTTTTGTTGAATAATGTTTGTTTGTGTGGTAATATAAATACGAGGTGATATTTATGAGAAATCTTATAATTACAAGAGAAAAGAGCTTCGTAGGCAGCATCAGTATTCTGAAGGTTTATATTGAGGATTCCGTTAATCCTGAAATTACAATAAACAATACCCCCTGCAGAAAGCTCGGCACACTTAAAAACGGAGAGCAGAAGAGCTTTCCCATTGAGGATACAGCCGCAAGAGTGTTTGTTATTGCGGACAAGCTTTCTAAGAATTTCTGTAACGAATTCTTTGACGTGCCTGCAGGCAGCTTTGATGTTGCAATAAAGGGAAAGAATCACTATAACCCCCTGGCAGGAAATCCCTTCCGCTTTGAGGGTGTTGATAACGAAGAGGTGCTTGCACACAGAAAGAAAATAAGAAGAAAAAGCTATATTATTATGGCAATTCTTCTTCCGATTTGCTTCGCAATAGGATGGGGCATCGGGTATTTCGGCATAAGCCAGGCGGAAAAAATAGTCCCCCAGACCTTCTCAAGAGAGGGGATGTCCATTACCCTTACAAGTGATTTTATGTACGTTCCTCAGGAAAATTTTACCGCCTGCTATGGCAATGAGGATTATTCTGTTCTGGCAATAAAAGAGGAATTCTCTCTTTTCTCCGAAAAAATTACTCTTGATGAATATGCAGACCTTGTGCTGGCGGAAATGCCGGACGTTGAGTTAACTGAGTATGAGGGGCTTCAGTGCTTCGAGTATGTCGCAGAGGGCGGAGGCGGTGTTGAATACTGCTACTTTGCCACCGTTTTTGAAACTGAAGATGCATTCTGGCTCATACAGTTTGCAACAGAAACGGAAAAATACGAGGAAATCTTCCCCGACTTTGTCCAATGGGCTAAAACAATAACCTTTGAATAAAAGAACAGGCTGTCTGCTTTTGCAGACGGCTTATTTTTAACAGAAAATATATAGATTTTCATTTTTTTCTGTGTTATACTATCTGCAGATTTTATAAAGAGAGAGAAAATAAAATGACTATTATCGAAAACAAAACCTTTGATGAAGAAAGAGCTCTTTACGGCTCGGACGGTGTAAGAGCTGTCGGCTGCCGCTTCGACGGACCCGCTGACGGAGAGAGCGCCTTTAAGGAAAGTAAAAACATTGAAACAGAAAATTGTTATTTCAATCTCAGATACCCCTTCTGGCACACACATAGGCTTAAAATCACCGATTGCAAAATGACTGAGCTGTGCAGGGCTGCCCTGTGGTATTCCGACGATATCACAATAGATAACACAGGCCTTCACGGCATAAAGGCATTAAGAGAATGTGACCGTGTGAATATCGTAAATTCAACCGTAATTTCCCCCGAATTCGGATGGTTTTCAAGAAATATCGTAATGAATGATGTGGCTGCTCAGGGTGAATACTTTATGCTGAGGGCAGAAAACCTTAATTTTACGGACGTAAGGCTCCTGGGCAAGTATTCCTTCCAGTATATTAAAAACTGTACCTTTGAAAACTGTACCTTCGATACGAAGGATGCCTTCTGGCACGCAGAAAACATAGTGGTAAAAAATTCTGTCATAAAGGGTGAATATCTTGCCTGGTATGCAAAGAATATCACCTTCATTGACTGTAAGATTTCGGGTACACAGCCCCTTTGCTACTGCGAAAACCTTAAAATGATAAACTGCACTCTCGGCGAAGCCGATCTTGCCTTTGAAAAATCCTCGGTGGAGGCAGAAATTACCACCCCTGTTGTCAGTATCAAAAATCCCAAATCCGGATACATAAAAGTACCCTCTTACGGGGAGCTTATTCTTACGGAAGAAACAACCTGTGAAATAATAACAGAATAAAAAATGCCCGCATTCTTCGGAATGCAGGCATTTTTTATGCTTTCGGACAGATGTGCATTAACGTTGGAGGACAAAAGTGCGGTAGGGGCGGGGTTGCCCCGCCCGTATCCTTCTGCAATCAGCTTTTTGTGAAGTAAACTGCAGAAGAAAAAACGGGAGGGGAGACCCCTCCCCTACGATTATACAGAAAATTGAAATTATGTTTCCGAATCGTTTATTTCAAGGACAACGTATTTTTTGCCGTCCTTTATGGTCTGATTCATTTTTTCAAAGCAGACGTAGGTCTTTTCAAGCTCGTTGTACATTTTCGTGATATCTGCGCCCTCAGCCTCAAAATATAAAAGCATAGAGCTGTCCTTGTTTTCCGAAAAAGCAGGAATAAGCATAATTTTTCTCCTTTATATAAGTGTTCTTACCCAGACCTTTTTGCATACCAGCACCAGGCCTACAATTGCTTTGACAAGCATAAGCGCCTGGACGATGGGGAATACCCAGTAGATTGAAAGTCCTGCAAAATAGAGGATGAATGCTGCGGGAACGGATACAACCCATTGTACACCGGCATCAAAAAGGAACGTGATAAAGGTTTTTCCTCCTGAACGCAGGGTAAAATAAGCGGCGTTTGCGATGGAATCAATCCACATAGCACAGGCAAATACCCTTATGAAATAAACGGCAAGCTCCTTTGCCGCCTCGTCTGTTTCTGCGTATAACGAGGGAATTTTTGCGCCGAGGGAGAAAAGAAGCACGCCCATTACAATGCTTAAGACAAATGAAAATGCGGTAAGCTTTTTGACGGCATCCACAGCCTCAAGATGCTTTTCAGCGCCCAGCAGTCTGCCGGCAATAATGCCGATTGAGGAGCCCATTGAAAGGAATGCAATCATAAAGAGGTTGTTTATGGTGCTTGCAATGCTGTAGCCTGCCACAACCATAGGTCCGTGAAGGGAATATGCTACAGAAAGCAGTGACATACCCGTTGACCATAAAACCTCGTTGCAGAAAATGGGAAGAGCCTTCTTTGAAACGGAAAAGGTAAGCTCCTTCGGAATGCTCAGGCTGTCGAAGAGATATCTTACATAGGGGAATTTTGTTTTTCTCTTTATTACGGAATATATTACAAGAATCAGGAATTCCACGTAACGTGAAAGCACCGTAGCAACAGCAGCACCCTTAACGCCTGCAATTGAGTGAAGACCTATCTTATCAAAAATAAGCAGGTAGTTGAAAACACAGTTGACGATAACCGCAATAAGTCCCGTTATCATGGGTGTGAAGGTGTCGCCCGTTTCACGAAGGGTACCTGCAAAGGCATTCGCAAGAGCAAAGGGCAGAAGACCGATAAGAATAATATAAAGGTAGTCCTTTGCATAGGCCATTGTGGCGGCAATATCAACGCCGTCACCGCTTTCGTGCAGGAAAAGGGAGATGAGATTTTCGTTAAATAAAAGGAAAATCCCCAGCCCTATAAGGAAAAGCACGAAGCAGATATAGATTTTGTATCTGAGAGTGTGCCTTATTCCGTCGTTGTCCTTTTTGCCGTAAAACTGTGCGGTAAAAATACCCACACCGCTTATTGCGCCGAAAATGGCAAGATTGAAAATAAAAACAATCTGATTGACAACGGAAACACCCGTCATCTGCTCGGTGCCGACAGAGCCTACCATCAGATTGTCCAGCATATTAACAAGGTTAGTTATAAAATTCTGCAGCATTACGGGTACTGCAACGGTGAAGGCCATTTTATAAAATGCCTTGTCACCGATAAAGCCTTTTAGGTAATTCATATAAACTCCGAAAAAAATTATGCTTTTGTATATAAAATGTGTCTGTACTTCAGATTATTCTCTTCGCCCTCATCGAGAAGCTCGCTTTTCCACAGAGATAAATCTATTTCGGGGAAATAAACGTCTGCGTCCTTGTCCTCGAAGTCAACCTCGGTTATATAGAGCTTGTCTGCCAGGGGGAAATATGCCTTATAGATGCTTGCCCCTCCGATGATGAAAACCTCATCTGTTTCACTTTCCTTAAGAGCTGCTTCAATATCCGTTACAACGGTAGCCCCGGGAGCATCAAAGCTCTTATCCGATGAAATTACGATATTCTTTCTTCCGGGAAGAGCCTTCGGGAGCGACTGGAAGGTTTTTCTGCCCATAATAATGCTTTTGCCCATTGTTGTAGCCTTGAAAAACTTAAGGTCAGAGGGGAGATGCCACAAAAGGTCATTGTTTTTGCCTATTTCGTTATTTGTGCCCTTGGCAACAATCATTGAAACTGTCATAAGCCGTCCTTACTGAGCAATGGGGAAGGAAATCTTTCCCATATGCTGATAATCCGTTAATTTTATATCGAGAAGGTCCTTGGAATTGTCAAAGCTGAAGAAATCCTTCACCTCGGGATTGAGCCACAATTTAGGAGCAGGGTAAGAGCCGTTTTCGTCGAAGCGCTTTATCTGCTCTTTTATGCCGTCAATCTGGTTTACGTAAATGTGAGCGTCCTTTATGCTCCAGTCAAGTGTGCCGGGCTTCAGTCCCGTTACGTGGCAGAGCATCATAAGAAGCACGCTGTACTGTGTGACGTTAAAGGGAAGCCCCAGAGGCACGTCACAGCTTCTCTGATGCACCCAGCAGTTGAGCTTGCCGTCGGTCACATCCCACTCGCTGCTCCATACGCAGGATGGAAGCACCGCCGTGTCAAGATAATCGTTCTGATAAAGGGACATTATCATTCTTCTGTCACGGGGGTTGTTCTTAAGCGTATCAATAAGCTTCTGAGTTAAGCCGAATTTTTTTACAATCCAGCCGTAAGCGGTGCCGATTGTATGCGCCCACTCCTTGCCGAATTCCTTTTTTATCTCTTTTTTTACTAAATTGCCGTTTCCGTCGGGCACCATCTGTGTGGCAGTCCAGAAGCCGTCCTCGTCAATTTCCCACTCGTCCCATATACGGACGTTTCTTTCCTGAAGCCAGCGCACATCATTTGACTGAGCCTGATAAAACCACAGCATTTCAAGCACCGCCTGACGGATGAAGAGCTGCTTTGTGGTAAGCACGGGGAATTCCTCACCGAGATCAAAATGAAAATGGTGTGAGGGGACCTTTATGGTATCAATGCCCGTTCTGTTTTCAACACGGACACCCTCAGATAATATTCTTTTACATAAATCAAGATAATCCTTGTCCCATTTAGACATGAGCCTTTTCTCCTTAAACCGAAAAGCCTAAAAGCTTCTCGGCATTTTTATATGCTATTTTCTCTCTGACGTCATCGGAAATATTCATTTTCATAAGGTTTTCTCTTTCAACAGCCGGAGAGCCCAGGGGAAAGTCACTTGCAAAAAGCACCCTGTCCTCACCGAAAACGGATACAAGCTCCGCGCCCTTTTCAAGGCTTATTCTGTCAAAGGAGCTGGAAATATCAACAAAGCAGTTTTCCATATCCGAAAGCTGCCGTGCGCCCTCATCGGGCATCGACCATCCGCCGAAGTGCGCGGCAACCGTCACAAGGCGGGGAAAGTCCTTCATAACACGTCTTAGCCTTTCGGGATGTGAATATGAATATCTGTAATCTCCCGAATGCACCATAAGAGGTATTTTTCCCTCTATTATTTCATATACGGGATACATACGCTTATCGTCTATGTCGAAAAGCTGTGTGTCGGGGTGAAGCTTTATGCCGTGAAGCCCCATATTCATAAGTCTTTCCGTTTCGGCTTCAATATTGTCCATCCCTGCGTGAACCGTGCCGAAGCAGTAAAATTCCTTGTGGGCCTTCTGCATTTCTGCCGCAAAATCATTTATGTGCGCCGCTCCCGAGGGCTTGACCGCAACGGGAAGTACAACGCTCAGGACAATTCCGTTTTCGCGGGATACCTCAAGCAGTCTGCCCGCCGTGCCGACGTTTTCTGCCTTCATGGAGTAAAAATCCTCTATGCTTTCGGTTGCCTTTTTTGCGATTGCATCGGGGTAAATGTGTGTGTGGAAATCTATGAGCTTCATTATTTGTTCTTAAGTCGCTTGTCAAGCTTTACGGAAAGCTTTGTGCCTACGCTCTGGAAAATCTGCACCATAATAACAAGAAGAATAACGGCAAGAAGCATTACAACATACTTGTAGCGGTAGTAGCCGTAGTTGATGGCAATTTTACCGAGTCCGCCGCCGCCGATGATGCCGCTCATTGCAGAGTAGCCGAGAATTGTGGTGATTGCAATTGTGAAGTTTGAAATAAGAGAGGGTACGCTTTCGGGAATCATAACCTTTCTTATGATGTCAAAGGGGGAGGCTCCCATGCTCTGTGCTGCCTCAATAATGTTGGGGTTGACCTCTCTTAAGGAGCTTTCCACAAGTCTTGCCACAAAGGGGAATGCCGCAATAACAAGGGGAACAATTGATGCTACCGTGCCGATGGTTGTGCCAACGATAAGACGAGCAAGAGGGAATGCCATAATCATAAGGATAAGGAAGGGCACGGAGCGAAGAAGATTTATGATTATATTGAGTGTGCTCATAACCGCCTTCGGAAGAGGCATGATACCGCCCTTATCGCCCGTAACAAGAAGCACACCAAGGGGAAGCCCTATAAGAATTGCAAGGGCAGTTGACACTACCGTTACATAAAAGGTTTCCCAGATACCTAAAAGAAATTCTGATTTTACAATATCAAGAGCAAACTGCCATGCCTCGGCAGAAAAAATGCTGTCGTACATCAGTCTGTTACCTCCTCTGCGGTGATATCCTCAATACTGCTGAGATATGAGAGGGCCTCTCGGAGCTTCTCCCTGCCTCCCGAAATACCTAGCATCATACTTCCGTAAGCCTTGTCGCCTATGGACTTTGTGGATGCCGCCATAATGTTTGCATAGATTCCTTTTTCAGCCGCCATTGTGGCTATAAGAGGAGTTTTTGCTGCCTGTGCACCGTTGAACACCACACGGATTCTCGGCTCATCGGAGTAAGCTTCCATTGATTTTGTATCGTAGCCCTCGGGGAAGACAAGCCTTCTTGCGGCATCGGATTTGGGGGCTGAGAAAATATCGGAAACATTGCCGTCCTCAACCACAACGCCGTCGTCAAGAATTGCAACACGGTTGCAGATTTCCTCAACAACGCTCATCTGATGGGTGATTACGATAACGGTGATTCCGAGCTTTCTGTTGATATCCTTGATAAGCTCAAGGATTGAATGTGTTGTCTTGGGGTCAAGCGCACTTGTGGCCTCGTCACAGAGAAGCACCTTGGGGTCGGTTGCAAGCGCACGTGCAATTGCAATTCTCTGCTGCTGACCGCCCGAAAGCTGTGCGGGATAGGAATTTTCCTTATCCGGAAGACCTACGATTTCCAGAAGCTCTCTTGCTCTTTTTACTGCATCAGCCTTTTTTACGCCTGCAAGCTCAAGAGGGAAGCAGATATTCTTGAGGCAGGTTCTCTGCATAAGGAGATTGAAGCCCTGGAATATCATTGTGATATCGCGTCTTTTCTCGCGAAGCTCCTTCGGAGAAAGTGATTTCATATCAACTCCGTCAATGGTAACGGTGCCCTCTGTGGGGCGTTCAAGCATATTGATACAGCGCACAAGCGTACTTTTGCCTGCACCGCTCATACCTATTATGCCGTAGATATCTCCGTTTTCTATGCTGATATTTACATTTTTCAGCGCCTGGACCTCACCGTCCGAGGTGGTGAAGGTCTTTGTAAGATTCTTTATTTCAATCATATCGTTTTCTCCGTACGGTTAATTGATTTTAAGATATGAAAGCCACCCGTTTTCGCAGGTGGTTTTCATACGGTAAAATCATCATATCCGCCCCCCTTTTCAGGGGGACGGAAAAAGTCAGCTTTTATTCAGCCTTGAATACGTCAAGAGAAGCCTGCTTGCCGCCGTAGATGCCGAGAGGCTCAACATGGATAGCGCCTACAGAAACAACCTTTGTGCCGTTCTGTGCGTTGAAGTCCTCAAGGTAGGGAAGATGCTGGAAGTAGTTAGCATCAACATCGCCTGAATCAACAACGTTGTTGGGCTGTACGTAGTCTGTGAATTCCTTGATTTCAAGAGTAACGTTCTTTTCGCTGAGGATGTCCTTTGCAATCTTAAGGATTTCAGCGTGAGGAGCGGGAGAAGCTGCTACTGTGATTGTTTCGCCTGCAAGAGCTGCATAGTCAACTGATTCATCAAAGCCTGTGCCGGGATTCTCAACTGTGGAAACAACTGAGCCTGTGTAGGTTGTCTTGATGTAGTCAGCAACCTTCTGGCTTTCAAGAGCTGCTACAAGAGCCTTTGTCTTTGCTGTTTCTTCGTTGCCTTCCTTAACTGCTACGATGTTTCCGTAAGCAGATGCTGCACCCTCCTGCTGAAGAGCCTTCTCTGCGGGGTTGATTTTGGCAGCAAGAGCATAGTTTGAGTTGATAACTGCAAAGTCTACGTCCTGAAGGATGTTGGGAATCTGAGCTGCTTCAACCTCCTTGAATTCGATATTGTAGGGATTTTCTGCAATATCAAGGATGGTTGCCGTGATGCCTGCGCCCTCTTTGAGCTTGATGAGTCCGATGTTCTCAAGAAGCAGAAGTGCACGGGCTTCGTTCGTGGTGTCGTTGGGGATTGCGATTGTGTAGGTGGTCTGCTCTGTCTTACCGCAAGCGGCAAAAATGCCGATACAAAGAACAAGAGCAAGGGCAAGTGCTATAATTTTTTTCATAATAATTTCTCCTTTATATTATTATTTACAATATTATATAACACAAATTTCCATTTTGCAACAAGGAATTGTCAAACAAAAAAAATCACCCGTTGAACGGGTGAAGGTTTTTGGGCCTCGGAAGCCTTTCTTATGCCTCCGGATTATTTGCTGAAGTATGTGGAAATTGTGCCGATGATCATAATGACCCAGTCAATAATAACTCTGAAAACGCCGGGAAGTGCATCCATAAGAAAAAACTCCTTTCCTTTAACCTACTTTCTTGAGTAAATTATATAGCAAAAAAATTTATTTGTCAATTATTTAAAAGCGAAAACCGCCTCACCCCTGAGGGTGAAACGGAATCCGCAGATTAAGGGGGTATTGTTATAAGGGAGTGTTATCAGTCAATGGTGAGCTGACGCTGAGGGGGTGTTACAGGCTCCTTTTTCGGCATATTGAGAATAAGCACGCCGTTTTCGTATTTTGCGCCGATGTTCTCGGTGTCGATTCCCGAAACGTCAAAGCTTCTCTCGTATGAGCCGTATGAACGCTCGATTCTTACATAGTTTTCCTTGTTGTCCTTGTTCTCGGTGTCGCTGCCGCGCTGCGCCTTGATTGTCAGCACATCGCCCTCGATTCCGACGGAGATATCCTTCTTGTCGAAGCCGGGAAGCTCTGCCTCAAGCTGAAAGCCGTCTTCAGTCTTCTTTATGTCTGTTCTGAAGGGTCTGATTTCTGCATTCGCGGAGAAAAAAGGCTCATTGAAGAAGGCTCTTGCAAGATTGTCCATTTCTGCAAAGGGATTGCGGAAGGAGCGGTTAAAATGGGTCATAGGGATAATTTCAAACATTGTTTTTTCCTCCTGTTTATGATATAGTGTTTTTGTAGCAATGTTCTCAGAGAGGGTCGGTAAACAGCCGGCCTTGCCACCCAAACGGTTTTCCGTCCGGGGACCTCTGTTCCCCTCCCTGTGATTACAATATACAGTATGATTATTGTATCCGTGTGTTATTTCTGTGACTATTGTGTAAACATTAGCACTCTTGCAAAGAGAGTGCTAAAAATATTAAAGTGCACTTTTCATAAATAGTATGCCCCGAAAAAGTATCCGAAAATCATTAATTTAAAAAATAAAATTAAAAAGCAGAAGCTTTCACCTTTCTGCTATATTAATATTCCCCGTTTGACGGGAAATGTTCATATTTTGTGCAGATGCCCCGTTTTTTCGCAGAAATACGGGAGCAGGTGCGTGAAATATGGGCATTTAGCGGAAAAAGATGTTGTCAACCTTACGTGTGCACGCAAGCTAACTTAACTAAGTCTGCACTAAACCTTCCGAAAAAGGACAAAAGCTGTTCTTTTTGTGATTTTCGGCACCTGATAGCCGTACAAGGGTACTGCAATGGTGCCGAAAATCAAGCTCCTGAGCTGCTTTCTGCGAGGTAATAAAAAATAAGACATCTGTCACTTGGTTTGTGGCAGATGTCTGTTAATTTTTACTGTGCGTCAAAAAGGATAGCTTTTGCGCCTTTTTTCTTAAAAACGGGGGATTTCGACGGGAACTCCGCCCATTTCGGCTGATTTGTGAGCAAGAATACCGGGAATTGACATCTGAATAGCGAAATCAACGTCAAGCTCGGGCTTTCTTCCCTCTGCAATACAGCTTATGAAATCCTTGACCATTTTACCGTCGGCACCGCCGTGTCCGCTTGTATCCTCACCCTCGTAGGCTGTTGCCACGGGAATATCAATTTTACTGTTTGCTGAGAAGGTTCCGGGTACGCTGTGAAGGCTTGCCAGAGAATGTGCCTGATCGACAACACATCTGCGGTCGGTTTCAATTGTGCCTCTTGTTCCGCAGATACGGTAATTGTGGTCATAGCTTGTGTATGCACCGAAGGAAACAAGAAGCCTTATAACAGCACCCTTTGCGGTCTTGAAGAGAGCAACGCCCGTTTCCTTTCTTTCGGGAGTATAGGGATCGTAATGTACATCCGCCTCAAGGCATGTAACGCTCGTGCAGTAGTCATCCATAACGTAAAGAAGGGGACCAAGCTCGTGGGTAAGATAATGAATGGCGGGCTGATAGGTTCTCCAATGTCCCTCGGGATAGTAATCGGGAGAGAATTCATCGGGGTTAAGAGCATGGAGATACTCAGCCTCAGCATAAGCGATTTCACCGAAAAGACCGTCCCTGTGCATCTTTTTCCAGGTCTGTATGAATGCCCAGTAGCAGCAGTTCTCAGCCGCCATATATATGAGCTCCGGATGAGAGCTTACAAGCTCCTTCAGCAGCTTTGCCTCCTCAAGGGAGTTTACTGCAGGAATTTCGCTGAGCACGTGCTTGCCTGCATTCATAGCCTTTGTGACAATCGGTACGTGATATACAGCTTCAGTTGCAACAATAACTGCATCAATATCGGTTTTAAGCATTTCATCATAATCGCTGAACTGCATAATATCCTTATCCTCGAGAACCTCAGAGAGCTCCTTGTAGCCCTTTGCCAGGATTTTCGGATTGTGGTCGCAGCAGGCAATGAGTCTTGCATTTTTTACACCCTTGAGGCATCTTGCAATTGCCGTACCGCGTCCCAGACCTACAACACCGACCTTTATTATATTTTCACTCATAAATATATCTCCTTCCGGGGTATAAGCTATAAATAGAGTATACCACCAAAATAATTTATGTCAACAAAAGTGTTGACATAAGAAGGAAATTTACATATACTATTGTTGAATGATTGAATAAGTGTTCAATTGTTCAAATGTATAAAAGGAGTACACTATGAAAAATAACGAAGAATTAAACGGTGCACCCCTGCAGGAGGCAGAGCTTTTTGCCCTTGCCGATTTTTATAAGGTGCTGGGGGAGCCCTCACGGCTTAAAATTCTTTATCTGCTGTACGGCAGAGAGCTTACGGTGTCCGATATCTCATCGGGAGTCGGCTCCACGGTTTCCGCAGTGTCGCATCAGCTGAAGATTCTTAAAAATGCCCGTCTTGTTAAGTTCAGACGGGACGGAAAAAACAGCATTTATTCTCTTGCGGATGACCACATCAGTACAATTCTCGCAATGGGAACAGACCACATAAACGAATAAGGAGAGATAACAATGAAAAAAACATTTAAGATTGAAGAGCTTGACTGTCCCAACTGTGCCGCAAAGCTCGAAAAAGCAATTTCGGGAATAGAGGGCGTTCAGAAAGCAAGCGTAAGCTTCATTGCAGGTAAAATGATTATCGAGGCGGATGAGGCTGACCTTGACGGTATCATAGCAAAAATCCCCTCTGTAGCAAAGAAAACCATCCCCGAATGTACGGTAATTATCTGATATTATGACAAAAAAACAGAAAAAGCTGCTTTTAAGAATCATCATAAGCCTTGTGCTTTTTCTTGCAGCAGTAATAACGGAAAAAATACTTCATCCTCACAATATAATTGTGCTTCTGACATACCTTGTGCCGTATTTTATTGCAGGCTATGATGTGCTTCTGGCTTGTGTCAAAAAAATCTCACGGGGAAAATTCTTTGACGAGGAATTTTTAATGACAATTGCCACCGTGGGTGCCCTCATAGTGGGAGAATACCCGGAATGCGTTTTCGTTATGGTATTCTATCAGGCAGGAGAGCTCTTTCAGAAGATTGCCGTGGGCAAAAGCAGGCGCTCCGTTTCATCGCTTATGGAGCTTGCGCCCGATTGTGCAACGGTTATAAGGGACGGGGCAGAGGATACGGTTTTCTCGGAGGAGGTTTCTGTAGGGGAAACGGTGATTGTGCGCCCCGGTGAAAAAATCCCTTTGGACGGAGTTATAACCGACGGAGAATCCACCCTTGATATGAAAGCACTTACGGGTGAAAGCACCCCCGTTGACGTATATGCCGGCACAGAGGTAAAATCCGGCAGTATAAATCTTACGGGTACTCTCAGAATCAGGGTGCTTAAGGAATTTTCCGAGTCCACCGCCGCAAAGATTCTTGAGCTTGTTGAAAGCTCAACCCTCAATAAAGCAAAAACCGAAAAATTCCTTACTGAATTTTCCCGTGTTTATACCCCTGCCGTTGTAATTTCAGCCCTGCTTCTTGCCGTTATCCCGTCTGTTATAACGGGCGACTGGAAAATATGGCTTTACCGTGCGCTGATTTTCCTTGTTGTGTCCTGTCCCTGCGCACTCGTGATTTCCGTTCCCCTCTCATATTTCGGAGGAATCGGCGGGGCATCATCAAAGGGCATTCTTATAAAGGGAGCATCCTTTCTTGAGGCTCTCGGAAATGTAAGCAGCTTCGTTTTTGACAAAACCGGTACGCTCACAACGGGCGAATTTACCGTTGACGGTGTTTTCCCGCAGGAGGGCTTTTCTGAAAAGCAGCTTCTGACCCTGACTGCAGGAGCGGAATATTATTCAAATCATCCCCTTGCACGGGGTATAGTAAGGGCTGCAGGCAGTATAACTGCTCCCGTCAGCATAAAGGAATATCCCGGCGGCGGTGTGGAAGCCGTAATTGACGGAATATCCGTTCTTTCGGGAAATGCACGCTTTCTTACTGAAAAAGGAATCTCCGTACCCTCAGACATTACCGCGGGGACGGCTGTTTTAACCGCCCTTGACGGAAAATTTGCAGGATATATAAGACTTTCCGATGCTCCGAAGCCCGGTGCGAAAAAGACTGTAGAGGAGCTTTATGCACTCGGAGTCAGAAATACCGTTATGCTCACGGGTGATAAGGAGGAGGCGGCAGCGCAGGTTGCCCGAAGCCTCGGAATCCGTGAATACAGGGCTTCTCTGCTGCCCTCTGACAAGGCAGAGTACGTAAAGGCGCTTTGTAACGGAAATAAAAAGGGCTGTGTTGCCTTTGTCGGTGACGGAATAAACGATGCTCCCGTGCTTGCTCTTTCACACGTGGGAATTGCCATGGGCGGTGTGGGAAGCGATGCCGCAATCGAAGCCTCCGATGTGGTAATTATGGATGACAATATCGAAAAATGCGCCATCGCGGTGAAAATTGCAAGAAAAACAAGGCGCATTGTCCGTGAAAACGTGGTGTTTGCCCTTGGTGTAAAATTCCTTGTGCTTATCCTTGCCGCATTCGGGCTTACAAATATGTGGGTCGGTGTTTTTGCCGATGTCGGCGTCGCAGTAATTGCCATTCTCAACGCAATGCGCACCCTTAAATCATAATTTAGCAGTCAAAGACTGCTAAATTATGATAGTTGTATTCGCACCGATGGTGCGAGTTATATTGTGCTTTGCACAGTTTTATTCGGCGTTGCCGAGTTATATTTTTGCTTC
>JAZSIM010000056.1:0-15854 GCA_045533835.1 Acutalibacteraceae bacterium
GGGGGAAAAACTGACCTCCTCAAAACAGTAAAAAAGTGATATGCTGTTATCATAAAAAACATATTGGAGGTTTATGTATGAAAAAATTAATTTCAAGAATTCTCACTGCAGCACTTTCTGTATCTCTCATGGTACCTTTTGCAGGTTGTGAGAAAGAAAGTAATGTTACTAAAGTAACATGTTGGACTGGCGATTCACACGCAAAAGCAGTAATGACAAAACTTGTACAGGAATTTAACAATACCATCGGTAAAGAAAACAATGTTGAATTCGAGTATATAGTTAAAGATGGCACAACAATGTCAAATATGGATTTGGCACTTGAAAATGGCGAAGCTCCTGACCTTATTTCCGGTGGTCAGTTGGAAAAATGGGTAGATAATGGTTATCTTATGCCAATAGCAGAAATGCCCGGTGGTGAAGAATTTCTTAAGCGTTATGAGGGCAATCTTGTTGAAACATGGCATACATTTGATGGTGTTGCTTACACTGTTCCTAACGCTCTTACAACAATGGGGTTGGTTTACAATAAGGATATGTTTAAAGAAGCAGGTATTGTTGATGCAAACGGAGAACCAACACCGCCTGAAACTCTTGAACAGGTAAGAGAATATGCAAAAAAACTTACAAATGCCAAAGAAAAGAAATATGGAATTATTTTCCCTTGTAAATGGAGTACTTGGTTTGGATATGATGTTTCAAATACGGTTATAAGCAGCTTTGGTCATAAAGGATATAATCCAGCTACAGGAAAATATGACATGTCTGTTTTAAAACCTATGATTGAAATGGTAATGGGAATTAAAAATGACGGTAGTTGTTACCCAGGTGCTGAAAGTATGGAAAACGATGCAGCAAGAGCAAGATTTGCAGATGGAAATATCGGCATGAAATATGCATATTCGTGGGATGTCGGTGTATTCAATGACCAGTTCCCGGCACAGTGCGACTGGGGTGTAGCACCACTTCCGGTTGTTGATATAAATAATAAATATATGCAGAATGCTCAGCCTTCATGGGCGCCTTATATTAACAAGAAGTCAGTAGAGGAAAAAGGTGCAGATGCTATTATGCTTGTTTATAAATGGTTAAACAGCGATGAAACCTGCCGCAAGCTTTATGAAGGCGGTGTATACATTCCTTGGGATTATAGCATAACAGAAGGTGTTGACCTTACAAATGCAAAAAATGGTTGGAAAGAATTTGGTGATATGGTTAAAATCAGCCGTACACAGCCGGTTGAACTCCAAAGAGATGTTGCAAGCTATGCCGGACTTACTGCGACATTCTTCAAAAAAATTTGGGGTGAAAACGGAAGTATTGATGATATGCTAAGTGAAGCAACAAAAGTGTACAACGAGGGAGTTAAGCGTTATCAGGAACTTCATCCCGAATACGACCCGTCCCCGTATATCATACCCGATTGGAATATTGAAAGAAAGGATTGAGCCAATACATGGCAACTAATACAATAAATGAGCACAGATTTGGTTCAGTAAAAAAGTGGAAACTGTCGTTTAAATGCTATGGAATGCTTTCAACACAAATCATCGGTTTCTTTGTATTTACTCTATATCCGATTTTGTGGGCTGCACATAAAGCGTGGCATTATTACGATGGAATAAATGCAAATACACGTTTTGTTGGTTGGGAGAATTTTGTAAGAATTTTTACAGAGGATGTAACCTATTGGACAACATGGCTTACAACATTTAAGTTTGCACTGATGAAAATGCCCATTGAGCTTCCGCTTGCACTTTTTCTTGCGATTTTGCTCAATAAAAAGCTTAAAGGTACAGGTTTTTATCGTACTATGTACTTTCTGCCGTGCATCATAAGTGTGGCAATTATTGGTCTTATATTTGGTAACATGTTCGACTATTTTGGTTTTATAAATGGCTTACTTATGAAGTTTAATGTGATAGGTCAGGAAATTGACTGGCTTGCAACGCCAAATAGAGCAATGTTCGTTCTTGCACTTGGCGGTGCATGGAATACTTTTGGTATAAATGTACTTTACTTTTTAGCTGCTCTTAATAATGTGCCGACAGATGTATATGAATCGGCATATCTTGACGGAGCATCAGCGTGGACTATTTTTTGTAGAATTACTTTACCACTTATAGCTCCTGTTTTTCAGGTAATACTTCTTCTGTCACTTAACGGAACACTTCATACTAATGAATATATTCTGGTAACAACAAACGGAGCACCCGGCGGAAGTACATACACAGTAATGAGTTATATTGTTGGAAAGTTTGTTCCGGGATTTGCAGGTACAAATGTAAATATAGGCTATGGTTGTGCAATAGCACTTGTCACATCAGTCATTATGGGAACGATAGCGATACTCTACTCAAAGTTCAGTGCCAAGATGAACAACTTGTATTAATGGAGGAGATAAAATGGAAAGACGAACAAACTTATTTTCAAAAATATTAATATATACGTTTCTCACATTAGTACTGATAATTACGGTGACGCCTATAATATACACAGTATCAGCATCATTTAAAACAAATTCAGAAATACTTGCACATCCGGAAAATCTTTTTCCGATAAAACCTACACTTGATAACTATAGACAGGCGTGGACATCTGATGTTTTTAATGTCAAAAGAATGTTTTTTAACAGCTGTTGGTACACGGCAATATGTGTAATTGTGGCACTTCTCAATTCTTCAATGGGAGGATATGTATTTGCAAGGGCAGATTTTTACGGAAAGAAAGTCTTTTTTGTAATACTTTCATCGCTTATGTTTATAGGTCTTGGCTCTATCGTTGTATATCCGTTGTTTGAAATACTGAGAATTTTTGGTTTACATAAATCTCTTTGGGGGCTTGTTGTAGTAAAAATTTTCGGTATAGCAACAGTAAATATATATCTTATAAAAAGTTATGTAGCAACATTACCAAAAGAGCTTGATGAAGCTGCAGAAATTGATGGATGCGGTTTTGTATCAATATTTTTCAGAATTATTCTCCCACTTTTAAAACCAATTCTTGCAACTATAGGTATTTTGTCATTCAACGGCTCGTGGAATGAGTATTTAATGCCAACGATATTTACAATGGGCAGAGTTGAACAAAGAACACTTATTGTTGGTGTTGTAACATTAAAATCAAGCGGAGAAGCTGCTGCATCGTGGAATTTAATGCTGGCAGGAACAACAATCACACTCATTCCTGTTCTTGTAGCATATGCTTTTGGAAATAAATATTTTGTTTCCGGACTTGCTGCCGGTGCTGTAAAGGGATGATGAGGGAGGTAAAGGATTAATGAAAAAATGTATTTCTGTTCTTTTGGTACTTGCTGTATTGTTTTCATTTGGTATAGCATATGCCAACGAACCGTTTACACTGTCAGAAAGCGGTACACTGACATTTACCGATACTGCTGACATATCGTCATTTGATAATATAAATGAAAATTTATCAAAAAATGATACACTTTCAAAGTCGGTTGTTGCAATTCTTTTTAAACCTGATGCGATTGAAAAAAGAGAGGACATGAAAAGAGGAAGTCTTTATGATTTTATTGCAGGTTTCACAACTACGGAAATTCAAAACGACGGCACATATACCTTTGTAATAAATATGAAAGGTGTAACAGGCACATATAAGCTTTTAGTGTCAAATCCTGTGATTGGAGAAGAAATTTATGATGTTAACTGGCAAAGCCGTTTTTATGTTGACTTTAATAACGCAGTTCAATTGGCAGATGTGGAAGAAATTGAAAAACTCATACTTGAAAATTCAGAAACACTTTCTTTCGATAAAGTTGGGTATGAGCTTTTAAGCAATGAATCACAGACAGAGATTTTGAATAATATGCTTGCTGCCGACGAAATGACAGGTGATGAAACATTAAAAGATTATCTTTCAAAGATTCCTGTTTCTTCGAAACTTTTTGAAACAGCGGATGATGTTACTAAAATAATTAAATATGTTACTGAAGTATCAAAGCTTGAAAATAATCTTTATAATAACGATGTTGTTAAATATCTTTTAGAGCAAATGGGCGAAGATGAAGTGAAAACGATCATTTCGGGATATATGGGAAAACAAGTTGTAGAAGATGAAGCGTTTTTTAAATCACTTGCGCTTGATATTTTAAAAACAGAAGTTCCAAAATTTACAATGTCGCTTCAGATGAAAGATTTCTTAACATCGGATGTGTGGGGCTTTGATAGTGCCGATATCCAAATTTATAATGAGTTAAAAAACACAGCAGATATAGACGATGCTATGTTAAAAGGCATTGATAACATAGTAACTCTTGATGAGTATGCGAAGCTTTATCACGATTTGGTTTTAACAGCAAAAAATAATGAAAGATATGATGATTCCGGTTCATCAGGCAGTGGCAGACGTCCTTCAGGCGGCGGAGGCGGTGGTGCTGTTGTAAAAACAGCGGAACTGTGAATACAGATGTTGTTACACCGCCGGCAGTATCAGTTCCTGATAATAAAGGATTTAAAGATTTAGAGGGTTATGACTGGGCTAAAGAAAGCATAGAAGTTCTTGTTGCTAAAGGTGTGGTTTCCGGTTATTCAGATGATGAGTTTAAACCTGCAAACAGCATCACCAGAGAAGAATTTGTAAAGCTTCTTACTTCGGGCTTGAAGCTTGTAGGTGCAGAGGCTGTTGCAGAATTTACAGATGTCAGCGAAAATGATTGGTTCTATCGTCCCGTAGCTGCAGCACTTCGTGCAGGAATTATACAGGGCAATCCTGATAAGAGCTTTGGAACGGGCAGCTATATCACAAGACAGGATATGGCTGTAATGCTTGCCCGTGCAGCAGAGTTCAAAGGATATACATGGCAAAAGCTTAAGAATGTAGAATTTACAGATTCTGATAACATTTCTGATTATGCAGCAGACGCTGTGGAAAAACTTGCAAAAAACGAAGTGATAAATGGTATGACCGACGGCAGTTTTATGCCAAAGCAAAACCTTACAAGAGCAGAAGCTGCAAAGGTTATATGCGGATTTTTAAAACTTGTAGGAATGTTAAATTAAGCCGAATGTAGATAGAAAAGGAGAGTAATAAATGAAAAAATTAATAAAGCGATTGTCATTTGTACTTGTGATATGCCTTTTTGCGCAAACGGCAGTTTTTGCAGATGATACTGTGACAGAGGAACAACTTTTAACAAACGATGAAATAACTGTTCTTACATCACTTGGTATAACTGACGAAGAAGATTTAGCAAACGACGAAAAGGTTACAAAAACAGTATTTTTAAATTACCTTTTAAAAATGATAGGCAAAGCTGATGAAACGGGTGGAGCAATACCGTATACAGATATTCTTCCCGGAACGGATGAGTTTAAAACAGTTTCAACAGCATATTCATTAGGTTTTTTGACACAGACATCAGGAAAATTTCAACCATCTGCTGTTGTAGATGCTGAATTTATATTTGATACTGTTGCAAATGCTACGACTATCAAAAAAGCATATAATAATAAGCTTTCAAAATTAAATTCAGTTCGTAAAGAAATTTTTTCAGGTGCCGGAAATCCGAATGAAAATGGATATTCAAAAAGTCAGATACTCAAAATAGTTTATAATGTTCTCGGTATAGATATTTTTGAAGAAAAGGTATTAAATGATAATTATTTTGAGTATGAAGAGCAGGAAGGCAAATCGCTTATATCGGTATATAGAGATATATATAAAGTAAATGGCCGTGTTCTTGCAAATGCCTACGGTGCTGTAAGTGGAAATCAGCTTTCGGGAGATATGGTCAATATTGACGGATATCTGTATGATTGTTCTCCGCTTCTTGCATATGACATGCTTGGAAGACAGGTAGAGGCTTATGCACTTATTTCAAATACCGTGCAAAGTGAAATTATATGTATGATTGCCGATAACGAAAATAGTGATACCTTAAGGGTATGGGCTGACGATATAGTTTCTTTTTCGGGGAATACTCTTAAATATTTAAATGAAAACGAAAAAGTAAAATCAAAAACTATAAGCAGTAAGACCTCGGTTATATATAACGGTAAACCTGTAACGGGAAACGATTATAGCGAAAGCTTGTTTGCTATAAAAGAAGGTTATATTGATATAGTTGATTCTGACTTTGCAAATAGCGATACCGTGTTAATCTATGAATGTGACAATATACTTGTAAATTCAGTAGATATAGACAATGAAGCTATATATGATAAAGCAAGAAAAAATAATAACCTTAAGCTTAAAGATAAAGACTATATAATTACAACTGTTGACGGAGTACAGTTAGAACTTGAAAAAATAACACCAAATACGGTTATAACATATTATAAAAGTCTTGATGACTCGCTTGTAAGAATAATTCAGGCAAATGGTTCTAAAAGCGGGGTTTTGAGCGAAATAAGAAAACGTGGAAATGTTATAGAAACAATAGTTGTAGATAATAACGAGTATGCCCTTGCAAACTCTGTTGCACTTTCGGATTTGGAGCTTGTTTTGGGTAATGAATATAACTATTATTCAGATGCATACGGTAAAATCGGTGCGGTAACCACAAGAGCAGATATTGATGGTACACTTGTATATGTGCTTGATGTAGATAAATCATCAGGTCTTGGCTCAAAGGTGCAGGCAAAGGTTTATACGCCGGATGGCAATGAGGTGATATACGACTTTGCAGAATCCGTTACCATAGACGGAATGAATGGTCTTAAAGGTGACAATATACTAAAAGCCATGAAAAACAATCAGGTAACCTTTGAAAGAATACCAATGATTTTTAAAACAAACTCAAAAGGTGAGATTAAGGTGGTTGATACACCGTATTCACCAACTGACCGTAACGGTAGTTACTATGAGTCAGATGTGCGCTTAAGAAAAGTAATCAGTATAAATGACGGTGTTCAGTACATAAAAACAAGTGCGGGCTATGCATTTAAAAATAATATTGGCGGAAAAATTGTTGTTAAAAATACCGCAACTGTTATAGCTGAATATTCCGATGGCGATGTTTCGATTTTAAAATCGCTTCCAAATGATAAAAGTCTTCCGCTTGATGTATATGCAATGGGAGAAAATTCACCTGTTTGCGAGTTTGTAGTTCTTAAAAATCCTGCATCATTAAGCTATTCAATGCTCGACAAGATTTTTATATATAAGGAAAAAAGACTTGTTTTAGACAAAATAACAGAAGAAGTGGAACCCCGCGTAACTCTTATAAACGCAGGTAAAGAGGTTGTGTATACTTTTGCAGAAGGAAAAGAAAGCTTGTTAGACAGCCTCAATACCGGAGATATCATAAGAATTGCAGAAGATGCGTTCGGCGATATTGTTGACATGAAGCTTTTCTATGATTACAAAGAAAAGAAGCTTGCAACAGGAATAACAAACCCGACAAGCAGCTTCAATCTCAATCAGGCGTTCAGAGTTGCTCTTGGTAAGGTGTATTCTGTAAAGGATAATTGCTTTAGCTTCTATTATCCGGTTTCAGGTCTTGAAAGCGTAACCGAAGCTGAACGTTTAGCACTTATAAAACCAAAGCTTGAAGCTAACTTTATAAATGATGGCAGCCTTTATATGTATAAGGTTGAACGTGACAAGATTGTTTATGAAAAAATTAATCCAAATGAGATACTTACATATGAAACAGCAAATCTTGATTCGGATACGGTATTGCTTCGCACAAACTATGGTACTCCAACTGAAATGATTATTATAAAATAATGGAGGTGAATAATATGAGAAAAACAAAAAATATTTTGGCATTAATAATTGTCTTTTCGCTTCTTTGTGTTCCGATACTTTCATTAGCATCTTATGATTATTCACTTATAAATCCGTATGAATTTGCACTGAACTTTTTAGACAGCGGTTCGCCTTCAATAGCTGCGGACTGGTATCCTTGGGGTAAAGGATTTTTGTTCAATAATAAGGTCTTGGAGTGTGCTCCGTTAATTGACGATGCAACAGGACTTTATAAAACCGATTTTACAGGTTGGATAAGATTAAATCATAATCACCGCCCCGGTCTTGTAAAGGGCAAAATTGTTTATGAATTTGATTTTATGCAGGAAAACCTGAGAGGAACAGAAGGTGCGGATGGATTTAACTCGCTTTCTTTAGGCAACTGGAAAATGCCTTTCAAAGGTTATGACGCTACGGGTGCAACCGGTACTCTTACAGGTGTACTTCTTATTCATGCAGCAGATAACGATACGCAGTATGGTGTGGTTGTATGTAAAGACAGCAGTCTTCCGGAAAAGTTCGATACAGACCAGCTTATAACTATGGCAGATTTTGGAACATGGTACAGCATGCGAATAGAAGTCAATATGAATAAAGGCACTGCAAATTATTATGTATCACAAGAGGGCATAGATGGTTATATTGCAGAAATGACCGATGTTTCTCTTACAGGTTCAAAAAGCTTTATTGCTGCATCACCATATATGGGTGATTTGAATGTTCAAAATACTGATACAAAATTAAGCCTTAAAAACTGGAAGTGTACGGTAGAGCAAATTGATGTTAAGGAAGTAAATGTCAAAGAGGTTGAAGATAAGGTTGTGGCAACAGCACTTGTTGCAAACGATACTGCATATGTAGATTATGTTGAATCTCCGACACTTGTGATTGTAACTTATGATTCACTCGGCAGACTTTATGATATTGCATCAGAAAAATTTACCGAAAATAATGACGGTTTGGATTTAAGACTTCAAAAACGTTCATCAACTACTAAGCTTCCTGCCAATACAGATTATAAAGAATTAAAGGTTGAGCTTAATAAACCAAAAGGCAGCTATACTGCAAAAGCATATCTTGTGTCAGATTTCGACAGCCTTTTGCCGTATACAGCACCTGCAGAGCTTAACTGAAAATCATAAAACAACCTTTTTAAAGGTTAAAATAAAAAAATTTTAAGGAGATGTAAATTTATGAAAAATTTTAAAACTCTTATTGCAACAGTTTTAGTTGCAATCATGGCACTCACGCCTGTTATTTCATTGGCAGATATTAATTTTGCTGATCCGTATACCTACACAGTTAAGAACATTAATGAAGGAAATTTTGCAGAATGCGGAACAAACCCTAATGCTGGCGCATGGTATGAAGATTATTGGGTATGGAGTAATGCTTGCTTTCCCCGAGATACCGATGGTCTCTCATGGAGACCGGGAACACCTATTACGCTTACAGCAAAGGACGATACACCTGTTACAAAATATCTTGCTAACAGAGTTGTTACAAATAATGGTACATATTTTAGTTCGGACAATAATACCACTCGCGGTTACTCAGCAAATAAGTTGGAGGTTGAGTTCGATTTAACATTTAAAAAATTTGCAGATGATGCCTTTGTGTTTGATGTTACATCTGAAGTGGAAGCTGCAACAGAACAAGCAAAAGATGCACTTTATGATTACACATTAACCTCAGGTGAAAATGTAACTTATTATAAACAAGCTTTACCTTATGACCGCTACCATCAAAACTGGGGTACTTCAATTGACACATGGAAGGCATATACTTTAGGAACAGGAAGCATGCCATCAAGAAGCACCGGTACTGAATTTGCTTTTTCTGTTATGAGAACATGCAATGCATCAGGCGATTTGGTAGGTCGTTTGAAGTTTGAAGCAGTTCCTGCCGTAGGCACAGGCAACATAGCATTTAAGCTTAGTGCAGGAGATGTAGTTTTACAGGATGCAAACAGTTGGTTTACTGCAGAGGGCTTTAAATTTAATTATAAAATAACAGCTGACCTTGAAAGCAAAGCAATTCATTATCTTGTAAAGAGACTTTCAGATAATACAGTACTTGTTGATAAAACATATGACATAACTACACATCCGGAATTGGCAAACAAATTCTTTACCGATTCTGCTGTAGTGCTTAAGCCTCAAGCGTATGGAGAATATTCTTACCCAAGACGTGCTATAACCCTTTCAAATTATAAATATACACTTGAAAACTATAAAATTGACAATGGTGCTGTTACAGAAACAGACAATGCATTTACATCAACTGTAAAACTTGCTAACAACTATAAAAATGAGATAAAAACTCCTATGATAATTGCAGCATCGTATGATAATGACGGAAAACTTGTTGCAACACAGATTTTAGGAAATGATGGTACTACTCTTGCAACAAGAACAGTAACAAATGTATTTACTGACAGTGAATACAAAACATACGATATTTCTGTGCCAAAAACTAATACACTTGGAGATATTGCAACAAAAGCTAAGGTTTTTGTGTGGAAAGATGCAGAAAATATGGTTCCTCTTACAGATGTAGCAAGCTACGGATTTGCAGAATAATAAAATAAAACACACCTGCTTTTATTAAAATATAATAACAAGGAGATGGCTCGTTTTAATGAAATATAATACAAAAAAATACGTTGCCTTGCTTCTTGGTATGTGTTTGGCATTAAATTTATTCATTACAGCGGCGGCAGAAAATGATGTCGCCGCCGTATCTTCCGAGACTGAAAAGGTTAATGCTGTTGCAGAAACAAATGATGTCTTTGAAGAAATTTTTAATTCCTCTGTTATTATAAACGGAGGCAGTCCTTACTATTACCTGAACGGCACGAAAACATATTTTGATAAAGACAACACTGCGTATGCACCGCCGTATGCCGACGGTGAGGTACTTGTGCCTGCAGATACGCTTGGTAAAATACTTAAAATCACTGTAGCCTATGATATGGATGCAGATGAAATTACTATTACAAAAGATGATACAGTTATTAAAACCCGTCTTGGCGAGGATGCAATGTATGTAAACGGCATTGAAAAATATATCCCTGTTCCAACTCAATATAACGGAACAACTTCTTTTCTTCCGTTTATAACAATCGCAAGGGCGGTAGGTTATAATACCTATTCAAGAGGTAAGCTTTTTATAGCAACGATGCATGAAGCTTTTAATAACGATTTTGTTGCAAGCAGCGAAAATCTTGACCAGATTCATTCAGATTCTATCTATATAAAAGATTTTTCGGGTGTTACGGCAAAGGATACATATTTAAATTATGCCGATTGGACTTTTCATGACTGGGGAAATGAAAACGGTGACGAAAGAGGAACAAGAGGTTACACTGAAGAAGAGGGAATTTCTAAGTACAGTATGTATGCTGATGCTGTTGAATCTTCCTTTGCAGGCGGTATGAGCAAAAATTCGTATGACTTTGATAAGAGCAATACTGCCTACAAAATAAATTATGCACTCAAAACCTCTGCCGATTATAAAGGAAATTCACCAGTCATTGTACTCTTGTTCTACCAGAATACAAAATATGTAACTTCTAAGTTTATACCGATAAATGACTATTCAAGCGAAAAGTGGACATATGGTGAATACGTTTTTGACAAAAGCCAGTATCCCGAAGCTGATGTCAATAAAATAAACGTTGTATATGCTACATCAAGAGGAGATAATACATCAGAATTTGGCGGCAGAGTTTATTATGGTTACACCGCATTTTCCTCATATGGTATAGAAAATGCAGATAAGGTTGCAACTGTAAATAAACTTTCTGATAAGTTTTTAGAAAGCCTTATGGAATATGGTTTTGAAGAAAATGAACGCAATAAGGGTTGGAATTATAACGACTGGGGTACTTCTAATAGACCAAGTGCAGGTTACAAATATACCGATGAAGCATATACCGGAAAATCCGCAGTTGCATTAAATGCTGTTCAAACTGATTTTGCGGGTATTCAGTCACCTCTTGTAAAAATAGATAACTGCAGGTCGTTTGAAGTAAGATTTCGTTATAAAAAGAGTCCTGACTATGCATACAACAAGCCTTCTGTTGGATTTCTTTTCTGTGATGCAAGCGGAGCATTTAAACAATATGTTTCGGTTGCTGACCTACCTTCAACTTCAACAACAGATTGGGTTGAAGCTTCAATGGTTATTGATAATTACAAGCTTGGAGAGCAGTTTAATAACGGCAGAACACAATTCAGAGCTGTTGTTATGACGGCTGTGTCAAATGCAAATGACACCAATATTGCAAAAGGCACTCTCACAATTGATGATATAAAGATTTTAAAATATTTACAGACAGACGGCAATATAATTGCAGAATTTAAAACAGATGCTTATGCATCATGGCATAAGCTTGGCGAAGATGTTGTTTTAAGATGTCTTGAACCAAAAAAAATCAGTGCTATGCAATCTGTAACAGGTATGATTTATGACCTTTACGGCACAAAAATTGATGAAATTACTTTGGATATTGATACCGTCTTGAAAGATGGTTGGAGATGGAAACCATCTGATGTTGGATATTACAATGTATATCTCTATGGAAATTCCATTGACGGTGCAAGATATTCTCTTGTAACTTACACGAATAAACGATATAATAATTTAATAGGAAATTTTGAAATTTCACGTTATCAAATTGGCGTCGTGGAAAAAGATGCAAAGCCTATGGATGAAAGAAATGAAAGCTTTTATGTTTCATCAACTGCAGATGATGCCGAGGTTGACCAGCTTCGTACTGCCGAAATGCTTGGCTTTTACGGAGTAAGATTTCATTATATCTCATGGGGAAGTCCGGCAGGCGGACTTATAAAGGGTATTAATGATGTTCAGGGTGAATACGACTGGACACGCCCTGATAAACAGTTTGAAAACGTAGAAAAATATGGATTTAAGGGCGTTATAGCAAACTTTTTCAACACACCAAAGTGGGCAGTTGCTCCCGAATACAGAAATATTCCGGGTAACACGATTGCCGGTCCGTGGATTTATAACTGCTATCCACCGGAGGATATGAAATATCTTGAAGATTTCTGCACAGAAATTGTAAAGCGTTATAAAGACAGAAATGTTACAATGTGGGAATTCTGGAACGAACCTCAGATGGGTAAAACTGCATTCTGGTATGGCACTCCCGCTGAATACAGTGAAATGCAAAAGGCTGCATACAAAGCAATTAAAAAAGCAGACCCAAATGCAGTTGTAACTATGGGTTCGCAGGGTATTCAGCAGTCTTATTACTCGTTTTACGAAGAGTTAATAAAAGACCCGGAATTTTATGCAAGTTTTGATGTACTTCCGATACATGCACGCTATTTCCCGAATACGCAGTTCAAAGCAATTTCGGAAAAGCTTGGTTTAGAGCCTAAACCGTATATCAATTCTGAAGGTTATCTTTCAAACTATTATAAAAGGGGAGAACCGACCGACCAGAAAGGAGAAGCACTTTACTGGCTGATGTGCGTTATGAGTCATGTTAAGGATAACTGCAAAATATTCACGCAGTTTTCAACAGTTGACAATGGTTGTGATGAAGAAAGAAACTTCCTTGAAGCTAATGGAAGCTCTGCACAGCACTATTGCCTGTTTGTAAATAATCCTCATCTTGAACCAAAATTAAGTGCACTTACAGCATTCAACTTTATCGACCTTATAGAAAAGGACTTCTCATACAAAAGCGAGTATGTTTTAGCTGACGGTCAGAAAGCGGTTGCGTTTAACAATGGCGACAATGCGCTTCTTGTTCTCTGGAATTCAGAAGGTGATGATTTTAAACTTGATGATAAAATAAGAGGCCTTCTCAAAGAAGATAGCACTTTTATTGATTTTCAGGGTAAAAAGGTTAGTATGGACGACATGAAAGCACAAACTGCATATTTTATTTCGAATGTTGATATGGATAAGTTAAATGCACTTGAGATTTCTGAAGATAAAGTATTGAATCCCGAATTCATGAGCCCGTTCTTTACTTGCAGAGAAACACTTAGAGCAGAGGATATAAGCGATTCTATTCCAAGAATGACATCATATCCGATAAAACCGTTTAACGAAAATACTTTTGAACTTGCTTCCGACCTTGTGTGGAATGAAGCAGACACATTAAAATGGGTAAGCTCTGAAAATGCTAAACAACCTGATGGTTTTTCTGCTCGTCATATTGCTCATATTGATGAAGACGGATTATATGTATTAATTGACGTTGAAGATTCTGTATTTACTCCTCCCGGTCTTGAAAGCATTGACCGAATGTGGCAGTCAGACAGCGTTCAGCTTGCGTTTGATACGAAATATACAGCAAGTCAGAATGACCGTGTGGAAGTTCAGATTGGTAAAAAGCCTGAGGGTGACCGTATCTATAAGCAGGATGCGCCGTTTGTTGGCTCTGATTTACCGCAGGAATGGACAGATTCAGGTAATATCATGAAGTACGGAAAAGTTAAAATCGAAGAAACAGAAAAGGGCATGATGTATAAAATATTCATACCGTCAACAGAGCTTTATCCGTTCACATATCCAGGAAAGAATGAGTATGTGCGTATATCTTATCTTATTAACTGCAACGACGGTGACGGAAGAATAGGTTATCTTGAATGGTCAAGCGGTATAGGTGCTTCAAAGAATGGTAATCTGTACGGTGTGCTTAACTATTACTTCCCGCCTGTGGAAGATGAAGAATAAAAATATTTTAGGAGATGCCATGAAAAAGTTAATTTCAATATTTATTAAAATTTCAATATTTATTACAATTTCAATATTTTTAAACTATTTACCTATTGTTTATGGGGCGAATGATAATTTTATGGCATCACCCTATGCAATGATTTCCGAAAGTCTTGAGGGAGATTCTCTCCCTCATGGCTTTGCGGGATTTATTTGTAATGAAGAAGCAACTCTTATAGGAAATGACTCTTCTTTTCATCTTGATAACCCTCTTGGTGGAAAAAGTCAGGTTTCTTTTGACCTTTTGGTTGATAATCTTAATGCTGATTCAAAAATTGAATTTTTAAGCTCAGACCTTAAAAATTCATCAGAAACTAAGTTTTTTGAAATATTATTTACAAAAGCTGATAAATACAGTTATAATGTCGCTATAGATAATTCTGCAATTGCAAATATTCCTTTTGGTGAGACCATAAAACTCACTATGAATATTTCATCTGCTTCGGCAGAGTTATTTATAATTGATGCAATAGGCAATTACTATACTCACAACAAAGAAATTTCTCTTGCTTTTAGCGGAATACACTATTCCTTTGACGGCAAGAGCTATATTAAAAATTTCAAAATTTTAAGGGAAGATTTATTTGTTTCAAAATTACCTGTTATAACAGATAACGGCAATGTTCTGACAGCGGGAGCAAAGGCTACAAATGACGGTTCCGCACCCGAAAAATATACCTTGTATCTTGCAGAATATGATGCAGAAACTCTTACAGCAGTAAAAACTTCGGATATTACTCTTGATAATGGAAAAAGTGGAATTTTAGAAGTTTCGCTTTCAAAAAGCACATCCTCGGCTGCATACAAGGCGTTTCTGTTTTCTGAGAGTCTTGTGCCACAGGCGGAAAACGCAGCATCGGTTAAAACAGAAAGCTATTTTGAATATACATATTTACAAAAAAGCGTAATATCTGGATTAGAAACTGATATTACAACTAAAATTGAAAATCCGTCCGGTTTGCCCATATGTGTAAGGGTTATTTCGGATTCAGATATAATTGAAAATACTTATACGAAATCACAGTATGATGCAGGTATAAGCTATACATTTTCTCAAGACGGCGTTTATACTGTTGAAACATTTTTGTGTAATGACAGAAATATGGTTATGACCGCAAAAACTCTTGTTGTAGTTTACACTCCGGTTGAAAACGATACTTTTGTATTTTCATCGGGTAAAAATTATTATATAAGAAACGATGAAAAAATCACCTTTGACGGAGCGTATATTTCAAATAATGAAGTATATCTTCCATCAGATTTTTACAAAACAGCAGGTATTATAATTGATGGCACTACAGCCATGAGAGCAGATATTACAAAGGAAATAGGTTTTTCAAAAATTTTCTCATCTGTTCCACTTTATTCTGCTTCCG
>JAZSIM010000001.1:0-24738 GCA_045533835.1 Acutalibacteraceae bacterium
TTCAAGAGTCAGTCCAGCTACATTAAAAAAGAACCTGGCGTTAATTAACGCCAGGCCCAAGAAAGTTTTAAATTACCAAAAACCATTGGATTTATTTGAGGATTCGCTTAAAAAGTGTTGCACTTAGTTTGACAAATCATTGCCTTACATTTAAAGGAAAAAAGATGTACCCCGAAAGGTACATCTTTCCGATTGTTGATAAACTAATGCTTATGCACAGTAAAAAAATACAGCTGATAACTCCGAATCACAGCGGTACCCACCGTCATTTATTCAGTTGTGCGGCGTTTGTCATCAATCACCGGCGCTGCGTGAACTTAAGCTCTGGACTTTGCAAAGCATTCGCTGCAAAGAACAGCTCTGTCATCACGCGGCTTGAAGGGAACCTTTGCCTCGCCGCCACACTGGCTGCAAGTAGTTACAAAGAATTCTCTTTCGCCTTTAGCAGCCTGCTTACGTGCAACACGGCAATCCTTGCAGCGCTGGGGTTCGTTTACGAAACCTTTTTCTGCGAAGAATTCCTGTTCGCCTGCGGTGAATACAAATTCGTTACCGCATTCTTTGCATGTGAGAGTCTTGTCTTCGTACATTTTGCTACCTCGCTATAAATTTTTTTACCGTGACAGAAAAAGTCAGGTATATATCACACAGTAAAAACTGTTATGACCTGTTGTCTGTTAGGAATTCCCTTAATTTCCCGCGGATGCGTTGAATTGCATTGTCTACGGATTTGACTGGAATATCCAGCTTTTCCGAAATGTCCTTGTAGGACATTTCCTGCAGGAAAAGACGTATAACCGAAAGCTCCAGGGCTGAAAGCTCTTTGGTGATGAAAGAATTCAGCGCCTCTTCTGTTTCGTTGAAGATGAATAAATCCTCAACGGACTCAGTTGCGGGGATCACCGTATCGTCAATTGAAAGAAGACTGCCGAAGGGCAGATTCTTTTTTGAGTTGGCGGATTTTATTGCCGCTTTTATCTGATTTGAAATGCATACGGATGCATAAGTCCTGAAAGCCGTATTTCTGTCGGGTCGGTATGAGTACACCGCCGAGAGAAGTCCCAGAAGACCTTCCTGATAAAGATCATCCTTATCGAGGAGTCCGAGGGTACATATTTTCTGATACTTTCCGTAAAAAACCGAAGCCGTTTTTTCTGCCTGAGCCTTGAACTTGTCCAGAATAAACGTTTCCGCGGAAGTGTTCCCCGACTGTGCCAGAAAAACCAGCTCTTCATCCGTCCTTGAGGAAAAACCGACTGATTGTGAGAGCATACAGTCTCCTTTTCATATATATACAAACCCACTATACTTTACTTTTTTTTGTTTGTCAAGTAAAACTAAGTGAATTTTGCTTACTTTTTACTATATTTTGTTCAAAAAAATGCAAAATTTTATGAAAAGAGTAATTTTTTTGCCAAAAATGTTATCAAGATATTAAGCACGTGTTGAAAATTAACAAAAAATAAACCTGCAGGAGAGGTGTTCTCCTGCAGGAAAGACAGTTGATTTTTATCAGAAAAGGTTTGAGAAGAATCTGCCGATAATTGCGAACCAGTTGTTGAATTCCGCTACAAGGAAATCGAGAATACCCCAATCTGTATAGGAGCTGTCAACGGGCTCTGATGTACCGGCCTTTGCAGCTGCATCAAGAAGGAAAGCCTGGGTGTAAACGATGCCGCCTTCACCGAATACTTCGATTCTTACGTAATCGCCGAGAACGTCAGCATAGTCGTTGAGATCGAGTGTTGCATTGCCTGCCATCTGTGTTTCGATGAGCTTGCCGTCGGAAATCCATCTTACGATAAGAGCATCTGTGGCAGATACTGTGATTTCGTCTGTGTCTTCATTTACCTCGATAGCTGTGATGCGGGGATCTGCCTCTGCTGTGTTGAAGCCGTTTTCGAGAGTTGAATATGTGATTCCGATGTCCTCGTCAGCAGGAAGAGTACCGTTTTCGATAGCTTCAATTCTTGCAAGCATTTCATCTGCCGTGCCGTTTACCTTATTGTAAAGCTCTGTTTCGCCGTAGAATTCCTTGAGAGCTGCTGCAATGTCACGAAGCTCGTCATAGTTGCCGAGGCAGTGGCTTGCTGCGAAGAATTCACCGTTTTCAAGGCTTGCGCGGAAGGCTTCGGAGGTATGCTCAGTCATAAGGGCGAGCACGTAACCCGAATCGATAATGTCAAGGTTATGAGCATCGGAGGATGCAATAGCATAAACGTTTTCACCGTTTGCTGCGAATCTCTTGAGAAGGTTGTCCCAGAGGATTCTGTCAAAGCGTGTTCTGTTGTCACCCTTTGAGTTCATATCTATGCCGATACAGCTGTCATATCTGTCGAGAAGAGAAGCAAACTTATTTATATAGTAGCGGTAAATGAAGTTGTCCTCATTGTAAGCCTCTTCGGAGCGGATTTCGTATCTTGCCTTTGTGTATTCACCGGGATGGTTGATAACACTTACACCGCCTGCATTGTGGATGCCCTTGACAGCATCCTCGTAGGTTGTGATTTTTGTCTGTGTGAAATCTGCAAACCAGCCGTTAATGTGAGCGTTTACTGAAAGTGCATTGTTTTCGTTTCCGAAGGGAACACGGAGAATCTTTGAGCCGTCCTCAAGAACGAGATAATCGTCGCCGTTTTCTGTTACAACAGAGTAGGAAACGCCGTTGTCAAATTCACCTTCATTGCCGAGGGCAACAATCGGACCCTCTGTTTTACCGATAAGGCTCATAGCACCGTAAATCAGCTTGTTTTCGCTGTTTTCGGACCAAGAATAGTTTACCGTGCCGTGGTCGGTTGTTGCAACAATGTCGAAGCCCGTTTCTGCGTGGCGCTGAAGAGAAGCCTTGAGAGTGTCATCACCGTCACTTGCATTTGTGTGGGTGTGAAGTGCGGTCTTGTAAGCCGTAACCTCATCCCAGCTTATGTTTTCATAGGGATTTGTAATTTCATAGGAGCCGTCTTCCTCTGCGGCAAAGGAAATTACGGCAAAGGGTACAGTCATTAAAACCGTGAGGATAAGAGCAATTGCAGCTTTGAAGTTTTTCATAATATTACTCCTTATATTCAAGATGATTTCATTTTAGCATAACATTTATTTTTGTTCAACAGTTTTTTTGTCTTTTTTTCTGACGTTGCAGACAGCCGTAAAAACAGCCTCAGCACCGAAAATAAGAAGAGTTTTCGCTGCCTCGTTAAGGGTGTTTCCCGTTGTGCATACATCATCAATTATAAGAATATTTTTCCCTTTTATATCCCCGGTGTACCTTTTGTCCGGCTCAAAAACGCCTGAAAGATTGCCGCTTCGGGCTATTCCGGGGAGCTTGTGCTGATTCTTTGTTGAAAACTCCTTCTTAAGCAGAGGCATACACGAAATCCCCGAGTGGACGGACAGCCTTTTGGCGATAAGCTCTGCCTGATTGTAGCCTCTGAGGAATTTTGCGAGAGGCCGCATGGGAATAAAGCTTATGATATCTGTCCTTCCGAGAAAATCTCTGTCCGACAGCTGAAGAAGAATTGCTTTCGCAAAGGAATCCGCAATATCGCGGCGCAGATGGAATTTAAGGCGGAAAATATTTTTTCTAGCTTCCTTTTCGTGATAGAATACTGCGGAAAATCTTTCGTAATAAAGTCTTTTGCCGCAAAGGCATTGAGAAAGGCTGAGTCCGCATACGTCGCAGAGCCCTGACTTTTTATCGGGTCTTATGACGAGCTCCGCACAATCCTCACAGAAGGGGAGAGTGCTGCCTGTCAGCTTGTCACAGCCGCAGCATCTCAATGGGAAAAATATGTCCCTTAAAGGTGAATTCTTCATATCAGAAAGTCTTCCCTGAGTATTCGGTTAAGCCTTGAAACGGGAAGCCCCACAACGTTATTGTAGTCACCGCTTATTGATTTTACGAGAGTGCAGCCCTTACCCTGAATTCCGTAAGCACCTGCCTTGTCTGCAGGCTCATTTGTTGCGATATATGCACGGATTTCCTCGGCGGAAAGGCTGTGGAACGTAACCTCTGTCCGCTCTGCAAATACCGTTTTTTTGCTGCCGCAGATTACACACACGCCCGTAAAAACCTCGTGTGTTCTTCCCGAAAGAGAGGAGAGCATGGAAAAGGCGTCCTCTTCGTTTTTCGGCTTTCCGAGGATTTTTCCGTCAAGAACAACGATGGTGTCTGCGGAAATAACGGTATCTTCGGGGAAGCCTGCGGCAACAGCCTCTCCCTTGATGACCGCAAGGCTTTTTACGGTTTCCTCAGGGGAAAGGGCAGGATCGGTTATTTCCTCTGCATCGGATACCCTTACGGTAAAATCCTCCGTTATGAATTTCAGCAGCTCACGTCTTCGGGGAGATGCTGAAGCCAGTATTATTGCCATAATTATTCTCCGATAATTTCTTTAAGAGCCTTTGAAAGCTGATCGGGGCAGGAGGTGGGCTTGAAGCCGCAGCGGATACCCTCAAGTCTGCCGATAACTTCCTTTGCATCCATTCCCTTTACAAGAGCGGAAATGCCCTGGGTGTTGCCCTTGCAGCCGCCTACAAAGCGTACGCTTTCTATAATATTGTTTTCACCCATATCAATTTCAACAGCACCGGCACAGGTGCCCTTTGTTTTGTAAACATGTGTCATAGCATTATCTCCTTATTTGCTTTCGTTATCTGTATCTGCAAAGAACGATTTTACGTCCTTCCATATATTTTCAATGTCCTTTACGGTGTCCTCTGCCGCTTTAATGATTGAGCTGTAAATCAAAAGCAGGCGCTTTGCCGCTTTATTGTTTGCCGTAAGCTCTTTGAAGCCTGCGTATATATCGGAATACTGCTTTGTCATTTCCTTTCTCAGCTCGGAAAGCCTGTCGGTGCCTGCAAGCAGCTCGTCATACTTGTTTTCCGCCGTGCTTTTTATAAGCTCTGCCTTTTCGCTGACAGCTGCCTTGAAGGCATCAAGCTTTTTCATAAGCTTACTGATGTCTGCGGCTGCCTTGACGGTAAGAGTCAGGTCAACTGCAAGCACTGCGAGTATCACAAGCACCGCAATTGTTCTGACGTTCTGCGGAATAAAGCTCAGGGCATACTGATATACGGGAGCTATGAGATATACGTATACAAATGCGAAAATTGCCCAGTAGCAGGTGTGCTTGAAGCAGATTCTGCCGTGAAGGTTAAGGAAATTATTTGAATAGTCCCACCAACGGGCATTGAAAAGCTTTTCCATTATGTAGCTTGTTGCATATTCAACGATGTCCGCCAGCACCATACCTAAAAGAAGCACAGGGATAAGTCTTTTTTCGATGGGTTGGGACAGCGGCACGAGAATAAGCTCGAAAACAAGACAGCCCGTTCCGTATATGGGACACATGGGGCCGTATAAAAAGCCGCTGTTTATTATCTTTTTTTCGCCGAGTGAGCGGTATGTGCATTCTATTGCCCAGCCTATTGCGCTGAAGACAAAGAACATAAAAACGTAATTTATTATGACGTCAAGCATTGTACTTCTCCGTTATTTGTTCATTGATGAGTTGATTTGCTGAAGCTTTTTCTCAAATTCATTTTTCTTCTTTTCGTCCTTGCTGAGCTTCATTTCCTTTGATGCACAGTATTTGTCCGAAAAGGTAACGATTATTCCTTCTTTTGATGAGGGGGGAAGAATTGTAAGAGGCCACATGTGGCGGAGAATTATTCTCTCCTCTTTTTTTGTAAGGTCGGGGCACAGGAGCTTTGCGTTTGCGGCGGCAAATTTCGGATGTCTGAAGCCGTGGGGGCGGTGCGACCAGTCGGGGTCATGCCAGTCGTAATACACCAGGTCGTGAAGCAGGGCTCCTCTTGTTGCCGCTTTTACGTCGCAGCCGAATTTTTTTGACAGCACATAGCTCATATAAGTTACCGCTCTTATATGGTCAAGGCGGTTGCAGGTGCTGTGCTGAGGATACTGACGCATTGACTGCACCTCATCTGTACTGTAAAGATAACCTGCGAGGGCGAAAAATTCAGGGTCCTTCTGAGGAGTGAGTGCATAGGATTTTGTAAATATATCAAAAAGCTTTTTCATGAGTATCTGCTCCCGAAAAATCAAAATACACAGCAATAATACCACATATATGTTAAAATATCAATAAACAAGGTTGACTTTTTTTGTATGATGATATAGAATACTCCCTGCGAGTAGGGCGGGCAATTACGCTTGATTTTTTCAGGTGAGGAAAGTCCGGGCTCCACAGAGCAGGGTAACGGCTAACGGCCGCCGAGGGTGACCTTAAGGGAAAGTGCAACAGAGATATACCGCCTGTTTTTACAGGTAAGGGTGGAAAGGCGAGGTAAGAGCTCACCGGCATACAGGAGACTGCTATGCCCTGTAAACCCTATCCGGAGCAACACCGACAGAAGTGGCTTGCTCGGCCATAACTTCGACGGGTGGCGTGAGCGCAGAAGCAATTCTGCGCCAAGACAGATGATTGCCTTAAATGACAGAACCCGGCTTACAGGCTTACTCGTACCGTACCGACAGAGATTTCTGTCGGCTTTTTTATTTTCTTAGGGAGAAATTTCCGTGCTGAGTTTTCAATACAATTCTTGACAACAAAAAAACAATGATGTAGACTTATTCCGTAATTTGTTATACAGGGGTTCAAGTAATGAAAAGAGTTATTAAAAACGTTGTGTGTGTATTTCTTGTTCTGATAATGCTGTCTGCGGGCTTTACGGGCTTTGATTTTTCCGCTGAGGCAAAGGCAGAATCGCAGAGGGATGCTATTGTGAGAATTGCTCTTGGGGAAGTGGGTGTTTCGGGCTGTCCCAATAAATATACTTATGCGTTCGGTGAAATCGACGGAACATATAATTGGCCCTGGTGTGCTGCTTTTGTGTACTGGTGCTCACAGCAGGTAGGTATTCCCCACAGCATAATTGCAAGAAATGCGAGAACAGACCTTGAATACTTCAAGCTTCAGAATTGTTATGATTATTCAGCAGATGCCGATATACAAAAAGGCGACATAGTTTATATGAAGAATAATAAAGGCGCTCATATAGGACTTGTTACGGCGGTTGATGATGAATTCATTTATACCGTTGAAGGAAACGTTAAGGATACCGTAACAGAATACCGGTACACAAGGTCCGACGGATATACCGATTGGTCCGGCTTCGGTGAGAACTGGCAGAAAATCGTCCGTTACGGAGTTCCCGCTTACGAGGATATGAAGGATGAGCCCGTAGCAGAATTAAGACCTGCCGACGGTATTTATAAAATAACCTCTTCATACCGTGAGGGTGACAGAGAGGATTTTGATTACGTCAATTTTTCAAAGGATGACAATAACGTGCACGTCCGTACAAACCTTGACGGGCTCAGGGATTCCGAGCGTGTGAGATGTCAGTATTTTAATCTTGCCCATGTTGCTGACGGCTGGTATACAATTACCAATATCGGCACGGGTAATGCTATGGAGGTTGCTGACGGCGGAACAGCTCCCGGAACAAATATTCAGCACAGCGTACTTACCGGAAGCGATTCGCAGCTTTTTAAGTTCTATGACGCAGGCGACGGCTTCTGTTATATCAAATCAAAGACCGGCTGCTTTGTTGATATTCAGAGTGAAGACCATACAGTTAACGACAATGTCTGGACCTATAGATTCAACGGCTCACCCACACAGAAATGGAAGCTTCACAGTCACGAACATACAAGCACCTCTGAGGTGAAGAAGAAGGCAACCTGCACCGAAGCGGGTATTATAACCTACAATTGCAGCGGCTGCCGGCTTGTTTATTCTGAAGAAATCCCCGTAGCAGAGCATAATTTTGCCGGCGGCGTATGCACCGTCTGCGGATTTGAAAACGGTGAAAAGACAATACCCGGTGACGTTGACGGGGATAAGCATATTACTGCGTCGGATGCCCGTATTGTTCTTCGCAATGCCGTAGGTCTTGAGGAGCTTGATGCAAAGCTTATAAAAAATGCGGATGTCGATAAGAATGATAAAATCACGGCAAGCGATGCAAGACTTATTCTCCGTGCAGCCGTCGGTCTTGAAGACCCCGAAAAGTGGCTTTAATCAGAAAGACTTACCTTTCACAAAAGGAAACGCACCTCATATACTGATATGAGGTGCATTTTTATGCTTGATACTATTTTGCTTTTTGTTTTTGTTTTGTTTTCCGTGCTGGGATTATTTGTTGCCGCGGTGCTTTTATTGCTGAAGCTTTCCGCCCCGAAGGAAATGGACGGATACTATCTTGTTGTTCTCCCTACGGGTGACAAAAAGGAATATCTGCTTAAAATCAGGTGGCTTCAGGCGGTGCTTGCCGTTACGGGGCTTTGTGACAGATTCACTCTGGTTGCAGTTGATGAAAATGCTGCGGAGGACGGAATATCAGAAATTGAAAATGAGTTTTCCGGAAGAAGTAACGTAATAATTATGAAAAACGGCTGAAAAAAACGGTATTTTAAGCAAAGTGTCCCTTGCATGGGACATTTTTTATTATATAATATACTCAGAATCTGAAAAACAGGAGCAGAAAAATGCTGAAATTTATCACGGGAACCTATTTCCCCGCTAAAAAAGAATATATAAATTCCGCAATATGCCGTCTTCTCGGGGAGGGAAAGAGGGTATATCTGATTGTTCCTGAGCAGTCAAGCTTTGACAGGGATAGGGATTTCCTGTTTACCTACGGAGAAGAGCTCAGCAATCAGCTTACGGTTACAAGCTTTACGCACCTTGTCAGGGACGTGCTTGAGGAGTACGGCCTGCTGCCGAAGCCTCAGGCGGATGAAGCCGCAAGAAGCGTAATTATGAGTATGGCTGCCGAGGAATGTGCGGATTCTCTTGATATTTATAAAAAGTATACCGGAAAGCCTGCCCTTATAAAAAGGCTTTTGGGAGAATACGGAGAAATAAAGCAGGCAGGACTGAGTGTGTCGGAGCTGGCAGCAGCTTCGGCAAGGCTCCCCGAATCCACGCTGAAAAACAAAACCCGCGAGCTTTCTTCTGTTTTTTCTGCCTATGAGGCTCTTCTGACCGACAGATTTTCTGATGCTACCGATAACATCCCCGTTATTACGGATTTTCTCGGCAAAAACAGAATATTCGGAGGTTCTTACGTTTTCTTTGATGATTTCAGAGGCTTTACGGGTGCACAGATAAAGCTTATTGCCGAAATTGTTTCCCAGACAGAGGACTGCTTTGTTTCGGTATATGCACCCGATTCGGTGTCTGCCTTTGACAGTGAGGCATTCAGGCATGCGGTTTCAAACTGCAGAAAGCTCCGTGCAGCAGCGACCCTCAAGGGTGTAGCCTGCAGGGAGGAAAAGCTTGAGGAAAAGCATCCCGACAAGGCTCTGGCTGCCCTGGCATCATCCCTTTTCTGCGGTGAAAAGGAGATCTTCCGTGACAAAGCCGAAAACGTTACCGTGATTTCCGCCGAGAATATGTACAGCGAGTGCGATACCGTTGCGCTGCAGATTAAGAAGCTTCTGGAAAACGGATACCGCTGTAAGGATATTGCCGTTTATGACAGGGACGGCTCTTACGTCAGAAATCTTACTGCTTCCCTTAAAAAATATTCCATTCCCGTGTTTCAGGATAAAAGGGTATCCCTTTTTGAATATCCTCTTGTCAAAATGATTCTCAGCGCTGTATCGGTTGCTGCATACGGCTTTAAGACCGAGGAGATTTTTAATTTTATAAAAACGGGAATTACGGGAATTTCTTCAGAGGAATGCGCTCTTCTTGAAAACTACGTTTACGTGTGGCAGACCGAGGGTGGCGGCTGGGCAAAGCCCTTTACGGGACATCCCGACGGCTACGGAGAGCGTGAATCTCCCGAAGCCGCAGCGCTTCTTGACAGAATAAACGGCATAAGAAGAAGAGTTACGGAGCCGCTTTTTATGCTTCGCAGAAATCTTTCCTCTGACAGCGAAATTCCTCCCTGCAAGGCATTGTTTATGTTTTTGCAGGATATTGAGGCCTCCGGAAATTTCAAAGCATATGCCGAATATCTTTATGAAAACGGTGCTGAGGCTACAGCCATTGAATGTGCATCCGTGTGGGACACCGTAACGGAAACCCTTGATGCGCTTAACGGTGCGCTGAACGGCAGAAAAATCGGAGCCGGACGTTTTTATGAGCTTCTTAAAATAATATTCTCTTCCGCGGATATCGGAAGAATACCTGCAGGTATAGATGAAATTGTAATCGGTCAGGCGGGCAGAACAAGACACCTTCAGCCCCGTGCGGTATTTGTTATAGGCTGTAACGAGGGCATATTCCCTCAGCCGCCCGTTTCTGCGGGACTGTTTTCACCTGCCGAAAAAAGAGTGCTGAGTGCAGGCGGCTTCCTTCTGGAAAATATTCCCGAAAATGCCTATGCCGAGGAGCGCATGATAGCATATTCCGTGCTGACGGGTGCAGGTGAGCGGCTTTTTGCTTCTTATTCCGAAAACTCACCTGACGGCGCGGAGCTGAGATGCTCGGAAATAATAAATGAGATTACCGGAATTTTACCCGGCTGTGCTTATGTTGATGCAGGTGAGCTATCCTCTCTTGACAGAATCGGAAGCACCGAGAGTGCATTTGAGGAGTGTGCCTCTCTGTTCAGAGAGAATACGTCCTACAGCGCATCGCTTAAGGAATATATTGCCGGTACGGATTATGCAGGGAAGCTTAATGCCGTGAAAAATGCGGCGGAGCGCATTCCCTTCAGAATAGAAAGCACGGATACCGCAACAAGACTGTTTTCCCGGGATATGTATATTTCCCCTTCAAAGGCGGAGGTTTACTACAGCTGTGCCTTCCGGTATTTCTGCCAGTACGGTATGAAGGTAAAGAAGCTGCGTACAGCAGACCTTGATGCGAGAATCAACGGTCTTCTTATTCACCATGTCCTTGAAAAGATTCTTCTGTCAAGGAAAAATAAGGAGCTGACCCTTATGACGCTTTCCGAGCTGAGTGCAGAGGTCAGTGCCATAACCGAGGACTTTATTACCGAGTTTATGGGCGGAAGGGAAGAAATGAGCGTTCTGCTCAGAAGGAGCCTTGAAAAGGCAAAGGATACTGCCGTGCAGATTCTTCTTCGTATGATAGAGGAATTCAGGGTCAGCCGATTTGAAACCGTTGCGGTGGAGCTTGAAATTGCCCGAGGCAAGGATGTTGAGCCTTATGTGATAAGGCTTCCCGACGGAGGCAGCGTTACCATAAGCGGTAAGGTTGACAGGGTTGACGTATTCAATGATGAGGGTAAGGCATATTTAAGAGTTGTTGACTATAAGACGGGCGGTAAGGAATTCAAGCTCGGTGACGTCTTCTCCGGGCTTAATATGCAGATGCTTATATATCTTATGTGTCTGTGGGATAACGGAAAGAAGAAATTCGGAGAAACCGTGCCTGCGGGAATTATGTACGTGCCGGCAAATAATTCGGGTGACAGACTGCCAAGACACGCTACAAAAGAGGAAATTGAGAATCAGAAGCTTAAAAACGGCAGAATGAACGGAATGCTTCTCAGCGATGAGAAAATCATAGATGCAATGGAAGAGGGCTGCGGGGGCAGATTCATAAATGCCTTTATTGATAAAAACGGCGTGCTTCAGGGTACCCTTCTTTCATACGAGGGCTTCCGCCTTCTGCACGAAAGGATTGATTCGATGCTTGAGGGAATGGGTACCTCGCTTCATCTGGGTGAAATTGAGGCGCTCCCCGCTGTCGGCTCATCATCATACAAAAACACCTGTGTATATTGTGACTTTAAGGACGTATGCAGAAGAACCGAAGCAGATGAAAAAAAAGAGCTTAAATCCATAAAGCACGGAGAAGCCGTAAAAATACTGGAAGGAGGCGGGATGGATGGCTGAAAGACAATGGACTGATGCCCAGAAAAATGCAATCGAAGCAAAAAGCGGAACCGTTCTCGTTTCCGCTGCCGCAGGAAGCGGTAAGACCAGCGTTCTTACGGAAAGAATCGTAAGAAGACTGACTGACGGGGAAAACGGCGTAAGACCCGATTCTCTGCTTGTTGTTACCTTTACAAATGCGGCAGCTGCAGAAATGCGTTCAAGAATATATTCGGGAATATCTGCTCTTATGGCAAAGAATCCCGGGAAAAGAAGTGAGTTTACCTCTCTTCTTGCCGTTCTCGGTGAGATGCAGGTCTGCACAATGGACTCCTTTTCAATGAATCTTGTAAAGGAAAACTGCCATACCCTCGGGATTGAGGCGGACTTCAGGATTCTTGAGGAGGGCGAATGCAGCGCACTTAAAAGAAAAACTGCAGTAAGTGTGCTTGAACGCAGATTCACGGAATGTGCGGATACCTTTCTTCCGCTTGCAAGGATGTTTGAGTCAGGTAAAAACGATTCCCGTCTTATCAGTACCGTAACAGATCTGTCTGACTTTTCCATGAGTGAGGCTGAGCCGGAAAAATGGCTCGGTGAGCTGTATCTCAGATTTTCTTCCTGCAAGGCACAGGACAGTATTTACGGAAAATATCTTGCAGAGGAAATGCTGTCCGATATCGATTACTGTATATATCTGTCGGATGCGGCAATAGGTGAAATTCTTACGGATGCTGAGCTTGCCAAGAAGTATATAAGCGTTTATGAGAGTGAAAATGCGCTTCTTAAGAAATACCGTGCGCTTATTGAGAAGGCACCCTGGGATGAAAAAATAAGCCTTGTGTCCTCTCTTCATTCTGCAGTCGGCACAAGACAGCCCGCTGCACCGAGGGGATATACGGATAACCCCGTAAAGTGTTCCTCTCATGCAAAAAGAGATGCCTACAAGGACGTTATTGAAAAAATATGCGGATATATAAGCATTACCGAAGAGGAAAATGCATCGGATACGGCAATATTGAGCGAAACTGTGAAGGAGCTTTCCCTTACCGTGCTTGAGTATAACGAAAGGCTCCTTGAAACAAAAAAGGAAATGTCCGCCTATGATTTTCCCGATATTGCTCATTTTGCATTAAAGCTTCTCTATGATTCCTCCTCCCCCGACGGAAAAACACCGCTCGCAAGGGAGCTTACCGAAAAATATTCGGAAATTCTTATAGATGAATATCAGGACACAAACCGTGCTCAGGATACTCTTTTCCGAAGCGTTTCAAGGGACGGGAAGAATATGTTCTTTGTAGGCGACGTAAAGCAGAGCATTTATCGCTTCAGACTTGCAAGTCCCGAAATATTTATTGAAAAATGCAATGAATTTCCCCGCTATGACGGAAATGCGGAAAAATCAAAAATTATTCTCGGCCATAATTTCAGAAGCCGCAAGGGAATTCTTGATTTCGTGAATTTTATGTTTTCCCGTCTTATGACGCCTGAGTGCGGAGAAATTGAATATAATGATGATGAAAGGCTGAATTTCCCCGAAAAGGCGGATTACGTGCCGTCCGCAGATGTCGAAGCAGTACTTCTGCAGGCAGGAGAGGACGGACAGGCCTGCACGGAGGCAAAATATATTGCACGAAGAATAAAGGAATATCTTGATGCGGGGGTTACTGTTTCCGACGGCAGGGGAGAGAGAAAAGCAGAGCCCACGGACTTCTGTATTCTTATGCGCTCACCCTCGGACATTGCCCACGTGTATATAAGGGAGCTTGAAAAAAGAGGCATCTCCGTTTCCTCGGATGTGGGGCAGAGCTTCTTTGAAACTCCCGAAATAAAAACGGTTATGTCATATCTGAGAGTGCTTGATAACCCTGCAAGGGACGTTGATATGCTTGCTGTTATGCTGTCCCCGCTGTTCGGCTTTACGCCTGATGACACGGCGGAATTAAGGCTTGCCTTCCCGGATGCCTTGTCCCTTTACGGGGCTGTGCTTTCTGCGGCAGGGGCGGGTGACGCAAGGTGCATGAAGCTCCGTGATAGTATTTCGTATTTCAGCCGTATTGCAGCCTGCTTCCCCGTAGGAGAGCTGCTTCGCGAAATCTATGACAGCACAGCCTTCCTTTTTGCTGCAAAGGCTATGAAGGACGGTGAGAACAGAAGAAAGAATCTTCTGAAGCTGCTGTCAAAAGCTGAGGGCGTAAGTGAAAATTATGCGTCCCTCGGCGGCTTTGTAAGATATATGGAGCTTCTGCGCGAAAACGGTAAGGACACGGGCGGTGCCTCGGGCGGAAACGGGGTAAGAATTATGAGTATGCATAAATCAAAGGGACTTGAATTCCCCTTTGTGTTTATTACAGGCACCTTCAAGAAGTTCAATAAAACCGATATAAATGCCGACCTTGTTATCAACCATAATGCGGGACTCGGGCTTAAAATTCCCGAGCCTGAGAACATCAAAAAGTATGATTCTCTTTCTTCCCTTGCCGTGAAGAAAATCAATAATAACGAAACTCTCTCTGAGGAGCTTCGCGTCTGCTACGTTGCACTTACCCGTGCAAAGCAGAGGCTGTTTCTTGTAACAGCACTTAAAAACAGGGATAAAACAATTGCGGACATAAGAAATCTTCTTTCCGGTACGGACAAGCCTCATCCTTATTTTGTGAAGCATTCAATCGATGCCTCCAGGTGGATTATAAGCACTCTTATTCTGCATCCCGACGGAAGACTTCTCAGAAATTCTGTTTATGAGAGCAAGCGCGAAAAAGAGGAGGTTCACATTATTCTTCCGGAGGAGGATGATTGTCCCGAGGAGGCTCAGGAGCTTAAGCAGTCAGTCCCTTCCGACGAAGCTCTTACGGAGGAAATAAAGCGCCGTGCATCCTTCCGCTACAAATGGCAGGAGGTGGCACGCTGCCGATCCAAGCATACGGCATCAAGCCTTGACGGAGAGCACTTTGACAGTGTTAATTTCGGTAAAAGCGTCCCCGCCTTTATGTTTGCCGAAACGGCATCTCCCTCGGATATCGGAACCGCAACGCACAGATTCCTTCAGTTCTGTGATTTCGGAAAATGCAGAGAATCCGTTGAAGCGGAGCTTATAAGACTTACGGAAAGCGGAAGGCTTACGGAAAAGCAGCGTGAGCTTGTAGACAAGAGCTCGATTGACTTTTTTGTGAATTCCGATATTTTAAGAAGAGCCGAGGGCAGCAGGGCGGTTTTCCGTGAAAAGCAATTTACCATGGCAAAGTCCGTCTGCGAGCTTGACAGCAGTATTCCCGATGAGTTCAGGGATGAAAAAACCGTTATTATAGGAAAAATCGACCTTCTTTTCCTTGAGGATGACGGAGCGGTTATCGTTGACTACAAAACCGACAGCATAAGCGACATATCTGTGCTTGGCGAGCGTTATATCTCTCAGATGAGGCTTTACAGCGAGGCTCTTAAAAAGTCAATGGGAGTAAACGTTAAGGAATGTATTCTGTATTCTCTGAGGCTTAAGGAGAGTCTGTCCCTCAAATTCTGATTATTTGTGTATTTTTTTCAAAATAACACTTGCATTTTCGGACAGTCTGTGATAAAATGCTTTTGCTATTTAAGCGGAAGTATGTTGAAAAGTGTATTTCGACTGTTTATTTATGCTGTTACTATATTGAAAGAGGTGAAACGTATTATGAAGCAGGGAATCCATCCCAACTATAAGCCCACCGTTGTAAAGTGTGCTTGCGGTGCAACTATCGAAACTTCTTCCACAAAGGAAAACCTTCGTGTAGATATCTGCTCCAGCTGCCATCCTTTCTTTACTGGTAAACAGAAGCTCGTAGATACCGGCGGACGTGTTGACAGATTCAAGAAGCGCTATAATATCGAAACCAAGTAATAGTTGACATATTGGCATTCAGGAACGGCATTTTGTAAAAAATGCCGTTTTTTCCTTAGATGGGAAATTTTTTTACCACGGTGAAGAGTATGAAAGAATATATCACAATTGAACATCGTTACGAGGAAGAGTATATAATCAACAAGTCAAGATTTATAGGCTATGCCTGCCCCGTCACAACCCAGGAGGAGGCGGTTGAGTTTATAAACGAGATAAGAAAAAAACACTCCGATGCAACGCATAACGTGTATGCCTATCAGATAAGAACTCCCGAGTATTCGAGATATTCCGATGATGGTGAGCCTCAGGGAACCGCAGGCGTTCCCGTGCTTGACGTTATCAAAAAAAGCGGTCTTACGGACGTGTGTGTTGTGGTTACGCGATATTTCGGAGGCATTCTTCTGGGTGCAGGCGGCCTTGTGCGCGCATATTCCCACAGTGCAAAAATTGCGGTTGAGGGTGCGAATATCATAAGGATGAGCCCCTGCAGTGTGCTTAAGGTCGTATGTGATTACGGCTTTTACGGCAGGCTTTCGACTCTTGTTCCAGAGTTCGGCGGAATAATTGAAGGCACGGATTTCGGAGAGAATGTTACCATGGAGTTCCGTCTGCAGACCAAGGAAGAGGAAGCCTTCAGAAAAGAACTTACTGAAGTAAGCTTCGGCAGGGTAACGGCTGAAAAAACAGGCGAAAAATTTGACAGTATATAAAAAAATAATTATTTTTGAAAAAAATAAAGGATTTTAAATCTTTTTTGCATATATAGTATTTGAAACTTGTATTTCTGAGGGAAAGAGGATGTGAAAATGAGATTCAGCGATAGTTTTCTTTCTGAGCTGCGCGCCAGAACCGATATTGAGGAGCTTATCGGCAAATATACGGAAATCAGGCACAGAGGCTCAAGAAATCCCGTTGCTCTTTGTCCCTTTCACACCGAAAAAACTCCCAGCTTTGTAATTTATAACGACACGAATTCCTACTACTGCTTCGGCTGCGGAGCAGGCGGAGATGCCATAACCTTCATAAAGAATATCGAAAGGCTTGATTACACGGATGCTGTAAGATTTCTTTGTGAAAAGGCAGGCATGGCTATGCCTCTTGATCCCGTGGACGATGAGGCTCACAGATTAAGGCGACGCTGCTATGAGGCAAACCGTGAGGCGGCAAGATTTTTCCATGCTACTCTTTTTACAGAGGAAGCAAAAGAGGCAAGAGCATATATTGATAAAAGAAGGCTTTCTCATGAAACGGTGAAGCACTTCGGGCTGGGCTTTGCGCCCGACAGATGGGATTCACTTGTAAAGCATATGAAGACAAAGGGCTTTACGGAAACGGAGCTTGTTCTTTTTGATCTTGCCAGAAAAACCTCAAAGGGCGGGACTATTGATAACTTCAGAAACCGTCTTATGTTTCCCATAATTGATTTGAGAGGCAACGTAATTGCATTCGGCGGACGTGTGCTTGACGATTCGAAGCCGAAATACCTGAACTCGAAGGATACCCCCGTATATAAAAAAAGCCAGCACCTGTATGCCCTTAATCTTGCAAAGAACAATGCGGACAGAAGGCTTATTCTCTGCGAGGGATATATGGACGTTATCGCTATGCACCAGGCAGGCTTTTCCAATGCGGTTGCGGGGCTCGGTACTGCATTCACGAAGGAGCAGATTTCTCTGCTTGTGAGATACTGCGACGAGCTGACGCTGTGCTTTGACTCGGATGAGGCAGGAAAGAAAGCAACAAAAAGGGCGCTTGCAATGCTGAGCGAATCTCCGCTGAAATTGAAAATTATGCACCTTGCGGACGGCAAGGATCCTGATGAGATAATCAAAACTCAGGGTAAGGAAAGAATGAAAAAAATAATCTCCTCGGCAGTAAACGATACGGAGTTTGCTCTGAATGATGCAAGAAGCCGGTATGATGTGACAACGGAGGACGGGAAGTTGGGCTTTCTGAACGAAGCTGTGGTTGTTCTTGCAGGTGTCGGTAATGCCATCGAGAGAGATTTATATACATCAAAGCTCTCTTCGGAGCTTGACGTTGAAAAGAAGGCGCTTGAGGCGCAGATAAGAAAGCAGCAGAGCTTCAGAAAAAAGGCTCAGGAGGCCGCACAGTTCGGCGCGGCAATGAAAACCGTGCTTGGTGAGGAGAAGAGAAGCTCTCCGAATCCCGAGGCTGCGGGAAATGTGAGAGCGGTGAAGGCAGAGGAAATTATTCTTGCTACACTTCTGAAGCATCCCGATTACCTTAAAAAGCTGTCGGGCGTTCTGTCTGCAGATACCTTTGTGACGGAATTCGGAAGAAGATTTTTTACCGATATTGCGGAAAGAATCAATTCGGGCAGAAGTCTGGAGCTGTTTTCCTTCGGGGAGAATACCGAAAACGAGGATATGTCATATCTGTCGTATCTTCTTGCAAAGGGGGAAACCATTGCAAATTCCGTTGAGGAATGCAGGCAGTGTGCCGCAACGCTTACAGAAGAAAAGAGCAAGAAGAATGCTCCCGATATAAAAGGGCTGTCATCGGATGAGTATCTTCAGCTTTTCAAAAATAAGAGAAGAAATAATAAACCGGAGGGTGTATAAATATGGATGAGAAACAGAACGCCATAAAAAAACTGATTGAAAGAGCAAAGACTACAGGCAAAATCTCCGCTCAGGAAATCGACAGCATTATGATCGATTACAACTTTGAGGTTGATGAGCTTGAAAAGTTCTACGAGGAGCTTGATGCTCTCAAAATCGAAATCAATGACGATATGAATGAAAACGCTATCGAATCTCTTAACTTCGATGCGGACAACGTAAAGGAATATGATGCCGATGACAACAAGCAGACTACTCCCGAGGATGCTGTAAGAACATATCTCAAGGATATCGGTAAGCACTCCCTTCTTTCTGCTGAGGAGGAGCTTATGAGCGCCGAAACTCTTGCAAGATACAGAGAGTATGAGGAGGGGGTTGAGCTTGAGGAATTCCTTTCCGTGACAACTGAGCGTGAGCGCAAGGATATTATGAAGGGCTATGATTGCTTCTTAAGAAACGCAAATATTGTAAGCTTCCTTGAAAGATATCTCCGCTGTCAGACAAAGTACCTTTTCAGAGAAGAGGGTGCCGAATATGACATCAGCGTTGATAAGTTCCTTGAAACACATAACGATGCGGATTTAAGAGAGATGATTACCTATCTCGGTGAAACACTTGTTGCCCGTGAAAGACTTATCAATGCAAACCTCCGTCTTGTTGTAAGTATTGCAAAGAAGTATTCAGGCAGAGGTATGCAGTTCCTTGATCTTATTCAGGAAGGCAACATGGGTCTTATGAAGGCTGTTTCCAAGTTCAATCATACCAAGGGCTTCAAGTTCTCAACCTATGCTACATGGTGGATAAGACAGGCTATTACCCGTGCAATTGCAGACCAGGCAAGAACCATCCGTATTCCCGTTCATATGGTTGAAACAATCAACAAGGTTAAAAAGGCTCAGACTCAGCTTCTTCATCAGAACGGCAAGGAGCCTACTGCAGAGGACATCGCACAGGTGCTTGATATGAGCATTGATAAGGTCAGAGAGATTATGCGTGTTGCTCAGGAGCCCGTTTCCCTTGAAACTCCCATCGGCGAGGAGGAGGACAGCCATCTCGGTGATTTTATTCCGGATGACGATGCAGTATCTCCCGCTGAGGCTGCAACGCAGGCACTTCTTAAGGAGGAGCTTGCAGAAGCACTTGCAACCCTTACTCCCAGAGAAGAAAAGGTGCTTGATCTCCGCTTCGGTCTTACTGACGGCCATCCCAGAACGCTTGAAGAGGTCGGTAAGGAATTCAAGGTTACGAGAGAGCGTATCAGACAGATTGAGGCAAAGGCCCTCAGAAAGCTCCGCCATCCCAACCGCAGTAAAAAATTAAGAGATTTTGTAGGAAATTATTGATGCTTATGAAAAAGATATTTTGTATTTTAATTGCCTTGATGATGCTTTTTTCTTTTGCTGCCTGCACGGACAGCAATGAAGAAGTGACATCAGAGGAAGCAACCGAAGCAGCAACAGTCCCCGTTATTTCTCTTGTAAGCGAGAAAACAGCAGTTGCTCCCGGTGAGGAAATTACGGTCACTCTTCATATTGCCGATGCTCCCCTTACTGCCTGCTTTGATGTTTTTGTCTTTGCAGATGATGCACTTGAGATATCAGATGTAAAAACCTGTCTTTCAGAGCTTATTCTTGCCGCAAACAACGAAACAAAAGCAGACGAAGAGTACGTTATTGTAAGGGGTATGGTTGCCGCAACCTATGACGTTACCGATGATGATATCTGTAATATTACATATAAGGTCGGGGATGATGTACCCTCGGGAACAAAAATCAACCTTACTCTTCAGGTGCCCACCTATCAGCTCGGACTTGATGAATCGGGAAGCGATATTTATAACGTTGACTGCACGCTTCAGGGACTTGTGCTTGAGGTGCAGTAAAATAATTCTGCAGAATACAGCTGTGTTCTGCAGTTTTTTATTTAAAACAAATTGTTGACTTGTTTTATTGTAAGGCTTTATATATAATGTAATATATAAATCAGGAAAAGAGATGGTTTTATGACTGCTGAAATCTGGAAAAATATAAGGGGTTCAAAAATTACCCCTGACCAGATAATGCTTTCTGTAAAGAATGATCCTGCCGAAAATATGACGGTAAGATGGCGTACTGACGTTTCCGTTACGGAGGGATATGCTCTTTACAGAAAAAAGGACAGCTCCGATGAATGGAAGAGAGCAGACGCAAAGAGAAATACCTTTAAGACTGACGTTGATGAAAGCAGCTTCTTTTTTGCGGATATGACAGAGCTTGAGCCCTGTACGTATTATGAATACAGCTGCGGAAGCGATGAAAACAGAAGTGAAGTTTATTTCTTCAGAACTGCAGCAAAGGATACCGGGAAGTTCTCGTTCCTCTGTCTTTCCGACGTGCAGACGGGCGGTCCTGAGCCTCCTGCCGATTACAGCGTTCTCGGTGAGGTTGTAAAAAAGATTCTTTCCGAGCATCCCGAGTGTGAATTTATTCTTACTGCAGGTGACAACACCAACTGCGGACAGACGGACGTGCAGTGGACAGGTCTTTTTGAGGGGCTTCGCGGTATATGTGAATATATCCCCGTGCAGTTCTGCATGGGTAATCACGATGATATGGGCTTTGAGGACTATTTTACCTTCACCGGAAAGTATTATTCCGAGCACGCAACATATTTTACGAATCAGTTAAGATATTCATATCCCGAAAACGGTCCTGAGGGCTGGCAGATTCCCAACTATTCCTTCCGCTACGGAAATACGCTTTTTGCAATTGCCGGTACAAGCGGCTTTGAATATATAAACGAATGGCTTAAGAAGACCTCGGAGGAAAGCGATGCAAAATGGAGATTTGCCGCTCACCATTTCCCCGTTTGCTATTCAGGTCCTAATCTTGAATGCTATGAAACCTATCCTCCGATGAAGGAGGGCATTGAAAAATATGACATTATGTTCTCGGGACACGAGCATTCCTTTGCACGCTCCTTCCCCAGACGCGATGACGGTCTTTATGATAAGCCCTCCCAGGGAACTATACATTATAATATAGGAAGCGGTAATCGCAATCCTCCCGGAACAAGAGTTGTGCCCAAGGTGTGGAATGACTGTACCTACGAGCACGAGGAAGACCTTTCAATGTTCAGCATCGTTGATATTGACGGGGATAAGTGTACGCTTACCGCTTACGTTGAAGACGGAAGAATTGTTGACCGTTGCGTTATTGATAAGGGGGAGGACAGCATTACTCCCATCCGCCGCGCTCCGGTTTATAACCGTCCCCGTCTTAAGTTTAAGGGCTATGACCTCGGTCTTTGTGTTATGGGAACTCTTCCCGAGTGTGTTGACGGTGTGTGGTACGTGCCTGCAGGGCAGATAGTAAAATTTATGGGCGGTGAATCCAAGCACTCTGTCGGCAAGATGAGAGTTGAGGTTTATGACAGATTTGCCGAATTTACTGAAAATTCCGATGTAATGTTAACAAAGGACGGAGAAATCAAGATGACGGCTCCCTGTCTTCGTCTTGCAAGAGAGCAGCTTTTTGTTCCCTGTGATGATTTCTGTAAGCCCTTCAGGATGTACTGGACATACTTCAGGCATAATAACTTTATAAGCATTGAATCAGAAACCGAGCATCTGCCTGTTTCTTATCAGCCCTGATAAACAAGAATAAAAACTGCCACGACAGAGGTACTCTGCCGTGGCGAATTTTTTTATCAGAAGTTTTCTTTGCCCTGTAGGTATCTTATTGCAACGATGTATTTTGTTGCGGAGCGCGGGTATGAGCTCTTGATTTCAAAATAGCCCTCATCCGTTACAAGAAGAATATTCATTTTTGAAGATGTTTTGACTGAGTTTATATCATTCAGGGGAATAGTGATTTCACCGTTATCCGCTGTGATTACCACACGGTCAGCGAAAAGCTCAAGCTTTCCGTCCTCCGAAAGCGTGGTGCTCTCACCGTCTTTTATGCTGTAAATCTGCTGTGAGTTGTCCCTGAACAGCAATTCACCGGTGCCCTTTGAGCGGTCGGTGATTTCCTTTAAGAGTGTTTTCTGGAAGCTGTCCCAGGCAGGGATGTTGTCAAATTCCATATTTTCTCCGTGCCAGAAGCCGTAATCATCAATTTCCGCCCTGAAGCCGCAGGTGCAGAAGATTTCTCTGCCCTTTGTTCTGAGATTGCCTATGCTTTTACACTTGGGACAGCCGTAGAGAATAATTTCTGCGTGCTCTGCGGGGTCCTCTCCGATATAAGCGCGGGGATCCTTTCTCTGCTCGTCGTAAATGTTGACGTAGAGATCCTCAAGGATATGCTTGTAAATTTCATCCTCGGACATTGCGCGTATCTGCTCTCTTGAGTAAACGTTTACAACCTCACCAAAGATGGGGCCCTTGCGGCTTGATTTTGCCCAACGGGGCTTTTTGAGATATCCGCCTCTGCCTCTGTAGGTGACAAAGGTGCAGTCGCATTCCTTTACAAGCGCGGCATTTCTTTTTGAAATGAATCCCGTTTCTCCGGTGTTGGTAAGCGCTCCCTCGGGGTACATCGCAACGTTTATTCCGGCCTTGATGTTATCGACAATGCTTTTATAAAGAGCATCCGTGCCCTTTTCTCTTTCAAAAACTATGGGAGCATCAAGAAGATTGTAAAGCTTTCCTATAAGTCCCATGCGCATTACGTGGTCGCTCATAACGAAGCGGACGTATTTTTTTGTTGTTTTGATTATGTATGCAGGGTCAATTGTGTCGGAGTGGTTTGCAAAAACGAGATAGGGCTTGTCCTTGATCCGGACCTCCTTATCTGTAAACTGCAGAATTTTAACTGCAGGGACTTTTACGATTGTTCTCAGTATGCGGATAAGGATTTTTCCTCTGAGAACGCCTTTTTTTATATTGTTTTTCATGTTGAAGTGTCCTTATGTTATTTTTTTTGTAAAAAATAGTTTTTGTAATACTCTGACCGTTTTTTTGTTCTCCCTCCTTCAGAAGTTTATTAATACAAAAAACAGACTGTGCCTGTGTGTATCCGTATTGATGATGTTAATAATATTCTTAAATAGCATATTATAATAATTATACATATTAAGGATATTTCTGTCAATATTTCCGATTGATTAAAAAAACGGTGTGTGATACAATACACGGGAGGTGTATGCTATGGATAAAATAATAATTAAGGACCTGAAGCTCTTTGCTTATCACGGAGTAAACGATGAAGAAAAAATAAACGGACAGAATTTTGTGCTTGACATAACGGTATGGGCAGATCTTGCTAAGCCTTGTGTGAGCGATAATGTTGACGATACCGTGAGCTATGCAAAAATTATAAAGAAGGTAAGAGAAGTCTTTGCTGCCGAAAAGTACGATCTTCTTGAAAAGGCAGCCCAGGTTGTTTCCGATGCAATTTTTGATAGCTTTGATAAGGTGCAGGAGTGCGAGATACTTCTTAAGAAGCCCGAAGCTCCCATAAAAGCGGATTTTTCATGGGTTGCTACGGAAATCAGGAGAAAAAGAAAATGAGTAAGACAGCATTTGTTGCCCTCGGCTCAAATATGGGAAACGGGGAAGAGAATATCAGAAACGCGGTGTCGGCCCTCGGCCTTGTGCCGGGTATAACCATTGAAAAGCTGTCCCCCGTATATGAAACCATTCCCTGGGGGTATGAGGCACAGCATAATTTCTCAAACGCCTGCGTAAAATTATCGGTTGACATTTCTCCCGAAGCTCTTCTGGGCGTATGTCTTGGTATAGAAGCAGGTATGGGAAGAATCAGAGAATTCAGAAACGGACCGAGAATCATTGATCTTGATCTGATACTTTACGAGGGTGAAGAACGAAATACTGATGAGCTGAAGCTGCCGCATCCGGGAATGAAGGACAGAGATTTTGTGCTGGTTCCTCTTTATGATATTGCAGAAGCGCCGTTGAAAGCAGAGCTTTCAGCTTATATTGCTGAATTAACGGAGCACTATATAGTAAAATGAAAAAAGTTTTTGTTCTTTGAATCATATATATAGTGTGCGATAGGACAAAAGGACGGAATATATGGCATAACGCACAAGAAACGCCAGGCTCCGTTGTAAAATGTGACGAAAAACTTTAAAAAAAGTGTTGACAATTGCGATTTCCTGTGGTAATATATGCAAGCACTCGAGAGAGCGACAGCGCGCAGACGTGTCCTCCTGAAAAAGTGCAAAAAAACTTAAAAAAGTTCTTGACAAAGGCAATCGGATGTGATATGATTACCGAGCGCCCGAAAAGAGCGCAAAGAGATTCGGATTCAGTCGAAAACGACTGAAAAAAGAATTTCAAAAAAATTAAAAAAAGCCCTTGACAAGGAAGAAACGCTGTGATATAATCACAAGGCACTCTTGAGAGAGGGCAACGAACCTTGAAAATTAAACAACGACAAAAATGAAACCCTTGAAGATTAATTTGAGTTTAACAAGTACAACTTGTGAACAGTAAATTCGAGATTTCTTGA